>NZ_JBHXIB010000014.1:55350-61266 GCF_042723975.1 Amycolatopsis sp. NPDC058340 | reverse complement strand
CCTGTCCCAACCCCACCCCCCCCCGCGCGGTACCCCGCCGGGGGGTGGGAAGTGTGGGGGTTTTGGGTTTAAACCCATAATAACAATTCACGACCACCCTGTACCGATCGGCCGCACTCACGTGATCGAAGCCGGAACTCACGTGATCGGCGGCGGAACACCCCGAGTGCGGCTTCCAGCCACGCGAGTCACGCCCCTGATCACGCGAGTCACGCCTGTGCTCACACCGCCTGTGTGCCCAAGTCCGTGAAGGCCTCCTTGAGGGACTCTGGGTCCCTCAAGGAGGCCTTCACGGACAGGCACCTTCAGTAGGAGGTGCCGAGTCATCGCCGCATGGTCACCCGCGGCCACGCGTCCAGGCCGCGGGCGATTTCGTGGGCACGGACGGCGCGAAGGCCCTCAGTGAGGCTCTCTTCGTCGAGTGTCGCGAAGCCGAGCCGGGCGTAGTACGGCGCGTTCCACGGCACGTCGGCGTACGTCGTCAGCGTCAGCCCGGCGAGGCCTTCGCGCGATGCCCACTCCGCGGCGTGTTCGATCAGCCGCCGCCCGAGACCCCGGCGCGCGTGATCGGGATGGACGGACACCTGCTCGATGTGGCCGTGGCCGTCGACGACCTCGGCGAGCAGGTACGCCGCCGGGCCGTCGCCGGCGTCCCAGACCCAGGCCCGGCCGTCGCGCTGGAAGGCCGCGAGGTCCGCGATCGACGGCGGGTCGTCGTCGGCGATCGCGGCCATGCCGAGCGCGCGGAACGGTTCGCCCGCGGCGCGTTCGATGTCCTGGAGCGCGGGCAGGTCCTCGGGAGTGGCGAGTCGGATCACGGATCGAGTTCTACCCGCCGCGCCGAGCGGCCGCGCGCGAATTACCGCGAGGGGGGAACACGCGTGATCGGAGGGCGCACACGCGTGATTGAACGGCGATCACGCGTGATTGGAGGCGGAACTCGCGTGATCAGAGGGCGAACGACGAAACGGCGCGGTGGATCCGGCCCGCGTACGACTGGAGCGCGACGATGGCGGCCCGTTTCGCGTCGTCGCCGATCCGGGTCGCGGGGGCGGCCAAGGTGAGCACCGCGGGCCGGTGCCCGGTGCTCGGGATCGGCACCGAACACGACCAGACACCGTCGTCCAGTTCGCCCCAGCTCACCGAATACCGGTTCGCCCCGGCACGTTTGACCTCTTCCCGCACGCTCGGGCCGCGGTGCTGGACGATCGACGAAAGTCTTCGTTCGCGTTCCCCCTCCGGCAGCATGGCGAGCAGCATCTTGCCCGACGCGCCGGTACCGAGCGGGACGGAATGCCCCGGCTGGAAGGTGAACCGCATCGCGCGTTCGCATTCGACCCGGTCCGCGCAGACCGCGGAATCGCCGAAATGCTGGAACAGCAGCACCGTCTCGCCGAGGTCGCGGGCCGCCTCCTCCATCGACGGCCGGGCGAGGCGGGCGAGGTCGTTCGCCAGTTGCGCGGCCCGCGCGAGCGGCATCACCTGGCTCGTCACGTGATAGCGCCCCGTCTTCCCCTCCTCCAGGAGCTGGAGTTCCTTCAACAGCGCCACATAGCGGTACGTCGTGGCGACCGGGGTGCCGATCCTCGCGGCCAGTTCGGCGACGCTCGCGTCCCAGCGGCGTTCGGAGAACGAGAGCAGCAGCTGCAGGACCTTGCGTGAGCTGCTGGCGCCGGGGGTGCGTTTCGGCGGGGCGGTGGTGTCCAGGGATCGTGCGGCAGGCGTCATCTCGACCTCTCGCCGGGGAATCACGAAGAGTCAAGAAAGTAGCACATTGTGTGAATTGCCGACCAGGGACTTTGGTCCACGAACAAGCGGACTTCTTGCTAGGTTCGGGCCATGGAAAAGCCATTGGCGGGCAAGATCGCGTTGGTCGCCGGGGCGACTCGCGGTGCGGGCCGCGGAATAGCGGTCCAGCTGGGTGCCGCCGGAGTGACCGTTTACGTGACCGGCCGCAGTACCGGTTCCCGGCGATCGGAAATGAATCGCCCGGAGACGATCGAGGAGACGGCCGCGCTCGTCGACGAGGCGGGCGGGCACGGGATCGCGATCGGTGTGGACCATTTGGCGGCGGACCAGGTCCGCGAACTGGTGGAACGGATCGACGCCGAGCAGGGCGCGCTGCACGTGCTGGTCAACGACATCTACGGCGCGCCCATCGAATGGGGCAAGACGGTCTGGGGGTCCACTTTGGACATCGGGCTGCGGACGCTCCGGCTCGCCGTCGACACGCATGCGATCACCAGTCATTTCGCGCTTCCGCTCATGATCAGGAATCCGGGCGCGCTGGTCGTCGAGGTCAACGACGGCACCGCCGAATACAACTCGGAGAACTACCGCGTTTCGTTCTTCTACGATCTCGCCAAGACCGCGGTGAACCGGATGGCGTTCGCGCTCGGTCACGAATTGGCACCGCATGGCGGTACCGCGGTTGCCGTCACGCCGGGCTGGTTGCGTTCCGAAGCGATGCTCGACGCTTATCGGGTGACGGAAGAGAATTGGCGTGACGCGACGAAGGTGCAGCCGCATTTCGCCATTTCCGAAAGCCCGGCGTTCGTCGGCAGGGCGGTCGCGGCGCTGGCCGGTGACGCGGAAGTCGCCCGCTGGAACGGGAAATCGGTTTCCAGCGGCGAACTGGCGAAGGAATACGGATTCACCGACCTCGACGGCAGCAGGCCCGACTGCTGGCGCTATCTCGTCGAAGTCCAGGACCCCGGCCTGCCCGCGGACGTCACCGGCTACCGCTGAGCGTCCCGGCGGAGGAAGGGCGTGAGCAGACCGGGCGCGGCCCGCTCCGCCATCGCGAGCCCGGCCGATTTGCCGACGTCGACCACCTGGTAGCCGCCCCTGCCCGCCGCGATCGGCGCCGTCACGGTGATCAATCCGGCGCGGCGCTGGAAGAACGACCGGCTGACGACGATGCCGGTGACACCCTCACGCCGGATCGCCACCGTCGCCCGCGCCAGCGAACCGGACCGGCTGACCAGGTACCGCCCGACGATCGCGTGGCCGAGGTTGCGGTAACGGTCCCAGCCCACCAGCGCGGCGAACGGCACCAGGCCGAGCGCGACCTGCCACATCCACGACGGCAGGAAATCGATCCAGGCCAGCCCGAACAGTGCCGCCGCGAGCAGCAGCACGCCGCCGATCGCACGGGTGAGCCGCCTCGTCAGCGCCCGTCTCGGATGCCGGTTCAGCGGCACGGTGGCCGGGTCGAAGTTCTCCCGCAACACCTCGGCCGCGACTTCGTGGACCCGGCCGACGGGCGCGGGCGGCAGCAGGAGCCCGCCGCCCTTGTCGCCGCCCTTGCCCTCGCGCAGCCCGCCCGCGATCGCGGTGAGCCGCGCCCCGCCCGCGATCCGCAGCGGCAGCGGCTCCTTCACCTCGACGCCGCGGAGCCGTTCCTCTTCGATGGACACCGAACGCGTGGTGATCAGCCCGCGCCGGACGTGCAGCGTGCCCTCCGATTCCCTGGTGAGCTTGAAGTTCCAGAACGACAGCACGTAGCCGCCGACCGACAGCAGTGAGACGACCACGAGCAGGCCCGCCGCCGCCACGACGACGACCAGCCACAGCGCCGTGTCCGCCAGGCCGTCCAGGAGGTCCCGCAGTGGTCCGACGTTCTCCGGGGCGATGTCCAGCTGGTGCGCGAAATGCCAGACCGCGGCGAACACCGCGCCCACCACGGCGAGCCCGGACAGGGTGAACGGCGCGTACCGCACCCACTTGCGGTCGACTTCCGCGACGACCTGTTCGGGTGGCCGGGTGGTCTCGGTGATCTCCTTGCGGTGCAAGAGAACCGTGCGCAGGCGGTGCGCCTCGGCCTGGCTGACGGCGTCGAGCACCAGCTGATCGTCGCCCGCGCCCTGGACCGCTGAATGCCGTCCGGTGCCGATGCGCACGGCGCTGAGGGAGAACAAACGGTGCTTCGGTTCCGAAGTGACGTCGACCGTGCGGATCCGGTCCAGCGGGATCGCGCGATGTTTGCGCAGCAGCAGTCCCGTCGTCCACTCCACCTGGCCGTCCGCGATCCGGTACCGCGACGTGAGCACGTGCGAGACGCCGACCATCACGGTCAGCGCGGTGACGCCGAGGCCGAACCACTCCCAGCCGTTGCCGCGGCCGAGGAGCACCGTCCCGATCAGCACCGGCAGCGATTTGACGACGTCGAGGACAGGGCGGATCAGCAGCATCCGGCGGTCGAGCCGGTGCCAGTCGCCGGGGTCGGGCGGTGCCTCGGTGCTCATGTCGCGTCACCCGGCGTGGCCTGCGTGGTCCTGGTGAGTTCCGCGGCCAGCGCGAGCGCCTGGGCGTGGTCGAGACCGGAGATCTTGACCGGGCCCGCGGCCGACGCGGTCGTCACGGTGATCTTCGCCAGCCGGAACAGCTGCTCGACCGGGTCGCGTTCGATGTCGACGGTCTGGATCCGCGAGATCGGCGCGATCCGCCAGTCCTGTTTGAGCCAGCCTTCCTGGGTGTACACGGCCTCGCCGGTGACCTCCCAGCGGTGGATCCGGTAGCGCCACTGCGGCATGACCAGCAGATGCAGGGGCGCGAGCACGCACGAGATCGTCAACGTCACCGTGAGCCACGTCGGCGCGTCGTCACTCGTGAACACGAACACGGCCTGCGCCGCGACGAGGATCACCCAGCCGACCGCGGCCCACACCGTCCAGTAGCCGATGGCGCGCCTGCTCACCCGATTGGCGGGCGGACGCAGGGCCAGGATCTCTTCCGTCACCCCTTCACCCTGCACCACCTCGGTGCGGACCGACCACGACACCTGTCACGGACCGATAGGATTTCGGCCACGGCCGGCGGAATGGATACCCCCTATCGGGGCGTTGCCACCCGTAGACGGTTGCACGCACGAAACCTGGAGGATCTGGTGGCGCTGGACCCGGAAGACCTGTACGAGGTGGACTCGGACGTCCCTGACCTCGGCGGGGCCGTGCTCCTGCACTACTTCGACGGCTTCATGGACGCGGGCTCCGCGGGCAAGCTCGTCGCCGAGCAGCTCCTGAACTCCTCCGAGCACCGCGTGATCGCGCGGTTCGACGTCGACCGGCTCATCGACTACCGCTCGCGGCGTCCGGCGATGACCTACGCCATCGACCACTGGGAGGACTACGACGCCCCCGAACTGGTCGTCCACCTGCTGCACGACGCCGACGGCGTGCCGTTCCTGCTGCTCACCGGGCCGGAGCCGGACCACGACTGGGAGCGGTTCTGCGCGGCCGTGCGCGGGCTGGTGGAACGCTGGGACGTCCGGCTCACCACCGGTTTCCACGGCATCCCGATGGGCGCGCCGCACACCCGCCCGCTCGGCGTGACCGCGCACGCGACGCGGAACGAGCTGGTCGGGGAGCACCGCCCGCTGCCCAACCGGATGCAGGTGCCGGGCAGTATCGCCGGGCTGCTGGAGTTCCGCTTCGGCCAGTGGGGGCACGACGCGTCCGGGTTCGCCGCGCACGTGCCGCACTACCTGGCGGACTCGACGTACCCGAGCGCCGCGCTGAACCTGCTCGGCGCCGTCGCCGCGGCGACCGGGCTGAACCTGCCGGACGGGGAGCTGCGGGAGGCCTCGCACGAGGCCGAGGCCGAGATCGCCCGCCAGGTCGCCGGCTCGGAGAAGGTCGCCGACGTCGTGCGCGCGCTGGAGCAGCAGTACGACACGTTCATGGAGGCGTCCGGCAAGGAAAGCCTGCTCGCGGAGTCGGTCGAGCACATGCCGACCGCCGAGGAGCTGGGTAACCAGTTCGAGCGGTTCCTGGCCGAGCAGAACGGCGGGGACTCGCCGGAGCGCTGAGTCACCTCGTGAGTGGCGAGGACGGTTCTAACCGTCCTGGCCCCCAAACACGGGTGTTGTGGGGGGGGGGTGTGGTCGGCGGACAAACCCCCACAAAAAAGCCGGCC
>NZ_JBHXIB010000014.1:11312-55340 GCF_042723975.1 Amycolatopsis sp. NPDC058340 | reverse complement strand
GGCGAGGACGGTTCTAACCGTCCTCGCCACTCACGAGGCTTGAGCTGGGGGTCAGTAGTCGACGGCGACCATCGCCCTCGAATGCTCCGGCCGCTCGATCTCGTCGACCAGCGCGACCGCGAGATCCGCGTAGGAGAACGGCTTCGCGTCCTCGGCGCGCGGCAGCACCCGGTGGTCCCCGCTGCGGTACACGCCCGTGCGCTCGGCGTGTTCGTCGAGGAATACCGGTGGCGGCGCGACGACCACCCAGTCGAGCCCGTCGCCGGACGCACGGAAGACCTCCAGCTCCGCCGTGTGCCCGAGCGAGAACTCGCGGTGCTCCGGCGGCACGCCCGGCCGGTCGTGCAAGGCGACGCCCGGCTCGACCTCCAGCGCCGACCCGATACCGACGACGACCAGCCTCGCGACACCGGCCCGGCCGAGTCCGTCGATCAGCGCGTGCGCGGCGGCTGGGTAGTACTCGCGTGACGGGAGATCCGCGCGGTAGATGGAACTGATCGCGGCGTCGTGCCCGGCGGCGGCCTTCGCGACGTCTTCCGCGACGGTGACGTCGGCGGCGGTCAAGGTGACGTTGTCCCCGGCGAGATCCGCGTGGCGGCTGGGATCCCGGACGGCGGCGGTGACCAGATGCCCGCGGCTCACGGCTTCGGCGACGGCGCGCCGCCCCGCGCGTCCGCCCGCCCCGAAGATGACGATGCTGCTCATCGTGCTCCTTTTCTCCGTGCCGGTACCCGGGTACCGGCGGCGAACGCGATGCTAGGAGCGGACCCCTCGGTTACCGCAACGAAACCGGCCCCGGGGATGTTCTGGTCCCGTTCACCCGAACGGTTCTGGTGTATCGTCCCGGAATGCGTCACCTGGTACCCCATTCAGCCCTGAAGACCTTGGGCCGTTCGGCCCGCGGAACGTTCGGCCGGGGCCTGCACCGGCTCGCCCGGCGATTCCATGATCCCTATACGGCGGAACTGGAACGGGTCGCCGCGGAATTGCGGGCGGAGATCGTCCGCCAGGGGGACCGCTGTTTCGATCGGATCGTCGAGTTCGAAATCCGGAGCCGTCGCGACATCATCTACGCGGGCGATCAGGACGCGGCCCGCGACAGCAACCGGTTCGCCCGTGAGCACCTCACCGGGACAAAACACTTCGCACGTCCACAAGAGACTCTCGCGTACGCGCTTTCCCTTGCCCCGTCAGGAGGAATGGCCCTCGAATTCGGCGTCGCGAGCGGGAACACGCTGCGCGTGATCGCCCGGGCCCGTGGCGGCGTCGAGACCTACGGGTTCGACTGGTTCCAGGGGCTGCCGGAGAACTGGCTCAACGGGATGCCCGCCGGTTCCTTCGCGCGCGACGACCTGCCGGACGTCCCCGGTGCCGAGCTCGTCGTCGGGCTTTTCGCCGACACGCTTCCCGGCTTTCTCGAGCGGCACGAAGGCGTCGTCGATTTCCTGCACGTGGACGGTGATCTGTACAGCTCGGCGAAAACCGTGCTCGACCTGGTGGGACCGCGGCTGCGGTCCGGCAGCATCGTGCACTTCGACGAGTTCTTCAATTACCCCGGCTGGCAGCGGCACGAGCACAAGGCGTGGCTGGAATACGTCGAACGCACCGGTGTCGAATTCGAATACGTGGCCTACACCTATGCCGACAACCAGGTCACCGTGCGGATCGCCTAAAGCATCTCGCGGACTTCGATAGTGCCGATCGCGGCCCACGGATGGGTCTTCGCCGCCTCGACGGCTTGCTCGCGGCTCTCGCATTCGAGGATGGTGATGCCGCCGATCTGTTCCTTCGTCTCGGCGAACGGGCCGTCGGTGAGCAGCGCCTCGCCACCCCGGACACGGACGGTCGTCGCCGTCTCGGGCGGGTGCAGGCCCATCCCCTCGACGCGCAGGCCGCGCCGCGTCAGCTCCCCGGCCCAGGCGCGGCAGGGTTCGGTGATGTCCGTGTCGAGCCCTTCGTCGCCGACGGTTCCGCCGAGCATGAGCAGGTAGCGCACTGGTCCTCCTAGTCCGTCAGTCCGTCTTCGTACGCGCGCAGGGTGTCGACGAACGTCCGCCGCTCGGCCGGGCTCAGCGGCGCGAGCGCCTTCTGCCAGGCGCGGGCACCCTGCGCGAGCCAGCCGTCGATCGCGGGCCGCATCCGGTCGGTGATGGCGACGATCCGCCGGCGGCGGTCCGTCTCGTCCTCGCGCCGGTCGAGCACGTCCTTCTTGCTCAGTTCGCCGACCATCAGGCTCACCGTGGTCGGGGCGACCTCGAGCCGTTCGGCCAGCTCGTTCACCGTCATCGGCCCGTCGAAGAGCAGGTACGACAGCAGCGACAGGTGCCGCGGAGCCAGCGACAGCGACTGGAGTTCTTCGGGGATCTTGATCCGCTTCGCCCGTCCGACCATCCGCGGCATGAGCAGCAGCAAGGCCCGCACGGCGTCGTCGACTTCCATGTCCTCGGTTGACACCGGCCACCCTCCTGGATACCTTTGCAAGCAAAGAGGCTTTGTTTGCAAAGCAAATAGCTCTCACGCTGATGCTACCTGGGGAGTTCCGTTGCTGATGACCACCGCGGACGCCGAAACGGGGCGTCCCCGCACCACTCGCGTCGCGTGCCGCCCTTCCGGGAGCCGGTACCTGGTGTCCGCGCCCGGCGACGATTCGCCTTGGTATCGCGACCTTCTCGCCAGTCCACAAGTGACACTCGAGATCGACGGGGTGCCGCACGCCGCGCGTGCCGTGCCGCTCGAAGGCGAGGAACGCGGGTTCGCGTTGCACCTGCTGGAAGTCGATGCCGCCCGTGGCCGCGCGATCGCCGATCAGCTGCTCGTCCACCATGGCGAGCTCAGGAAGACCCTGGCGGCGGCACGGGCCGAACTCGACGGCGGCCCGGTCGCTGACCGGTCGGGTCTGCGGCGCGAACTGCTCGGCCATTGCGTGACCTTCTGCAACGACCTGCGTATGCACCATCTCCGCGAGGACGGCGCGTTCACCGCGATCGAGAAGGCCCATCCCGGGCTCGCGCCGGCGTTGGAACGGCTGCGCCGGGAGCACGAAACCGTGTCCCGCGCGCTGCTCGATCTCGACACCTTGCTGCAGAGCGAGGGAGACCGCGGTGCCGTGCGCGAGAAATTCGAACGGGTCGCCGCCGGGCTCGAGGAACATTTCGCCTACGAGGAGGCGAATCTGCTTCCGGCGCTTCGCGGTGAGCCGACCTGGTGACACGCGCCCCGGTTACTCCGAGCGGGTGAGGCCGACGGGCCACTTGGCGGGACACGGTGGTAACGAATGTCCGTTCCTTGGCGACTGATCGTTGTCTGCACCGATCGGCGCGACGCCCCCGACCGGAATAGTGAGAACCGAATGAAGCTTCGAAGAGCCTCACTTCTCTCTCTGGTGGCCGCGGTGGCCACGATCATGCTCGTGGCGCCCACCTCCGCTCTCGCCGCCCCGCCGACCAGCGCGGTGGAGGTCTCGCCGACAACCGTCCAACGTGGACAGACGTTCACCGTGACGCAGACCGTCTACAACGCCGACGCGACGTCGACGATCGAGGGCGGCAAGGCGACGCTCTACGGCAAGGAGTCCTCGCTGCCGGGGATCGTCGACCTGGTGTCCTGTCCCGGCGCGTTCGCCTGCGACGTGCTCGGCGGCAGCATCCGCGGCGGCGTCGGCACCGTGACCCCCGGGCAGAGCAAGACCGTGGTGTTCACCTTGCGGGTCAAGGACGACGCTCCGCTGGGCGATGTCACGCTGCAGCACCAGTTCGTCGGCGACAACTACAGTTTCGAGATCCTCGACGGCCCCGTGCTGACCATCTCCAGCACGCCGAGCGCGGCGGATCTCGGGGTCACGCTGACCGCGTCCCCGCGCGGGATCCTGACGTCGTCGATCGACTACACGGTCAAGGTCACGAACGCGGGCCCGGCCGCGGCGTCCGGGATCCGGGTGGCGTCGACCCTCGGCAACGGGCTGCGCTTCACCGGCTCGTCCGTCTGCTCGAACCCGAGCGGCACGAAGGTCGTCAATTGCGACTTCTCGTCGCTCGCGTCCGGAGCCAGTGCGACGGCGAAGTTCACGGTGGCCGCGGGACTGCTGAGCGTCGGGCCGGTCAAGACGACCGCGAAGATCACGCAGAGCTCCGTGGCCGACCCGAACGCGGCCAACGACACCGCGTCGTCGACCTGCACGGCGATCACCGGTCTGCTGCTCACCTGCTGACCCCTCGGCCAAGTCCGTGAAGGCCTCCTTGAGGGACTCTGGGTCTCTCAAGGAGGCCTTCACGGACCGGCTCGACGTGCTCGAACGGCGATCACGCGTGATTGGGGAGCGATCACGCGTGATTGGAGAGCGATCATGCGTGATTGGAGACGGGACTCGCGTGATCAGCGGAGGCGCTCGGCGCGGGCGTGGAGGTAGCGCTGGTGCGGCAGGCCGGGCGCCCGCCGTGCGGCGTCCACATAGGACTCGACGGCTTCGGCGGTGTCCCCGGCCATTTCGAGCAGATGGGCGCGAGCGGCGTGGAACCGGTGGTCGCCGGAGATCCGGTCGCCGAGTTCGTCCAGCGCCGCCAGCCCTTCCCGTGGCCCGCGGGCCATTCCGACGGCGACCGCGTGGTTCAGCGCCACCACGGGATTGTCGGAGAGCCGCAGCAGAACCTCGTACAGTGCCACGATCTGCGGCCAGTCGGTCTCCTCGGCGCTCGGCGCCTCGTCGTGCAGCGCGGCGATCGCCGCCTGGATCTGGAACGGCCCGGTCGGCCCGTTCGGCAGCGCTTCGGACAGCAGCGCGATGCCCTCGGCGACGTATCCGGCGTTCCACCGGCCCCGGTCCTGTTCGGACATCGGGATCGGCGCGCCGTCCGGCCCCGTCCTCGCCGGGCGGCGCGCGTCGGTGAGCAGCATCAGCGCGAGCAGGCCGGTGGCCTCGCCGTCGTCCGGGGCCAGCCGGTGGACGATCCTGGCCAGCCGGATGGCTTCGGCGGAAAGATCGCTCCGCACCAGATCGGGCCCGGACGTGCTGGCGTAACCCTCGTTGAAGATCAGGTACAGCACGTGGAGCACCGCGTCGAGCCGCCCCGGTTCCGGCGGCAGGCCGAACGGGACGCCGCTGGCCTTGACACCCGCCTTCGCGCGGGTGATCCGCCGGGTCATCGTCGCCTCGGGGACCAGGAACGCGCGGGCGATCTCCGCCGTGGTGAGGCCGCCGACCGCCCGCAGGGTCAGCGCGATCTGCGACGCGGGCGAGAGAGACGGGTGGCAGCACAGGAAGAGCAGGATGAGCGTGTCGTCCGTGTCGGCCGCCGTCCGGTCCGCCGCGGGTGCGAGATGCTCCTCCGGCAGCTTCCACTGGACGACGGTGTCCTCGCGACGTCGCCGTGCCTGCTCGGCGCGGAGCAGATCGGTCAGCCGCCGTGAAGCGACGGTGATGAGCCACGCGCGCGGATTCTCGGGCCGCCCTTCGGCCGGCCATTGCGTCGCGGCCGCGAGAAGTGCCTCCTGCGTCGCGTCCTCCGCCAGGTCGAAATGACCGTAGCGGCGGACGACGGCGCCGAGGACCTGCGGCGAAAGCTCACGCAGCAGATCCTCGACGCCGATGTCCGGCACTTAGAGCTCCAGTTCTTCGAAGCTGTCGGCGCACGGCCGGATGTCGACGTACCAGTCGCGGCCGAGGTCGCTGCCTTCCGGATGCGGGGTGTTCGCCAGCTGGGCGGCGATCTCGGTCGCGCGGTCGTAGCTCGCGCAGTCGACGGTCGTGTACCCGACCAGGACCTCCTGCGTCTCGGCGTACGGTCCGTCCGTCACCACGGGCGCGCCGTCCCGCAGGGAGACGCGGCGCGCGTGCGCCGGCTGGGAGAGACCCTGCGCGTCGACGAACTCGCCGGACTCGACCAGGTCGTTGTTCCACTTGGCCATGAACTCGTGCAGGGCCTTGACCTCGTCGGCGCTCCAGGAGCCGCCGATGTCGGCGAGGTCCTTCTGCGACCCGAACATCATGATCATGTACTTCACGGTTTTCTCCTCTCGGCCGGCACCTCTCCGGTGCCTTCTGCCGGGGACGTCGGAGCCGCCGGGCCGGACCGGACATCGTTCTCCGCGAATTTTCCCTCAGCGCCGGTTTCGGCTGCCGGTAGTGGGCTGAAGGCTCCCTTCGCCGCGTCTGATGCGACGAAAGGAGCCTTCGGCCTCGGCGGCAGGGATAGTCTCCCTCAGCCGCGGCCGGTCGCGGTGTTCATCGCGTCGGCCGGTTCCAGGGTCCGCCCGCCGGTGATCTTGGCGTACAGGTGCGCGCCACCGAGGACCGGCGGATATTTCGGCGGGTTCTCGGCGGACCGGCAGGTCGGGAGGCATTCGAACCGCGCGTCGTGGTCGCCGTCGAAGAAGAACGCCACGCTTCGCCGTCGTGACGGCCCCGGCCCGGACGGCGGCACGACCCGGTGCAGGGTGGAGCGCCAGCGGTCGTTGGTCCACTGCGCGGTGAGGTCGCCGAGGTTCACGACCAGCGCGTCTTCGGCGGGTATCACGTCGTGCCAGCCGCCGTCGGGGCCGTGGATCTGCAGGCCGGGGACGGGGTCGGCGTAGAGCACGGTGACGATGCCGTAGTCGGTGTGCGCGCCGAGCCGCATCTGGCCGGGCAGGGGTTCGGGGGCTCCGGCCCGCCGTTCGAAGTGATTCACCCGCAAGGTGCGTGTCGGGTGCCGGGTGTACGCGCCGAGGTAGCCGTCGGGGAGCCCGAGTGCCTTCTCGAAGATCTCCAGCAGCACTCGTGCGACGCGGTGCGCTTCGTCGGCGTACGCCGTGAGCGCGGGCCGCAGGTTCTCCGGCAGCTCGGGCCAGATGTTCGGCACGAAGAAGCCGTACGGGTCTTCGCCGTCGATGTGCTCCGCGCCGATGACGAACGATTCCGACAGGTCGGGCGGCGTCGTCTCCCCGAGGCTGTACGCCAGCCCTTCGGTGCCTTCGGCGGCGTATCCGCGATCCGAGGCGCGGTCGGCGGGCGCGGAACGGAGCTTCTCCTCGACAGGGAGCGCGAAGAAGGCCGCGGTCGCTTCGCACATGGCGTCGATCGTCGCCCGCGGGATGCCGTGCCCGACGATCTGCAGGAACCCCACGCGCGTCAACGCCTCGTCGACGGCGCGCGCGAGCCGTGTGCGGTCGCCGCCGTCCCAGATGCTCAGATCGACCGTCGGAACGAGTGTCATGACGTGACGGTAGCCAGGGTGAGGCCGATGATCACCGGGTCGCGGTCATCCGATCGGGCGATCTGTCCTGCCCGATCGGCCCGCGCAGGCTCACCGCGCACACCACACCGAGGAGCAGCGCGCCGGCCGGAAGCAGGAAAGCGGCCTTGACGGCGTCCGTGAGCGCGGCACCGGTGACCTGGGAGACCAGCTCCCGTGCCTGGGCAGGCAGATCCGCGGCGACCTCGGGGACGCCCCCGAACTCGCCTGCCGCGACCTCTTCCGTGAACTGGTCGAGGAAACGCTGCCGCAGCTCGGCGGGCAGCCCGGCCGCGGCTTCGTTCGCCCGGTCCGCCATCGAGGCACTGGTCCGCGCCCCCAGCAGGACTCCGACGGCCGCGCTGCCGAGCACGCCGCCGACCTGGCGCGCGGTGTTGAAGATGCCCGACGCGCTGCCGACCAGCGATCGCTCGACGGAGTTGATGGTCACGTTGTTCATCGGGGAGAAGGTGAACCCGACACCGAGACCGCAGAGCAGCAGCCCGGGAAGCAGGGCCAGCGGCGAGCTCGCCGGGATGAGCACCAGCGAGACGACGCAGAGCCCGCCGCACAGGGCGAGCATCCCGGACATCAGCAGGTACTTGGGGTTCACCCGGTCCGACAGCCTGCCCGCGAACGGCGCGACGCCGCCGGACACCACGGCGAGCGGCGCGATGAGCAGACCGGCGTCGGTGGGGGACAGGCCGAGTACCGACTGTATGTAGACGACGAACACCAGGAGCATGCCGGTCATCGTGAAGCCGACCGTCACCGCCGACGCGGCGCCGAGGGAGAAGTCGCGATGGCGGAAGATCCGCAACGGCAGCAGCGGTTCGCGGCGGTTGACCCGCTGCCACAGGACGAAACCGCCCAGCAGCACCACGCCCGCCCCGATGATGTCGAAAGCCGTTCCCCAGCCGTACGTCTGTCCATTTTGGATACCGAAGACGACGCAGACGAGGCCGGCGCCGAAGAGCAGGATCCCGGGAACGTCGAAGCGATGCGAATTCCCCGGCCGCCAGTCGGGGACGAGCACGACGGTGAGCACCAGCGCGATCAGCCCGACCGGGACGTTCGCGAAGAAGATCCACTCCCAGCCGAGCTGATCCACGAGCAGCCCGCCCAGCACCGGACCGGCGATCATGGCGAGGCCCGCGACACTGCCCCAGGCACCCATCGCCGGGCCTCGTTCGTCCGGCGGGAACAGATGCGTGATGAAGGCCGTGGTCTGCGGGGTCATCAACGCGGCGCCGAGACCCTGCACCGCACGGGCGGCGATCAGTGTCTCCACGTTGCCGGAAAGCCCGCACCACAGCGACGCCGCGGTGAACACGAGCAGCCCGGCGACGAAGACGCGCTTCGGCCCGAGCCGGTCGCCGAGCCTGCTGGCGGGCAGGATCGGTACGGCGTAGGCGAGCAGGTACACGCTGGTCACCCAGATCACCGCGGTCAGCTCGGTGCCGAGGTCGCGCACCATCGACGGCACCGCGATGTTCACGATGCTGATATCCAGCATGACCATGAAGAAACCCAGGCACAGCGCGAAAAGCGCGGGCCAGGGCCGGGTTCGCTTCGGCATCCGTCCTCCTGTTCCCGACGCCGGACGGGTGGGACGACGAGCGGGACCACCCGCCGTCCACCCCGGTGGTCACCCCGCGTGCGCGACCATGGCGACGGCGGGCGCGCCGGTACCGCCCGGACGACCGATGCCCTGATAGGCCAGTCCCGTCCGGGCCACGGTGTGCGGGTCGAGCAGGTTCCGGGTGTCGATGACGGTCCGGCCGTGGAGCCGGTCGGCGATCCGCCCCCAGTCGAGGGCGCGGAACTCCGGCCATTCGGTCAGCAGCACGATCGCCGCCGCACCCTTCGCCGCGTGATAGGCGGTCCCGGCGATCCGCACGTCGTCGGTCACGCCCGGCACCGGCGCGTGGACGCTGGGGTCGTAGCCGGACAGTTCCGCGCCTTCGGCGGCCAGCCGGGCCGCGATCGCCAGCGAGGGGGAATCCCGCAGATCGTCCGTCCCGGCCTTGAACGTCAGGCCGAGCAGGCCGATCCGGACCCCGGCGAGGTCGCCGCCGACGGCCTTGCGCACCTTGCCGACCACCAGTTCCTGCTGTTTGACGTTGGTGTCGATCGCCGCGCGCAGCAGGGCGAAATCGCTGCCTGCCGATTCCGCGGTGCGCAGCAACGCGAAAGTGTCCTTCGGCAGGCAGGAGCCGCCCCAGCCCGGCCCCGGCCGCAGGAACGCCTTGCCGATCCGGTCGTCGTATCCCATACCGGCCGTCACGTCGTCGATACTCGCGTCGAGGTACTCGCACAGCTCGGCGACCGTGTTCACAAAGGACAGACGGGTGGCGAGATAGCAGTTGGACGCGTACTTGATCAACTCCGCGCTCGCGGAATCGGTCACCAGGACGGCGGTGTCGAGCTTCTCGTACAGCGCCGCGACCCGCCTGGCGGGGACCGGGTCGCGATCGGCCGAGCCCACCACGATCCGGTCGGGATTCAGGAAGTCGTGGACGGCGAATCCCTCGCGCAGGAATTCGGGATTGGACACGACCGCGACGTCGGCCCGGTCGATCAGCTCCGCGACGCGGGCCGCCGTGCCGACGGGAACCGTCGACTTGTTCACCACGACACAGCCGTGCGGCAGCAGATCCCGCACCTCGGTCACGACGGATTCCAGCACGGTCAGATCCGCCGCGCCGGTCGCGCCCATCGGCGTCGGCACGCAGAGGATCACGATATCCGCGCTCGCCGCCGCCGCGCTCGCGCCGAGCACGAAGTCCAGCCGCCCGGAAGCCAGCCCGTCCACCACGAGTTCGCAGATCCCCGGTTCCCTGATGGTCGCCTCACCGCGCCGCAACGCGTCGACCTTCTCCTGATCGACGTCCGCGCAGACGACGCGGTGTCCCAAGGACGAAAGGCACGCGGCCGTCGTCAATCCGACGTAGCCCGCGCCGATGACGGCGACTTCGGCCCCCATGGTTGCACCCATTCTCTTACCCTCCAGTTTCGATGCCGCCGGGCGGCGCGGAGTCGCCCCGCCCGGCGGCATCGCGAGATACGGATTTCGTGTTCAGCCGTGCGTCACTTGGCGTGCGGGATGGCGCGGATCCCCTCGTACGGGGTCTCCTTGCCGAGGTAGTCCACCGTTTCGAACAGACCGATCGCGTGCATCGGGTACCGGGCGCCCGCTTCCGCCGCGAAGACACAGGGAAGGATCTGCTTCCGCTCGGAGGCGGCGGCCTGGCCGCCCTTGCGGATGTGCTTGTGGGTGTGGATGAGGATCGGCATGTACCCGCCGCCGAGGAACGACCCCGACTGCAGCACCGCCCCGCCGACGCAGTCGATCACGCAGCCCTTGCCGAGGATCGCGTCGCGGCCTTGGTAGTAGTACGAAGGCGTGGCGAGCGTGCCGTGCTCCACATGGAACACACCGGCCGAGAGCCCGATGATCGACCGGCCGCAGGTGCGCAGCACCGAGCGGTAGAAGTCGACCAGGATCGGCCGGACGGTCGTGTCCGGAAGCGAGAATTCCCCGCACATCAGGGTGATGCGCACCAGCTCAGCGAGCGTGAGGCCGGAGCCGTGCTCGCCGGGGAATTCCTGGTCCCACGGCACCAGGTAGTCCGACGGCGCCACCATCGTGGTCCCGACGTCGTCGAGGATCAGCCGTTCCGCGTCGCCGACCTCCTCCGACGGCACGACGCCGCCCGCGAGGACGCGCACGGCGAGCATGTGCCTGCTCTCCAGCGTCTTCGCCCTGCTGGCCGCGATCAGCAGGTTGAGCCTGCCGGTCACCGTTTCCGGGATGTCGAAGAGATGGTCGATACCGTCGGTGGGGACGGCGATCTTCGCCTGCAGGCCGCGTTTGGGCAGCGGCTCGTAGGCGTCGACGACCTCCTGGAGGGCACCGGTGTACTCGCCCGCCCCGACCTGGACGAGCCTCTCCGCGGCCAGCGCGCGGTAATCGAAGGGGATCGAGGTCGACGTCGACAGCACGACGTCGGCGAGCAGGGCGCGATAGCGGTCGTCGTCCAACGAGGACGCGGCCAGTTCCAAGGACAGGTAAGGGGATTCGTCACCAGGCCCGTGGATCCAGCTCGCCGTGTAGGGCGCCTCGAACCGGCACGCCTTCGCGAACAACGCGCGGGCGGCGTCGTCGTTCTTGACCTGGCCGGTGACCTCGGCCAGCGCCACGTCGCGGTCCGAGACCTCGGGCAGCATGTCCTTGGCCGGCCGCAACAGTGTCGAAAGATCCTCGATGCTTCGCGTCATGCTTCGCTCCCAATTCGTGCGTACTTCTCGTTTTCCGTTGTCTGCGGGAAGGTGCCGGTGAACATCGCCGAACCCAGCGCGGCGAGGAACCGGTGCTCCGCGGGGCGGACCAGCGTGGTGCCCTCGTCGAGGTGCCGCAAAAGATCAAGCTGCGTCAGAAGTGCCTCCTTGAAATGATTGACGGCGATGCGGAAATGGCGGGCCGGGTGCCGGACGTGGACCGCGTGGATGTTCTTGTGATCGGGGTCCACCCCGAAAAACGGCTCGAAGACCAAGGTGACGTGGTTCCCGGACCGGAGTTCCACGTCCGCGAAGCGGTACCGGAACTCCGACCCGTACGGGATGACCGAAGGGGCGATGAAGTCCCGCGAAACGCTCTCGGGGAAGGCGAATCCGGCCAGTTCGGGGAAGGCGATGGCGCCGGTCGACGACGTGTAGAGCTCGATGTCGGGCAGGCCGGGAACCGTGGTCCGCACTCGCATTTCCGCCGTCACGGAAGTGGGCACCGCGCCCAGGTAGGTCCGGTACTGCTCGGCGGGCAGGATCGAGCGCAGGATGCTCAACATGTGGAAGCCCTCGTAGCCTGCTTCTCCGTACTGGGTGTCGACGAACCTGCCGTTCGCGACGTCGAGTTCCCGGTTCTTGGTGAATTCGATGGTGATCTTCTCGATCGGATCGGACTCGCCGAGCTCCCGTACGGAGGCCGCGAACCGTTGCACGGCTTCGCTGTGCCAATACACGTCGTTGACGATGATCCGGGCCCGGGGATGACGCCGGACCGTGCGGCTGAGACCGGCGATGTCCTCCGGGTAGCAAGCCGGTTTCTCCAGCAGGACACTGGCATCGGGTCGCCGCCGCAGGATCTCGTCGACGACCGCGAGATGGGTCGCCGTCGGGGTGGCGACCACCCAGGTGTCGACCGACGCCGGATCGGGTACCTGGGCGACCCGCTCCCAGTCGGCGCCCTCGCCGATGTCCACCGTGCGGATCCGGTGCCCCGCCTGGCCGTAGCAAGCGGCGTACAGCGACCCGATCTTGCCGAGCCCGACGATGACGATCGTCTGTTCAGCCAGCGACGGTGCCGACACGGGCTTCCCCTCCCCGTGACCGGATGGCGTGCCGGGCGGCGGACGTGCCCGCCGCCCGGCCGAGCACGGCACCCGCCATCAACCCGGTGCCGCCCGGATAGCCCTGGTCGTAAAGACCGCCGACGATCACGCCGGCCGCGTAGAGGCCGCTGATCGGCTCGCCGCCGCCGCGCACTTGGGCGTCCGGGGTGACGGACAGCCCGCCGTAGGTGAAGGTCAACCCGCAGACCACCGGGACGAACAGGTACGGCGGGGTGTCGAGTCGCTTTTCGTCCTGGCCCGCGTGCAGCCGCTCGATTTCGGCGGTCAGCTTCGCGGCGTCGATCCCGAGCCGCCGGGCGCCTTCCTCGATCGAGGAGACGGTCACCGACGCGGGGTCGCCGACATAGCCCTTGGGGAGCGCGCCTGCCGAGACGACCTTGTCGTCGAAGATCTGGAAGGCCGTCCTCCCCGGCTGTTCCTGGATCTTCTGGCCCAGCGTGACGTAGGTGAGGTTGCTGTAGCCGCCGGATTCGTCGAAGAACCGGCGTCCCTCCCGGTTGACCACGACGCCCAGCGGAAAGGCGTACCGGGCGAGACCGTGGGATTTGTGCATCTGCCCCGGCAGCATGTGATCGGGCAGCTCGATGCCCTGCGGCGTGGTGTGGCACTTCGCCCAGTTGCCGGCCGTGTCCGCGCCGAGCCCGACGGCCGCCGTCAGGGGAGCGCCTTCGTTGAACGGGACACCGCGCAGCTTCACGTCCCGCCACTCCTCGCCGAGGTGACGTTCACGCAGCCGGTCGTTCGCCTCGAAGCCCGCCGACGCCAGCACCAGCGCGTCGGCGATCGCCGGGAACGCGGGCCCGGAACCGTGGAGCAGGTACCGGCCGTCGGCGGTCTTCTCGAAGCCGGTGACCGCGCTGTCGTAGAAGACCGTTCCGCCGAGCCGTTCGAACCGGTCGAAGTTCCGGTCCTGCAGGCTCTGGCCGCCGCCGTCGAGGACGATCGGCACGTCACCGGGCAGCGGGGTCGGTCTCGGGGCCCAGCGCTGACCGAAGTCGCGCATCCAGGCGATCGTGTCCGTCGAACGGCGGATGATCGACTCGATGAGAGCGACGTCGACCTGATCGCCGGACGCCCGCAACCAGTCGTCGAGGTACTGCTCGTCGGTATAGCCGGGGCGGCCGTCCAATATCTCTTCGACCCGGTCCTTGTCCGCCTGCCGCAACAGGGAGGCGATGAAGGGGCTTCCGTGCCAGGAGAAACGCATGGTCCTGGTCAGGGAACTGTTCCCGCCACGCAGTTCTTTCGGCGCGGCTTCGAAGACGCCGACGGAGGTCGCGCCGGCCTGCAAAGCGGCTATCCCCGCGCAGAGCCCCGCATTACCCCCGCCGACGACGGCTATCTGCCATTCGGCCGCATCATTTCGCCCGTTATGCATCGACAACGCTCCACAATCGGTGTGTTCGCCATTGAGGGACGACCGAGTTCGAACAAGACGAGCCATACCGCCGGAGGACAGAGCGAATGCTTATGTCGACGCACGGTCACCGGGCGAATACAGGTCGATCCTGTGAACAGCTGGTCCGCTGCTGGATTCGCAGCCTTCTTTCCTCGCGTGTGCTCAGAAGGGCGGCGCACGAGGATGATCCTTCGGAATCAGTGGCCGACGCCGGTTCGGGCGACGGCAGACGTCATCCGGTCTTCAGAAGAGAGATTTCAGTGGACGCCTTCCAAGATGAACCAGACGTTTCCGCCGGGTTCACCGTCGCCCTTGACGATGATCGTGCGGATTCCTCTGGTTTGCTCATTTTCTTCGGCCCGGGATTCCCGGGCCTCCCCAGGTGTGGTCGGCGTGGGGGCCGACTGGGGCCAGCCTGACTTCCTGACCAGCACAGGGGCAACCTTCGGGTAGTTCGGCCTTGTTCGAAATCGTTCGAGTGGCCCGAACAGCAGATTCCGGCGCCGCTGAATGGCGGTATCGCGGTTCAGATCGCCTCAGTCAATCTAGAGCGATGATCGTTGAAGAGGGGGACGGCGACGGGGAGTCGCCGACGACGGTTCACCCACCGGACTCCACGGCTTCACCGGCTGAGTTCACGGCGGCACTGCGTGTATTGAGAACGTGGTCCGGATTGACTTATCGGCAGCTGGCCGGAAGGGCTAAAGAGCTCGGGGGAACACTTCCGGCGAGTACGGTCGCGACCACTCTCGGCCGCACCACATTGCCCCGCGAATCGTTCGTCGAGACGTTCACGCGCGCGTGCGGGTTGACCGACGACGAGGTGCGACGGTGGCTCGATTCCCGGACGCGGATCGCGATGGGGACCCCGCCGCGGCCCGCCGAAGAGACGAAAGTGGAAGCAGTCGCGCCGCCGGAACCCGAACCTCGACGCCGACGGCGGTGGCGGGTGCCGATGATCGTGGCCGCGATCATGAGTGTCGTGCTCGTCGGGACGATCGGCTATCTGACGCGCTCCTTCGGGGCGTCCTCCAAGGCCAAGGACACCGCGGTCGTCGTACCCGGGCTGGACGTGCGGGAGGTGGGCAGCTGGGTGCGGATCCGGCCCGCGCGCTCACCCGAGTTCTGCCTGGCCGAAGGGACGGACCGGACCCGGCTCTACTCCGGCACCATCGTCGCCCAGCAGACCTGTGGCGGTGACGCGTCGCCGCACCTGTTCCTCGACCCGGTCGGGGAAGAGAACGCCGTGCAGATCCAATGGCACCATCCGGAGACCGGGGTCGGCTGCCTCACGGTCGTGAACGAAGGACTGGGGCACGACCTGCTCGAACCCCGCGACGACTGCGACGACGATGGTACGGACCAGTTGTTCACCGTCGGCGAGGCCGGTCCGGCGGAACCGGGGCGGTTCGTCATCCGGCCCGTCGGCACCAGCCAGTGCCTCGGCCTGCGTGACCTGGACACCGTGGCGGGTACCGAGGTCGTGCGGGAACGCTGTTCGGGGGCGCCGGACCAGACCTTTCTCATCGATTTGATCCCGCCTCCGTGATCATCTGGTGCTGTCTCGTGAGTGGTTAGGACGGTTCTAACCGTCCTTCTCACTCACGAGGATTTGGCGGCGCCGGGAACCGAAGACGGCCTTTCGACGACTTGTGGGGCTGAATCATGCGGCCCGGCGAGCGGAGAGAGATGCACTGGTACCAGGACGACGACCTGTGGGTCGGCTTCGCGGACGTGATGTTCCCGCCCAGCCGGGCCGAAGAGGCCGAACGTCTGACGGCCACGTCACCGCTGCTCGAAGTCGCGGACGGCGCGAAGGTGCTCGATCTGGCCTGCGGCCCGGCGATCCACGTCGTGCCGCTGGCCAGGCGGGGCGCCGACGTGACCGGCGTCGACCTCAGCCCGGCGATGCTCGAACGCGCCCGCGAAGCCTGCGAAAGCGCGGGAGTCGCCGCGAAGCTGATCCAGGCCGACATGCTCGAATACACCGAGCCCGGCGCGTACGACCTGATCATCAACATGTACACGTCGTTCGGCTACTTCACCGACCCCGGCGACAACCTCACGGTGCTGCGAAACGCCCACGCCAGCCTCGCGCCCGGCGGCAGGCTGCTGATCGACGTGCTGGGCAAGGAAGTGCTGGCCGGCTGGGTCGGGCGGCCGAAGGCGGTCGACGTCGAAGGCGGGACGGTGTTCATGCGCGACACCATTCTCGACGACTGGACCCGCCTCGAAACCGAGTGGACCCTGGTTCGCGGCGGCGAGGCGAAGCACGCGTCGATCCTCTCCTTCTTGTACAGCGCCGCGGAACTGAAGGCGCTGTTCGAGACGGCGGGCTTCATCGGCGTCGAATGCTTCGGCGACTTCGACGGCTCGCCGTACGACAACCACGCGCGCCGCCTGATCGTGTGTGGTGAACGTGCCTGAACCGCTCCGCCTCTTCGCGGAACCGGAGGAAGACACCGCGCGCCCGCTCCGGCTCACCGGTCCGGTGCTCCTGCTTTCGGCGGCGCTCGTGCTCTCGCTGATCGCGGGCATCGCGCTCGGCCCGTCCAACGTCGCTCTCGCGGATGTCCTGCGCTACCTGGGAAAGGCGATCACCGGCGGCACCATCACCGGCGACGAGGTCACCGGGTACTCGATCGTCTGGCAGGTCCGTGCGCCGCGGGTGCTGCTGGCGGCCGTGGTCGGCGCCGGGCTCGCGGTGGTCGGGGTGGCCGTGCAGGCGCTGGTCCGCAACGCCCTCGCCGATCCGTTCGTGCTGGGGATCTCCTCGGGCGCCTCGGTCGGCGCCGCGGCCGTCGTGGTGTTCGGCCTGTTCGCCGGGCTGGGTGTGCTGGCGCTGTCGACGGCCGCCTTCCTCGGCGCGCTCGGCGCGACGGCGCTCGTGTATCTGGCCGCCCGCAGCAGATTCGGGCTGACGCCGTTGCGTCTCGTGCTCACCGGGGTCGCGCTCACGTACGCGTTCCAGGCCGTGATGAGCGTGCTCGTCTACCTCTCGCCGAACGGCCAGGCCGCGCAGACCGTGCTGTTCTGGCTGCTCGGCAGCCTCGGCTCGGCGACGTGGGCGTCACTGCCGCTGGCCGCGCTCGGGGTGGCCGTCGCGGTCGTCGTGTTGCTGCGCTACGGCACCGCGCTCGACGTCCTGTCCATGGGCGACGAGACCGCGATGAGCCTCGGCACCGACGCGGCCGCCTTGCGCCGCTGGCTGTTCCTGCTCACGGCGGTCGTCACCGGGTTGCTCGTGGCGGTCAGCGGTTCGATCGGGTTCGTCGGGCTGGTCCTGCCGCATGTGGTGCGGATGATCGCCGGTTCGGGGCATCGCCGGGTGCTGGCGCTCGCGCCGCTGGTGGGCGCGGTCTTCCTGGTGTGGGTCGATCTGCTGGCCCGCACGCTCGTCGCCCCGGAGGAACTGCCGCTCGGCGTGATCACCGCGCTGATCGGCGTCCCGGTGTTCCTCGTCGTGATGCGGCGGCGCGGCTACGCGTTCGGAGGTCGCTGATGCTGTCGTTGCGCGAACTTTCCGTCGAGGTGGCCGGGACGACGTTGCTCCGTGAGCTGCGGTTGGACGTCGGCGCGGGCGAGGTCGTCGGCCTCCTCGGCCCCAACGGCAGCGGCAAGTCGACCGCGTTGCGCTGTGTCTACCGCGCGCTGGCCCCGTCCGGCGGCGCGGTCCTGCTCGACGGGACCGACATCGCGGAGCAGGGCCTGCGCGACACCGCCCGCCGGATCGCCGCGCTCACCCAGGACAGCCGGGCGGATCTCGACTTCACCGTCGAGGAGGTCGTCGCGCTCGGCCGGTCGCCGCATCAGCGCGGCAACCTCCGGCTTTCGGCCCGTGAACGCGCGCTGTGCCGGGAAGCGTTGCGGCGGATGGACATCACCCATCTCGCGCAGCGGAGTGTGCTGACGCTTTCGGGCGGCGAACGGCAGCGCGTCCTGGTGGCGAGGGCGCTCGTGCAGGAACCGGAGCTGCTGGTCCTCGACGAGCCGACCAACCATCTCGACGTCCGCCACCAGGTGGAACTGCTGAAGTTCTTGCGCGACTGCGGGCTCACCGTGCTCGTCGCGCTGCACGATCTCAACCTCGCCGCCGCTGTCTGTCACCGGATCGCGTTGCTGCGCGCCGGATCGCTCGCCGCCTGCGGCACCCCGGCCGAGGTCCTCACGCCGGAAACCGTCCACGCCGTGTTCGGTGTCGAGGTCACCCCGGTGACCCATCCCGTGACCGGTGCGCTCCAACTGCTGTACGACCTTCCCGCCGACGAAACCGAGGGGATCTCACGATGAAGCCGTCCAGGGTGACCGCGCTCTTCGCCGCGGCACTGCTCCTGAGCGCCTGCGGTGCCCAGGTCGAAGCAGGGCCGACCGCGCCGGCACAGGCCACGGTGACGAACTGCGGCGCGCAGGTGACGTTCCCGGCGCCGCAGCGTCCGGTGGCGTACGACGTTTCCGGTGCCGAGAAGCTGTTCGCGCTCGGGCTCGCCGGCCGGATGCGCGGCTACGTGATGAACTCGCTCGGTGATCCGTCGATCGCCGGCTCACCGTGGAAGGACGACTACGCCAAGGTCGAACGGCTCGGCACTTCGCGGGTCACCCGCGAGATCCTGGTGAACGCCAAGGCGGATTGGGTGATCGCGGGCTGGAACTCCGGGTTCAGCGAGGAACGCGGGATCACGCCGAAACTGCTGGAGCAGGTCGGCATCCGCAGCTACCTGCACACCGAGACCTGCTGGGAGTATCCCACCGCGAAATCGGACGTGACACCGCTCGAAGCGCTCTACACCGACCTGCGCAACCTCGGCGACATCTTCGGCGTCCGTCAGCGTGCCGACGAACTGGTCGCGGAACTCAAGGGGCGCTTCGACAAGGTCCGCGCCGGAGCGCCGAAATCGCCGCCCGCCAAGGTGTTCGTCTACGATTCCGGCACCGATCAGCCCTTCACCGCCGGGAAACACGCCGCTCCCAACGACATCATCGAGGCCGCGGGCGGGACGAACGTCTTCCGTGAGCTGCAGGACGGCTGGGGCAGTGTCGGCTGGGAAGCGGTGGTGAAGGCCGAACCCGAGGTGATCGTCGTCGTGGATTACGCCGACCGGCCCGCGCAGGACAAGATCGCGTTCGTGAAATCCTCGCCACAGCTGAAGAACACGCCCGCCGTGCGCGACAACCGGTTCCACGTCATCTCCTACGGCGATCTCGTGAGCGGCCCGCGTAACGCGGCGGGCGCCGAGTCGCTGGCCGCGTACCTGCGCTCGATAGGCCGGTGACCGCGATGTCCGCGCTGGTCCACGAACACGTCACCGACGCGATCAAGACGCCGTCGCTGATCCGGCTCGAACCGAACGTCGTGCTGATCCGCTTCGAAACACTGAAGGTCTACGCCGCGCTCGGCGCGGTCCGGTCCTTGCTCGCCGACGGAACAGTCCGAAAAGGACAGACGCTGATCGACAGCTCCAGCGGGATCTACGCGCTCGCGCTGGCGATGGCCTGTCACCGCTACGGCCTGCGCTGCCATATCGTGGCGTCCACCACCGTCGACCTCACGATGCGTTCGCAGCTGGAGATCCTGGGCGCGACGGTGGATCAGATGCCGCCGTCGGACGATCTCCGTCTCGACCAGCGGCGCCGGGTCGCCCGCGTGCGCGAACTCCTGGACCGGTATCCGGACATGCACTGGATGCGCCAGTACCACGATCCCGTGCACTACCTTGGATACGCCGAGGTCGCCGAACTCGTCGCCCGTGCCCTGCCGTCCGGGCCGCTGACCGTCGTCGGCAGCGTGGGCACCGGCGCGTCGACCGGCGGGATCGCGCGCTCGCTGCGCGAACGCGATCCCGATGTCCGGCTGACCGGGGTCCAGCCCTTCGGCAGTGTCACCTTCGGCAGCGAACGCTTCACCGACCCGGACGCGATCATCGCGGGCATCGGCTCCGCCATCCCGTTCGACAACGTCGACCACGAGCTGTACGACCGGATCCACTGGCTGGACTTCGCGCACGCCATGGCCGCGACCGTCGGCCTGATGCGCGAGCACGCCGTGTTCGCCGGGCTGTCCACCGGCGCCGCGTACCTCGTCGCGGGCTGGGAGGCGGCGCGGAATCCGGATCGGACGCATGTGGTGATCGGCGCCGACACCGGACATCGCTACACGGCAAGGGTTTTCTCCCGGCATCGGGAGGCCGCCGACCCGGCGGGACTCGCGCCGCGCGAGATCGCATCACTGGACGAGCTCGCCCTGCCGTGGGCCGCCATGGACTGGCGGCGCCGCCGGTTCGGGAAACCCTCGCCGCGGTTGTACCGGAAGGAGCGGGCGTCGTGACCGTCGTCCTGTTGGAAGCGCTCACCTTCGGCCTGGGCAGGCTGGCGGACGCGGCGGCGGAGGCCGGGCGGAAACTGGTGCTGTTCACCGGAAACCGCGACATCTACCGCTACGAGCTCGGCGTGCTGGGGCCGGACAGGGTCGAGATCGTCGACATCGACACCACCGACATCGAGGCCTGCGAAACCGCGCTGCGCGCCATCCCGGATCTCGCCGGGATCATCAATTCGACGGACACCTGGGCACTGCCGGGCGCGGAACTCACCGCCCGGCTCGGCCTGCCCGGTCCGGACGCGGCCGCCGTCCGGGTGCTGCGGGACAAGGGCGCGGTGCGCGATCTGCTGTACGAACACGGGCTCACCCGCGGCAGGCCGGTCCCCGTCATGGTCGCCGAAGAGCTCGGATTTCCCTTGGTGGTCAAGGACTCTTCGGGAACGTCGTCGCGTGGGGTGTGGCTCGCCCGCGATCAGGCCGAACTCGACAGGGCGAGGCTGGAGGCGAAGGACACGCCGCTCAAAGGGCATCTGATCGCCGAGCCGTATTTCGCCGGCCCGCTCTACAGTGCGGAAACGGTCACCTGGCAGGGAAGGACCCGGCTGCTCGGAATCCTCTCCCGCCAGCTGTCGCCCGAACCCGTGCGGCGTGAGGAGGCCGCCGCGTTCCCGGTGGCCTTCCCCGAGGCCGAGTACGCCGGGCTCGCCGACTGGATCGGCCGCGTGCTCAAGGCCGCCGGACACGAACAGGGCTTCTCGCATACGGAATTCGTGCTCACCGCGGAAGGTCCGGAGGTCGTCGAGATCAACATCCGGATCGGCGGGGCGATGCTCGGCGAGGCGTTGTGCCGCTCGTTGGGCACCAACGTCTATTCCGCGATGATCGCCATGGCGCTGGGCGAGGAGCCCGCCTTGCTCACCCAAAAGGTCGGGGGAGGGCCGGGGATCGGGTTCGTTCTGGCGTATCCGGCCGCGGAAGGCGTGCTGAAGGGCTGGTCGGGGCTCGACGGATTGCCAGGGCTGCCAGGCGCGCCGGAGTGGTACCCGACGGCGAGCCCCGGGGACGAGATCCGGCATCTCGCGGATCAGCGGTCGTGCACCGGGATCGTCCTCGCCGAAGGACCGACGGCGGAGCTCGCGCTGCATCGCGCGCTCGCCGCGGCGGGCGGGATCACGCCGGAGATCGATTCTTGAGAGTCCTCTCAGATGGATAGTTCTACTTTCTGCTTTGGGAAGTGGAACTATCCATCTGGAGGGAACTGTGGGCGAAGCAGTGGGCAGGCGCGCGGTGCTCGGGGGCGCGGCGGCGGCCGGTGTCGCGATGCTGGCCGCGAACACGGCCGCGGCGGGAGAAGACCGGCGGCGGTTCGCGGGCAAGGTCGTGATCGTCACCGGGGCGACGTCGGGGATCGGCCGCGCGACGGCCATCGCCTTCGCCGCGGCCGGGGCGAAGGTCGGTTTCTGCGGCAGGCGGGAAGAACTCGGCCGCGGGGTCGAGCGGGAGATCCGCCGCGCCGGCGGGGAGGCGACCTATTTCCGGGCGGATGTCCGGGTCCCGGAACAGGTGCAGGCCTTCGTGGACGGCGTCGCCCGCCGGTACGGCAGGCTCGACATCGCGTTCAACAACGCCGGGATCCATCTCGGCAAGCCGCTGCACGAGATCTCCGTCGACGAATGGGAGAACGTGCAGCGCACCAACGCGCGCGGCGTGTTCCTCTCGATCAAGTACGAGGTGCCGCATCTGCTGAACGCGGGTGGCGGGGTGATCGTCTGCACCGCGTCCGCGCAGGCCGACCAGACCAGGCCGGGGCACGCCGCCTACACCTCGAGCAAACGCGCCGTGCAGGGTCTCGTGCGCGCGGCCGCGCTGGACTACGGGGCGAAGGGGATCCGGGTGCTGTCGATAGATCCGGGAACGGTCGACACCCAGCTGGTGCGCCCGCCGGGGATTCCGGACGACCAGTGGGCGCGGTTCAAGGAGGCCTGGGGAACGCTGAACGTCCACGGCCTGCCCAGGATGGGCGAGACGGCGGACATCGCTTCCGCCGTCCTCGCTCTGGCGTCACCGGATTTCGGTTACCTGACCGGGACTTCCGTGCTCGTCGACGGTGGGTTGAACACCGGGCGGCCGATGGTCATGCCGCCCGGCTTCACGCCTCCGGGCTGAGGGGTTCTGTTGCGGGGTGGGGCAACGTCCGGGGAGGCGGGACCGAGAGTGGCCGGTCCGGGCGGTGGTGAAGGTCGGTCGGGTGGGTGGCGTGTGACGCTGATTGTGGTGTCCCCAATGTCGCATCCGTGACGGTGAGCGTCACAGGTGCGACATTGGGGACACCGCGTCACCGGAGGGCCGGTCATGCTCGGCCCGAATCGCAAGCGGCGACGCGGCCGGCAGTCATACGACTCTTGCCGGGCCTTGGCGTCGAGCGCTGCGAAGGGCCTTCGGGACGTCCGATCGCCCCCCTGACCTGCGGGAAGAGAGCAAGGGACCTTTGCTACCACTCGGGGCTCTCCCTGGGTGAAAGTCCGTGAGGGCCTCCTTCCCTACCCTCAAAGTAGGGAAGGAGGCCCTCACGGCATCGCCGACCTGGCTTCGACGAGACACAACGCGTCGCGAAAGCCACTTTCGCGACGTGTGATGTCCCGAAAGTGGCTTTCGCGACACGGTGGGGGACGGTCGCGAGCCGGCCGTCCACCGCGCGCGAAACCTTACCGCTCAAGAGTCCTCAAGCGGGCTTGCATTTCTTGGCCTCAGCGGCGGCGGCCATCAGCTCCGGAGTCTCGATTTTGAGCGCCGGCAGGAGATCGGGGGTTTCCGTGACCGGTTTCTGCGTGGCGTCCATCGCCTTGATGGCCGCGTCCATGGCGGCTTCGTTCCCCGACTTCTCCAACCGCTGCTTGCCCTCGGTCGCCGCGTCCCTCGCGGCGGCGAACCGGTCCACAAGGGACTTCTTCACCGTGTCGCCGCCGGGAATCGGCGACGGGGGCAGTGCGGTCAGATCGTCGACGGCCTTGCCCGCGAATCCCGCGCGGTTCCCCAGTTCCTCCTTCAGCGCGCCGCGGGTCACCTCGGTTCCCGACCGTGGCTTGGCCGAGTAATCGCTGGAAGCCTTCATGTAGCCGTACACCGCGCCGCACACTCCGTCGAGCCAGGCGACGGTCTTGGCGTCCGGCCCGGCGGGTGGCTTCGGCACCGAGGACGACGGGGTGACGGTGACCGTCGCGGGGGCCGATGGCGGTTCCCCGGAACAGGCTGTCGTCACGAAAAGTGTCAGGGCGATGAGCAAGAATTTCGTCTTCATGGGATCCCCTCCGGGGTGAACACGCGCCGGAGGGGCGGAGGGTTGCCCTCAGCCGCAGCCGCCCATGACCCGGGCCAGTTCCGCCGGCTGAAGCGGGGGCTCCGGCAGCGGATTCGCGGCGGGTGCCCGCATTCCGTCGAACAGCAGCGCGAGGTGCCGTCGCCAGACCTCCGGCCGGACGGTCGCGGTCGCTTCCACGGTGCGCGCGATCCCCCAGGTCACGAAGGCTATGTCTTCGAGGGTGAAGTCGTCGCGCAGGGCGCCGCTCTCCTTGGCGCGTTCGACGATCCGGGTCATGAGTTCGTAACCGTGTTCGAGGTCTTCGGCCTGCGGTGGGCGCGTCGAGGCCAGTTCGTTGTAGCCGCGATCGGCGGCCTGCAGTTCGCAGACCCGTTCGACGAACGAGGTCAAGCCGGTCCAGGGGTCGTCGAGGGAGAGCGCGTGTTCGGCCAGTTTCGCGACGGTTTCGGTCCGGTCGGCGAATACGGCGTTCACCAGATCCGCGCGCTGCGGGAAGTGGTTGTACAGCGTGCCGATGCTGACGCCGGCGGTCTTGGCGATCTCTTCCAGCGCGACGTCGAGGCCGCGTGCCGCGTAGAGGCCCCTGGCCGCCTCGATCAGCAGGTCGCGGTTGCGCCGGGCGTCCTTCCGCAGGGGTTTGGCCATGACCGCATCGTAGTCAAGTTGAAGGTGCCCTCAAGTTATCGGTATAAGTTGAGGAGGACCTCAACTTAATCTGGAGGACAGATGACCAAGACACTCGCGATCTTCGGCGCCGGACCGGTGCTGGGGCTTTCGCTCGCCCGCCGGTTCGGCCGCGAGGGCTTCCGGATCGCCCTCGTCGCGCGCACCACCGAGAACCTCGACGCGCTCGTCGCCGAACTCGCCCGCGACGGCATCGAGGCGAGCGGGTTCGCCGCCGATGTCTACGAACCGGATCAGATCGACGCCGCCGTCGCCGCCATCGGCCGGATCGACGCGGTCGCGTTCAACCCCGGCGGCGGGACCATGGGCGAGGGCATCGTGCCCGTGCTCGACGTGGATCCGGAAAACCTGCGGCTCATCCTCGACCGTTTCCTGGTGTCCGCGGTGGCACTCGTGCGCGCCGTGCTGCCGGACATGACCGAGCGCGGCGACGGCGCGATCCTGTTCACCGCCGGGCAATCCGGCCTGCACCCGGCGCCCTTCCTCGGCAACGTCGGCATGGCGCAGGCCGCGCTGCGGAACTACTTCCACAACCTGAACGCCGTGCTCGCGGAGAAGGGGGTCTACGCCGGGGCCGTCAACGTCGGCGCGCTGATCGAGGGCAGCGTGCCCCATCGGGCACTCACCGCGAGCCCCATGGACTTCGAGCCCGAGGTGATCCACCCGGACGTCTTCGCCGATGCCTTCTGGAAGCTTTACGAGACGCGCGAAGCTCCCGAAGCGCTCGTCGGGGCTTTCGGGAGGTAGCCGTCATCCCCACGGAGTACGGCCGGATGTACCACTGTGGACGGATGTGACCGCCCGGCCCCGTGCCCACAATCGGGGAAACGGACAAGGGAGGCCCCGGTGGGGAAGACGATCGTCGACATCAGCCCGTCGCTGGACGGGTACGTGGCGGGGGAAGGCGTCGGTGTGGACGCGCCGTTCGGGACCGCGGGACAGCGGCTCACCGCGTGGAGCATGGAGGATCCGGACGACGCCGACAAGGCGGCGGCCAGGGTGATGTTCGAGAACACCGGCGCGTTCGTCATCGGCCGGACGCTGTTCGACGTGGGGATCGGGCTGTGGGGCGAGGACGGGACCTGGGGGATGCCGGTGTACGTCGTCACCCATCGTCCCGGACCCGATCTGGTGAAGGGACCGACGCGGTTCTCGTTCGTCGACGGCGTCGAGGAGGCGCTCCGGCGGGCGAAGGAGACGGCGGCCGGGCGTGACGTCGTGATCGCGGGCGGGGCTTCGGTCGTCCAGCAGGCGCTCGCCGGTGGCCAGGTCGACGAATTGCGGCTGCATATCGTGCCGGAGCTGGTCGGCGGCGGCACCCGCTTGTTCGAGGGCGCGGATCCCGCGTCCCTCGTTCAGGTGAGTGCGGCCGCCGGAAGGCACGCGGTGCATGTGACCTACCGCGTCGAGGGGCGCGGCTAGTTCACCGGCCGGGCTCGGGTGGGCTGACCAGGCCGTGTCGATAGGCCATGGCGACCAGCTGAGCCCGGTCCCGCGCGCCGAGTTTGCTCAGCGCGCGGCTGACGTGGGTCTTGGTCGTCGCCATGCTGATGAACAACCGGGCGGTGATCTCCGCGTTGCTCAGTCCTTCGGCGACGAGCGCGACGACTTCCCGTTCCCGCACGGTGAGTTCGGCGAACACCGTGTCGTCCACCGTCGGTGGCGCGGGGGTGACGAGCCGCGCGATCAGCCTCCGGGTCAGCCCGGGGGCCAGCAGCTCCTCGCCGCCCGCCACCACCCGGATCCCGTGCAGGAGCTGGGCGGGCGCGGTGTTCTTGAGTAGGAAACCGCTCGCGCCCGCGGTGATACCCGCGACCGCGTACTCCTCGGTGTCGAAGGTGGTGAGGATGAGCACGCGCACCGCCGAAAGCTCCGGGTTCGCGGTGATCCGCCGGATGCCCTCGATCCCGTCGGTGCCGGGCATCTGCACGTCCATCAGGACCACGTCGGGGCGGAGCCGCTCGGCGAGGGCGGCCGCGGTGGCCCCGTCGCCCGCCTCGCCGACGACTTCCATGTCGTCCTCGGACTCCACGAGCACCCGGAAGCCCGCCCGGACCAGGGACTGGTCGTCGGCGATGAGCACCCGGATCGGCATCAGCGGTCCACCGGCAGCGTGGCGGTGACTTCGAAGGTCTCACCGGACCGCGCCGCGCGCAGGGTGCCGCCCAAGGCGGTGGCCCGCGAGCGCAGCCCGGAGATCCCGTTGCCCCCGGTGGGAGACGAGGCGCTCTCGCCCGCTCCGTCGTTGCGAACCCCGATCTCCAGCACGTCGTCACCATAGAGCAGACAGACCCGGATCGACGTCGGCCGCGCGTGCCGCCGCGCGTTGGTCAGTGCTTCCTGGACGGTCCGGAACGCGGCCAGGTCCACCCGCGGCGGCAAGGGACGGCGTTCACCCGTCACCACGAGTTCCACCGGGACACCGGTCGCCCGCGTCACGTCCAGCAGGGTCTCCAGCCGCGAGAGGCCGCCGCGGTCGGCCGCGGTTCCGTCGACACGAAGCATGCCGAGCAGCGCTTGGACTTCGGCCAGCCCTTCGTCGCTGATCGTCTTGATGGTGCGCAGCGCCGCCGCGCCCTGTGCCGGATTCCGTTCCAGCACATGGGTCGCGACGCCCGCCTGCACGCTGATCGTCACCATGGTGTGGCCGACCACGTCGTGCAGTTCGCGGGCGATCTCCAGCCGCTGTTCGGTTTCCCGCAATCGGTCTCGCAGTGCCCGTTCCCGTGCGCCCGCGGCGTACGCGCGGTGGTAGTGGACGGCGGAACCGAGGGCCACCGCGGCCAGTTCCAGCGAAAGCGCGTTCACCGCCCGGTCGTCGAACCACGCCACGCCAAGGGTTCCGTGCACCACGACGGTGGACACCGCGGCGGTGACCGCCCAGGCCGCCGCGCCGAGCCGCCAGCCGCGTTCGGCGGCGACGGTGTAGCAGGCGATCAGCGCCGCCACGGTGATCAGCCTGCCGGGGAAGTCGAGGACGAACCACGCCGCGACGACCGCGTTGACGGCCACGAGCACCCCGAACGGGAACATCCGGCGCGCGGTGAGCAGCGCGGCCAGCAGCACGAGCAGGACGGCACCGAGCGGGCCGAGCGTTCCTTCCGGTCCGCTCGGCCCGATCCGCGTCACCGCCGAGACGGCCACGAGCGCCGCCACGCCGATCCCGGTCGCGGTCTCGGCCGTCGTGGGTCGTCTCACGCTCATCAGGACCTCTGTGATGTCAGGCAATGCGCACCAGGGCACGCGCGCCGCGCAGCGCCAGCGGTTCCCCGGTGCGCAGGTCGCGCACCCAGGTGACCAGCGCGTACTCGCCGGGAGGGAGCGCCGTGGTGAGTATCGCCGAACGCCACGGCGACAGCGGAACGACCCCCGTCGGGCGGCCGGTGAACGGGCTCGGCCCGGTGCGGGCGAAGAAGGCGTCGAGATCGGTGAGCGCGGTCCCCGGCCGCACCGGCAACAGCATGGCTTCGGTGAACTGGCCGGAAGCGTTGAGCACGAACACCGGCGCGCCGGACCTGAGCGAAGGCGGCGCGAGGAATCCGCTGTCGGTCGCGACGATCGCCGCCGTCGCCTTGGTCGCTTCGGATGTCTTCCCCGCGCCGATCCGCAGCGGCCGGATCCGCGAGAGGAAGTCCGGCTCGGCGACGTCGCGGAAATCCACCAGGTGGTAGTCGCCGGCGGACACGGTGATCTCGGCCGACGCCGGGACGGCGGCCACGGCGACGCCGCCGAACATCTCCGCGTCGGCGGTGACGGCCCGGCCGCCCGCCATCGCGTCCGCGGGGTCGTCGGACATCGCCTGTTTCAGGTGCCGCGTATAGGTTTCGAGCGCGACCCCCGGGCGCAGCCGCACCAGGCCCACCCACGCGCCCGCCGGGTCTTCCGACCGCACCTTCAGAGTGAGGACACCCGCCCGGGCGGTGGACGGCGCGGTGAAGCCCGACGGGGTCACGGTGAGGTCGAGTCCGCCCGGCTCGGCGAGCGCGGGCGAACCGGTCAGCAGGACGGCGACGGCGATCGCCGTCGTGACGAGTTTTCTCATGGTGGCGACTCTGGCCGAGCCCACCCCCGCGGCGCGTCCGCCTCTGACGGGAAACCGCCTACCGCGGCGGGATGACGTACCGCGCCGGTCGGATTTCCCGGATTACCGTTCCGGGCCGACGTGCCGGGCACCCTCGCGCCGCGACCATCGCGTCATGGACCGACGTTCCTTCTTGAAACTCGGCGCGCTCGTGGCCGCCGGTACCGTCGTCGCGGGCTGTTCGGCGGAAACGGCCCATCGGCCGGGAGCGTTCGCCAACCGCCTGTGGGTGCCGCCGCTGCTGTCGCCGGACCTGGACGCCTCCGGTGTCCGCCGGTTCGAGCTCACCCTCCGCCCGGGAAGCACCGAACTGATCCCGGGCAAACGGGCGGACACGTGGGGGATCAACGGCGACCACCTCGGCCCGACGCTGCGGATGCGCCGCGGCGACCGGGTGGCGATGGCCGTCACCAACCGGATCGGCGAACCGACCACGCTGCACTGGCACGGGATGCGCCTGCCGGCGCGGATGGACGGCGGTCCGCATCAGACGATCCGGCCGGACGGGACCTGGAGTCCGGAGTGGACGGTCGACCAGCAGGCCGCCACCGGCTGGTACCACCCGCATCCGCATGAACAGACCGCCCGGCACGTCTACCGCGGCCTGGCGGGGATGATCCAGATCGTGGACCCCGAGGCGGCCGCGCCGGGGCTGCCGTCGGAGTACGGGGTGGACGACATCCCCCTGATCCTCCAGGACAAGCGGCTCGACTCCGACGGGCGGCTCGTGGAGGACTTCGGCGGCACCTTCGGGTTGATCGGCGACACGATCCTGGTCAACGGCACGTTCGATCCGTTCGTCGAGGTGCCCGCGGGCCGGACCCGGTTCCGGGTGCTGAACGCGTCGAACGCCCGGATCTACTTCCTCGAATTCGCCGATGGCCGCGAGTTCCACGTGATCGCCGGCGACGGCGGGCTCCTGCCCGGACCGGTCGCCGTCCGGCGGGTGCCCCTCAGCCCCGGCGAACGGCTGGAGTTCGTCGCCTCCTTCGCACCTGGAGAGCAGGTGGTCCTCCGCAGCGTCGGCGAGCGGACCGAGGCGGCCACGGACATCGAGGAGGGCGATTTCGACCTGCTCAAGATCGTCGCGACAGGTCTGCGGCGCGACGAGTCACCGTTGCCCGAGCGGCTTTCCGCGGCCGCCTTGCCCGAGGCGCCGCCGGGAGCCCGCGTCCGGCGCATGACGCTGACCGGATCGGAGATCAACGGCAAGGACATGGACATGACGCGGATCGACGAGGTCGTCCCGGCGGGCGCGCGCGAGATCTGGGAGATCCACAACACGACCTACACGCACAACTTCCACATCCACGAGGTCGCGTTCCGGGTACTGGAGATCGACGGCGCGCCGCCGCCCGCCTACCTGAGCGGCGCCAAGGACACCGTCTACGTGCCGAAACAGGCCACGGTGAAACTCGCCGTCGAATTCGGCCGCCACGCGGATCCGGCGGCGCCCTACATGTACCACTGCCACATCCTCCGCCACGAGGACAAAGGGATGATGGGTCAGTTCGTCATCGTCGCCCCCGGCACCGAAGACCGCGTTTCACGGCTGCTTCCGATGCCGGGCCACGACCACGGCGGTTGAGCTACTTCTCGATGGCGTAGGCCTCGATCTCGACCTTCATCTTCGGGTCGAGCAGCGCCGAGACCTCGACCATGGTGGCCGCGGGCAGCACGTCGGCGAAGGCTTCGCGGTGCGCCCGCGCCACCAGGTCGGCGTCCTTGATGTCGGTGACGTAGGTGACCGTGCGGACCACCGCGGCCAGGCTCGAACCGGCCTCCCGCAACGCGGTCTCGATGAGCGACAGCACGGCCGAGGCCTGCTCGTACGCGTCACCCGAGCGTTCCGGTTCACGCGCCGTCGTCCCGGAAACGTGGATGTGCTCGCCGACGCGTACCGCCCGGCTGTAGCCGAACACCGGCTCGTAGTCGCCGCCGGAGGAGATGTTCACCCGTTCAGTCATGATCCGTACGAAAGCACAGGCGGCCCCCTGCCGGAACACCGGTACGGGGGCCGCCTGTCGTCACTTCTCTTCCTTGTCCTCCGGCGGCTTCTCGTTCGCGGCGGGCGGGATGGCCTTCGTCAGCTCGACGATGGTCTTCCCGGCCATACCCGACGCGCCGTAGGTCGGGTCGCTGAGGATCTTGGTGGTCTTCTCGATCGCGTCCGCCACCTTCGGGAACCTCTTGTGGAGGTCGCCGATCGGGAAGCTGTTCCAGTAGTCGAACCGCTTCAGGATGTCGGCCGCCCCGTCCACCCCTTCCAGTTCCTTCGCCAGCTTCTCGCGCACGATCCGGAGGGGCATGTCGCTGAGCTTTTCCCGAGGGGGCTTGGGCGTGGCCTCCGGCGTGGTGTCGCCCGGCTTCGGGGGCGGGCCCTCGATCGGCTTCTTGCCGCCCGGCATCGGGGTGCCGCCGGCGGGCTTCGGCTTGGGCAGCTTGATCTTGCCGCCGCCGAGCGTCAGCTTGACGACGTCGTCGGCCGCGCCGCGCGTCTTCGCCAGGATCTTGATCATCTCGGCGAGCTTCTTGGCCGTGTCGGCGATCTGCTTGGCGATCTTGGCGATCGCCACGCCGACCGTGGTCATGATGGAGGTGATCGCCGCGATGATCGAACCGCCGAAGGTGACCGGCGCCAGCGCCACCGCCACGATGGCGGCCTTGAGGATGCCCGCGAGCGTCATGGCGATGATGTCGCGGACGATGCCGCGGACCGCGCCGATGACGGCACCGGCGATCCCCATCTGCTTGCCCGCGAACTCGATGTACCCGGCGAGCGCCTCGATCTGCGCGGCGACGCCCTCCATGTCGGCGCGGAAGGTGTCGGCGGCCTCGCCTTCCCACTTCTCCATGAACTTCTTGGTGGCGGCGTCGTGGTCCTTCGCCCACTCCCGGACTTCCGCGCCCTCTTTGTAGATCGCGGTCTTGGCCGCCTCGATGCCCTTCGGGTCACCGAGCAGGAAGTCCAGCGGCCAGCGGAAGATGACGATGTGCTCGATCAGCCAGCCGATCCCGGCGGTCAGCAGCGAGCCGATCGGGTCGACGACCATGCCGAGGATCTCGATCGCCATCCCCGCCGAGGCCAGCCCGATGCTGAGGCTGTCCCCGTCGTCGACGGCCTTCTTCAGCGAGAACGCCGAATCGAAGAACCCCGCGCCCGCGGTGTCGCCACTGCCCGCGAGGAAACTGCGGTTCTCGTCCTTGAAGTCGTCGGCCTTGGTGCCGCTGCCGTTCCCGAAATCGTTCCGGTGGTACTCGTCGCTCACTTGACCTTCACCTCGTCGATCCCCTTGCCGGCTTCGGTGATCAGCCTCTCGGTCTCCTGCTCGTTGGCGTTGTACTGCTTCGCCGCCTCGCGCACCCTGTCCGAGAACTCCTGCACGTTCTCCGAGTACTTGTTCAGCTGGTCCCGCGCCTTCCCGCAGTGCATGCTCGCGCCGGCGCCGTAGATCTGGCCGCCGAAGATGCCGAAGATGCCGGGGTCCGCCACGCAACTGCCGACCATGCCGGCGCTCTTCCGCAGCGCGTCCTCGAGTTTGTCGAGGTGACCGGCGAACTCGGTCATGGCTTCCGTCTTGACACCGAATCCGGTCACCAGGGGCTCATTTCGTCGTCGTCGGGGGAGGCCGGTCGCCGGGGTCGCGGCGCCGGGGGGTTCGGCGGCCGCACGGGACGGCCGGGCTGCGGCGGCATCGGGGGACCCGCCTGCGGTGGTGGCGGCCGGTATCCCGCCTGAGGACGCGGCGGCTCGTTGTGCGCCTCGGGGGCCCACTTGTCCTGTTCCGGGTTGTCCGGTGCGCCTTCCTCGTCCTCCACCTTCGGCAGGAAGGTGCGGACCAGCTGGGCGGCCTCGTCTTCGCCGTTGATCTCGGTGTAGGACTCGGTGACCTTCTCGACGGTCTTGCGCTGGGCTTCGCGCACCGTCTGCATGACCAGCGAGGAGAGCCGGGCCGGCCCCAGCGAAGTGGCCCGGTTGCCGAACTCGATGGCGCTCAGCGAGCCGTTGGCCTCGACCGTCACCGTCACCGAGCCGTCGGGAGAGGTCACCGTGGACGCCGAGGCGGTGAACGCGGCGGTCAGGGCTTGGGCTTTTTCCTCGAGTTTCCTGGCCTCTCGCTCCAGAAGGAGTGCGAAGTCCTCACCTGCGTCGAAATTGGGTTGCATGCGTCGCCTTGGCTCGATTGGGATGGGGCACGATCGGAGAGAATGCGAGAGGTCGACGAGACCGTCCCGATTCCGCAGTGAACCGATCGGTCGCGAGGTGGATCGACCGTATCGTTACCACCGGACGCGCACCGGGACAAGCCGGATGATCGGAGATTGCCCGAAAGTGCCTCCGGGGTGGAGGATCGGGGCAGGCGATGGAAAGCGGGCCGATCGTGCGGAGCGCCGGTCGCGACGACGTCATGGCCATCTGCCGCTTCGGCGAAGAGCACGTCCTGGCCTGCTACACGCCGTTGCTCGGCGAAGAAGAGGCCGCGCGGCAGGTGCGGATGTGGTGGAACACGACGAACATCGCCGGGGCCGTCGCCCGCGGTGCGGTCGTGGTCGCCGAGGACGGCGGGCGCCTTGCCGGTGTCGGGCAACGCGGTCTCGACGGCGGCGAGCACGTGATCCGCAAGCTGTACGCGCTTCCCCGGTATCGCGGTTTGGGCTCGCGGCTGCTCGAAGTCCTCATCGGACGGTTACCGGCGGGCGTCGAGCGCGTGTACGCCGAACATCTCGTGGCGGACGAGCGCGCGGCGGCCTTCTTCGAGCGCGAGGGTTTCACGGTGGAGCCGAGTGCCCGCCCTCGGCTCGGCATCGTGCGGCGGGTCCGGGGTTCTACCGGTGCTCGGCGGCCTTCTTGAGGTCCCTCAGCCAGATTTCGAGGCCTTGCCCGAGCATCGCGGTGGAGCCTGGCACGTCCTTGTCGACCTGAGGACCGGTGTGGCTCTCTTCGGTGCGGACGATGACGCCGCCGGGCACCTTGACGAAGCTCCAGACGTGGACGCCGTCGATATGCATCCCGCCGGGGCCGTCGAGCGGGCCGGTCCAGCGGATGCATTTGCCGGGCTGGAGCTGCCGGACGGTGGAAACGATGGTCACGTCGCCGGGCGGGTACGGCATTCCGGGCGGGACGGGGATCGTCCACCGGAAGCGGGAATGCTTGCGCAGCGGGCCGTCGTCCAGGCGTTTCATGGTGACCGGGATGACGGGGTTCTGCCAGGTCGGCCAGGCCTCCACGTCGGTCTGCAGGTTCCAGATGGTGCGCAGCGGCGCCTTGACGAAGGTCTCGGTCCGGTAATGCACCTTGGCCGATCGGTCGATGCCTTTTCCTTGGCAGGTAAGGGAAGCCGGTTTGGTGTGGTGGGCGGGGGCGGCCTGGGCCGGTGCCGTGACGCCGAGGACGCCGGCGATGGCCAGCGGGACGGTGAGCATGGCCGCGCGGGTGCCGATCCAGTGGCGTGAGATGCCGGACATGGTCCTTCTCCTTGGCTCGTTAGTGCTTGTTGCGATAGTTAGAAGCTATAGCGCAAGCGCGGTGAGCGTCAAGAGCGAGAAGGTCTAACCGAACAGGCAGGTGGGCTGAGGCTCCCTCGGGACCCGCCGGCTGTGTCGATTTCGGGAGGTCGGATGACCTGAACCCACCCGCACCCGCGGTGACATCCCGCGCGGCCACTGGGCGCTAAGACGTAACTCGCGTGATCAGACGCCGAACACCGAGTTCCGCCTTCAATCACGCGAGTTCCGTGTCTGATCACGTGTGATCGCCCGAGTGCTACAGCCATTCCGCGTCGGTGGCGATGCGGATCGCGTGCACCCGGTTGCGGGCGTTGAGCTTCGTGACGATGGCGGCCAGATAGTTCCGGACCGTGCCGGGGGACAGGAACAGTTCGGCCGCGATGTCGGCGACGGTGCGCCCCCGCGCGGTCACCCGGAGGATCTCGATCTCGCGGGTGGTGAGCGGGCAGTCGTCGGTTTCCCAGGCGGCGAGCGCCAGTTCGCTGTCGATCACCCGTCGGCCGATCGCGACCGACCGCACCGCGTTGGCCAGCTTGTCCGACGGCGCGTCCTTGAGCAGGAAGCCGTTGACCTTCGCGTCCAGCGCACGCCGGACCGTGCCGGGACGGCCGAGGCTGGTGAGGATCAGCGTGTGGCAGCCGGGCAGGCTTTCGTGGATCTCCACGGCCGCGGTCAAACCGTCCTTGCCCGGCAGGTCTATGTCGATGACCGCGACGTCGGGCTGGACGGCCTTCGCCGTCGGAAGGATCTGGTCACCCGCGGCGACTTGGGCGACCACTTCGATGTCGGATTCCATGTTCAGCAGGGCGACGAGCGCCCCGCGAACCATGTGCATATCTTCGGCAAGCAGCACTTTGATCACCACGAAGCACCTCGCACCCCAGTTCAGTGGCTCCGTCGTCATCCTACGGGATTCTCACCCTGTGGGGTGATATCGAAGAATACGCTTTCCCGATCATGCGATCGGCATAGGCCGTATGTAGCAAGGGAAAGCGCGTCAGAGAACGTCGAGCTCCCGCGGCCACTCGACGGGTTCCCTGCTGAGCCCGAGCAACTCGAACTCCGAACGCGCCCAATCGATCCGCACCCGGATCGCCAGCGCGGGCGCCACGGTCAACAGGAACCGGCCGGGACCGCCGCCGACCTTGAAAACACCGTAGGTCAGGAACGCGGATCCGTCGCAGACGGCGAACAACGCGGTGAAAACCGTCGCGCGTTCGCTTTCCGGAATCGAATCCAGCCATTCCAGCCCGCCGGTCAGCACCAGCCGTACCGCCATCCGAGCCTCCCTCGCCGCGCCGGCTTCCAGCATGGCCGCCACCGATGGCATGGGGCGTCTCGTATCCTGCGCCGGACGCGACGAAGGGGACGTCCCACGCGGGACGTCCCCTTCGTCGAAGAGCCGGGTCTCAGCCCGCCTGCTGGTAGCGCTTGAGGTACTCGCCGGTCAGTGAGCTTTCCGCGGTCAGGAGTTTCTCGGGCGGGCCGGTGAAGACGATCTCGCCGCCGTTCTTGCCGCCACCGGGCCCGAGGTCGATGATCCAGTCCGCCTGTTCGATCACCGCCAGGTTGTGCTCGATCACCACCACCGTGTTGCCCGCGTCGACCATGCCGTTGAGCAGGCCCAGCAGCATGTCGATGTCGGTCATGTGCAGACCGGTGGTCGGCTCGTCGAGGATGTAGACGTTCCCGCCGCCGGAAAGCCGGTCCGCCAGCTTGATCCGCTGACGTTCACCGCCGGACAGCGTGCTCAGCGCCTGGCCCAGCCCGAGATAGCCGAGCCCGGTCTCGATCAGCGCGTTCACCTTCGCCAGCACCGGGGCCTCGGTGAAGTACTCGGCCGCCTGCTCCGCGGACAGTTCCAGCACATCGGCGATCGACTTGCCCCGCAGCTTGTGCGCGAGCACCTCGTCCTTGAACCGGCGCCCGTCGCAGCTTTCGCAGTGCGTGGTGATCGGGTCCATATAGGACACTTCGGTGATCAGCACGCCGCGGCCCTGGCATTCCTCGCAAGCGCCCTGGGAGTTGAAGCTGAACAACGCCGCGTTCGCGCCGCTCGCCTTCGCGAAGAGCTTGCGCACCGGGTCCATCAGGCCGAGGTACGTCGCCGGTGTCGAGCGGGACGAGGCCGCGATCGGCGTCTGGTCCACGAAGATCGCGTCCGGATGCGCCTCGCGGAAGACACCGGAGATCAGCGAGCTCTTGCCCGAGCCCGCGACACCGGTGACGGCGGTGAGCACACCGGTCGGGATGTCGACCGACACGTTCTTCAGGTTGTGCAGTGAAGCCCGTTTGATCGACAGCTTCCCCTTGGCGCGCCGCGGATCCTCCTTGACGACACCCGAACGGGCCAGCCCGGCCCCGGTCAACGTCTTGCCGGCACGCAGCTGCCGGTACGTCCCCTGGAAGACGACCTCGCCGCCGTGCACCCCCGCCCGCGGCCCGATCTCGACGATATGGTCGGCGATCTCGATGACGTCCGGGTCGTGTTCGACCACGAGGATCGTGTTCCCCTTGTCCCGCAACGCCCGCAGCAGATCGTTGAGCCGCCCGACGTCGCGGGGATGCAGGCCGACACTGGGCTCGTCGAAGATGTAGGTCAGCCCGGTCAGGTCGCTGCCCAGATGCTTGACCAGCTTGAGCCGCTGCCCCTCACCGCCGGACAGCGAAGTCGTCGCCCGGTCCAGCGAAAGGTAACCGAGGCCGATCGCCTCGATACGTTCGAGCGCGGCCAGCACGCCCTGCGCCATCGCGGCGGTCTGCTTGTCCTTGATGGACTTGATCAGCTCGATCAGATCGGTGATCTGCAGCTCGCACCATTGCGCGATGTTCTTGCCCGCCAGCTTGGTCGCGAGCGCCGCCTCGCTCAGCCGACCGCCGCGGCAGGCCGGGCAAGGCCCCTCGGTGATGAACTTCTCCGCCTGGGCGCGGGTCTTCTCGCTCATCGACCCGGTGTCGCGTTTCAGGTGGCGGCGGGTGAAGTTCGCGACCAGGCCCTCGAACGTCAGCGTCTGCGTCTTGCCGTTCTTGAAGGTGAGCTGGACCTTGCCCTCCTTGCCGTGCAGAAGGGTGTCCATCTCCTTCGCGGTGTACTTGTTGAGCTTCTTGGCCGGGTTGATGGCCTCGTGGTTGGCGTAGAACTGCCAGCCGGGGCTGCCGACCGGGTAACCCGGCACCAGGATCGCGCCCTCGTCGAGCGATTTCGTCATGTCGAGCATCAGCTCGGGATCCGGGCGCAGCGCGCGGCCGATGCCCTCGCAGTCGGGGCACATCCCGTTGGGGTCGTTGAACGAGTACAGCGAGGGATTGCCCGCGCTGGGCTTTCCCTGTCGCGAGAACAACACCCGCAGCAGCGGATGGATGTCGGCGACCGTGCCGACCGTCGAGCGCGCGTTCCCGCCGAGCGGGCGCTGGTCGACGACGACCGGGGTGGTCAGGTTCTCGATGGCGTCCACGTGCGGACGTTCGTGTTTGGGCAGCTGGTTGCGGATGAACCAGGGGAAGGTGGCGTTCAGCTGACGCTGCGCCTCGACGGCGATCGTGTCGAACACGACGGAGGACTTACCGGAACCCGAAACCCCGACGAAAACCGTGATCTGGTTCTTCGGGAGCTCGAGCGAGACGTCCTTCAGGTTGTTCTCGTGAGCGCCGGTGACGCGGATTCCATCACCCGCCGGTTGTTTGGTCTTGCGGGCTGCGGCAGTCACAGAAGTTCCTTTCCTCGCCGGTGCGCGTGCATGATCGCGCCTGCTCGCCAGTATCGCAGCGCCGCCGAATGACCGGTAGTCGATTCGTGTGTGATCGGGCCATGTTCTCGTCACGAAACAATCGTGAAATTTTCATGGTCCCGGTGAATTCAGGAGCGCGTGTAGACGGCGCCGATGACACCGGTTTTCAGCGCGTTCGCGCGGGTCAGCTTCAGCGGGATCTCCTTGGCCGTGCCGTCGAACAATTTCGCTCCCTCGCCCGCCACCAGCGGCATGATGTTGAGCGCGAGCTCGTCCAATAGCCCTTCGGCGAGCAGCCATTGGACGAGCTTCGGGCTTCCCGGGACGCGGATCGTCTTGCCGGGCCCTTCCTTCAGCCGGGTGATCTCGCCCGCGATGTCACCGGTGATCAGGCTCGTGTCCGGCCAGGTCAGCGAGGCTTCGTCCAGTGTCGAAGAAACGACGTATTTGTGCGTGCCGTTGAGGAACGCGGCCATCGGGTTGCTGTCACCCTGCGGCTTCCACATCTGTTCGAAGGCGAGATACGTGTCCTTGCCCATCAGAATGGCGTCCGAAGCGGCGAGGCTCTCCGCGATTCCTTCGCTCATCTCGTCGGACCAGTATTGGCCCATCCAGCGGTCCGGCCGTTCGGCCACCCCGTCCAGGGACATGAACAATCCAGCGGCGATTTCGCGCATGACGAACTCCTTCGTTGTCCGGTGGCCCGTGGTCAGGCCGCGGGCCGATCTTCCCACCGCCGCGCGCGACGCTCCAAGGGATCGAGCACACCGGAAGAAGTCCAGCGGACCGGCAGCGCGGACAATGCGCGCATCGTCGGAGAGACCGTCCAGTCCAGGGTGTCCTCGGGGACGGCGAGGGAGAGTTCCGGCGCACGACGGGAAAGCGCGCGCAGCGCCGACCGGATCTCGACCCGGGCGAGGTGGGCGCCGATGCAATGGTGCGTCCCGTGCCCGAACGACAGATGCCTGCCGTTCCTGTCCATCGAGAACCGGTCCGGATCGGCGAAGACGTCCTCGTCGCGGTTGACCACCGGCAGCAGCGCGGTCACCAGGTCGCCCGGCTCGATGCGCGTGCCCGCGATGGTGACTTCCTCCGTCGCGACCCGCGTCATGCTGAAGTTCACCGCGGGGCTGTACCGGAGCGTTTCCTCGACGGCCGCGTCCAGCAGCGCCGGGTCCGCGTCCAGCGAGGCCAGCAGGCCCGGCCGCGAGATCAGGCAGAACACCGCGTTGGCGATCTGCGAGGCAGCCAGGGCGTGCCCGTCGAAGAACAGCGACGCCGCCAGCCCGGTCAGTTCCGTTTCGTCGAGCGCGCCCGAGCGATGTGCCTCGATGAGTTCGGCCATCAGCCCGGACGGCGGGTCTTCGGTGTCGGCGAGCATCATCGCGACCTCGTCGTGCAACAGCAGTTCGCCTTGGTAGACGGCGGATCGCGGGGAGCCCGGCTTGCCGAGCCGCGCGTTCGCGCGTTTGCGGACGGCCTCGCGCCGCGACGGCGGCACACCCAGCAGTTCGGCCTGGGCGGTGAAGGTCAGCGGGGCACAGAAATCGGCGATCAGGTCCGCGGTGGGGCCCGTGTCGATCAGCCTGTCGAGCAGGCCGACGGCGGTGGTTTCGACATACTCGCGCAACTGTTCCGCGCGGCGGGCGGAGAACGCGCCGCCGATCAGCTTCCGGATCCTGGTGTGCCTCGGCGGGTCCAGATCGGTCACCGACATCCGGGTGGCCGGTCCGCGCGGATGGGTCGTCTCGGCCAGCACGGCCCGGCTGAACCGCTTGTCACGCAGGAAATCACGCGTTTCGGCATAGCTGCTCACCAGCCATTCGCGGCGCCCGTCGCGCCGGCGTGAACCGAACGGGCAGCCGTCGGGGATGTCGTCCCCGACGAGCTGCCGCCGTTGCCGCCCTTCGGCGAAGTCCGAGCCTCCACGACCTCCTGTTACGTCGCCCATCGGGTCCATCCTCCGATCATCGATTCCGTGCGGGCACGCGCAGCGCGAGCAGGCAGACCGCGACCGAGGCCACGGACAGCGCCGCGATGGCGAGCCGCAGGTCGGTATGCCCGGCGATCTGGCCGACCACGGCCGGGCCGAGCAAGAGGCCGACACTGGCCAATGACGCCGCCGAGCCGATCACCGCGCCGCGGTCCTCCGCCGTGGCGCCGCGCCCGATCAGCCCGTAGACGGTGGGCGTCGACACCGAGATCGCGCCGCCCACCACGGCGGTGCCGAGCAGGCCGTGCACCGGCGCGTCGGCCATGGAAAGCATCAGCACGCCCACCCCGGAAAGCGCGCCGGAGGTGAGCAGCACCAGGCGATCCGACGCGCGGCCGGACAGCCAGTGCCCGCCGAACCTGCCCAGCGCCATGCCGGCGGCGAAGATGCCGGGCGCGGCGGCCGAGATCCCGACCGGCGCCCGGGTGACGTCGGCCAGGAACACCGCGCTCCACTGTTGGACGCCGCTTTCCACGACCATCGCCAGCGCCGCCAGCAGGCACAGCAGCAGGACCGCCGGGCCGAGCCGCGAACGGCGCCCCGGTTCGCGGCCCTGCCGCACCAGCCGTCCCGGCACGGAATTCCTCGCCGCGATCGCGCCGAGCACCACCGCCGCCGAAAGGGTCAGCGCGATCACTTCGGCCGGTACTCCCGCGGTGCGGGCCGCCCCGGTGCCGAGACTGCATGTCAACAGGCCGATGCTGAACAACGCGTGCGCGCGGTTCATCACGCGTGGCCCGTCGCCCGCTTCGGCGGACGCCGCCAGCGCGACCACGACGACATTGCAGGCGCCGGAACCGAATCCGAACAATCCCAGCGTGAGGAACAAGGCCGGAACGGATCCGGCCAAGGCGGGCGTCGGCGCGATGAGCGCGAATCCGGCGAAGGTCGAGATCGCCACCGGGCGGCCGAAGCGGTCGAGCAACCGGCCGATCGCGAACATCGCGGGCATCGCCGCGAGCGCGCCGATCAGCAACGCGGCACCCAATTGTGCCTCGCCGGCGCCGGTGGCGTGGCGGACGTCCGGCAACATCGAAAGGTACGGCCCCCACAATGCGCCGTACGCGGCGAATCCCGCGAAGACCGTGCCGGTCCGCGGGGCTGCGGTGATGACGGCGACCATGAGACGTGCCGGTCCTTTCCGTGCTGATCAGCGGAATTTCGCCAAGCGGCGGACATTCGCAGGTTAGCAGCGGGATTCGAGAACGGGCCACGATTATTTACCGCATTTATGGAGAAGGACGGCGAAGCGCTCCGTCTGTATTCTCGGCGAAGGTGCGGTTTTTCAGGCTGGGACAATCATCCCAAAAATGAAGAATTCATACCCGGAAGGTTAACCATTCACTGCTCCCACGCCGCACTTCCTCGCATGATGTAACCGCACGAGAGTGTCTCCGTTGTGAGGAACAGGAAGGTAGTGCGTCATGTTGCAGAACGTCGAACCCGCGACCGCGTCGAGGGCCGGCCCGGGGCCGCGGGGGACCGAGACCGAATTCGCGATCCACGCCGAGGGGCTGGTGAAACGGTTCGGCGAGACGACCGCGCTCGACGGGGTCGACTTGACCGTCCGCTCGGGCACCGTGCTCGGGGTACTCGGCCCGAACGGCGCCGGGAAGACCACCACGGTCCGGGTCCTGTCCACCCTGGTGACGCCCGACGAGGGCCACGCCACCGTCGCCGGATACGACATCGTGAAGGACGCCCACCAGGTGCGGCAGCTGATCGGCTTGACCGGTCAGTACGCGTCGGTCGACGAAAGCCTGACCGGTGTCGAGAACCTGCTGCTGATCGGGCGGCTGCTCGGCCTCTCGCGGCGGGCGGCCAAGGCCCGCGCGCACGAGCTCCTGGAGCGGTTCTCCCTCACCGAGGCGGGCGGCCGGGCGGCGAAGGGCTACTCGGGCGGTATGCGCCGTCGGCTCGACCTGGCCGCCAGCCTGGTCGGGGACGCGCGACTGCTGTTCCTGGACGAGCCCACCACCGGTCTCGATCCACGCAGCAGGCTCGAACTCTGGGACGTCGTACGCGGTTTGGTCGCGGACGGCGTCACGGTGCTGCTGACCACGCAGTACCTGGAGGAGGCCGACGCGCTCGCCGACGAGATCGTGGTCGTCGACCACGGCAAGGTGATCGCCAAGGGCACCCCGGACGAGCTCAAGGCCAGCACCGGCGCCCAGCGCCTGACGGTGCGCGGCGCACAGGCGACCGACCTCGAGAAGGTCGTGCGGCTGGTCGGCGAGATCGCCGGCGCGACGCCGGACGTCTCGGGCCAGGTCGTCAGCGTCCCGGTCACCGACCCGGCGGCGTTGCCCGCCGCGGTCCGGCGGCTGGAGGAGGCGGGCATCGTCATCGGCGAGCTGTCCCTGCGCAGCTCCAGCCTGGACGAGGTGTTCCTCAGCCTGACCGGGCGTCCGGCCGAGGAGACCGCCGACGAGACCGAGGAGGAGATCCGATGACCGCCGCGACCACGACGCTGCCGCCGCGGCGGTTGTCGGCCCGGGTCGGGTTCTTCCAGGGCATCTCGCAGATGTTCACGCTGGCCTGGCGCAGCACCGTTTCGGTCAAGCACGAGCCGAAACAGCTGGCCGACATCAGTTTCCAGCCGATCATCTTCACGCTGCTGTTCACGTTCGTGTTCGGTGGCGCGATCTCCGGCGACCGGAGCGCGTACCTGCAGTTCATGATCCCGGGCATGCTGGTGATGAGCATGCTGTTCGCGACCATCAACGTCGGCATCGGCCTCAACACCGACCTGTCCCAGGGCGTGTTCGACCGGTTCCGCTCGTTGCCGATCGCGCGCTGGGCACCGCTGGCAGGCCGGATCATCGGCGACCAGTTCAAGCAGGTCTGGTCCGTGCTGCTGGTGGTCGGCGTCGGGCTGCTGCTCGGCTTCCGGCCGGAGAAGGGCTTCCTCGGCGTGCTCGCGGCCGGGTTGCTGCTGCTGGTGTTCGCGATCGCGTTCTCCTGGGTGCCCACGCTGGTGGGCGTCGCCGCCGACCAGGCGGAGAAGGTCCAGGTGTTCGCGTTCGCGGTGATCCTGCCGCTGAACTTCGTCAGCGGGGTGTTCGCGCCGGTCGAGACGATGCCGTCCTGGCTGCAGGCGTTCGCGGAAGTCAGCCCGGTGGCGATCCTGCTCGAGGCGTGCCGCGGACTGATGAACGGCGGCGACAACGTCACCTCGGCGGTGATCTGGTCCCTGGTCTGGGCGGCCGTGATCGCGATCGTGTTCGGGGCGCTTTCGGTCCGTGCCCTGAAGAAGCGGATCTGAGCAATAGCCGTTCGAGCACCGGAGCCGTGACGCGTGCGCGCGCCACGGCTTCGGTGTTCCAGAGCCTGTTGGCGGAGCTGATGGGGAGTGAACCCGCTCTGCCGACGTCGATCGCGGGTTCACCTACAGACACTCAGGGCCCGACCCGGGGAGCGCCGATGGACGAGCTGGACTACAACACCTGCAACGCCACCTTCCGCAGCCTGACCGATCAGCAACGGCTGATGGTCGAGGAGACGTCGAGGCTGATCGGGGCGGACGCCGATCTCGAACTGACGTCGTACGGCTGCGGGTTCGGCATGTTCGAACTGGAGCTCATCGCGCGGGTGCCGCGGAGAACGGTGTGGTTCCAGGGCGTCGACACCAACGGCGAAGCGGTCGAACGGCTGCGCGCGAAGCTGGCCGGGCTGCCGAAGGTCCGCGGCCATCGTGTCTTCACCGCGAGCATGGCCGACGTCGCCGACCGCCGGATCACGCCGACCGAGTACGGCCTGTTCGTCCAATCGTTGTGCTACCTCGGCGCGGACGAGGGGATGACGGTGCTGAAGGAGGCGCGCAACCGGCACCGGCGGCTGATCGTCGCGGTGCCCCCGCTGAACCGGCTGAACGGTCCCTTCGCGGAATCCCTCGCCCGCCAAGGCGTCGTGCGCCCGTTGTTCGCGCGGACGCTGGCGGAGGAGCTGACGCGGTTCGGCGTCGAGTTCCGGTCCGTCACGGTGGACGCGGAGATCACAGTGCCGGTTTCCGAGCCGGCGCACCGACTTCTGGAGTTCTTGACCTTCGCGCGGCATCAGCCTTGGCGCGGCGGGACCGGGCGGGCGGAGCTGCTCGACGCGGTCGCCGGGCTGGGCACGGTCTCCGCGGGGCGGGTGCGGATTCCGCATCCGGTCGAGGTTTTCGGGATCGGTTAGGGCTGGCGCTCATGTCGCGAAAGCCACTTTCGGGACATCAGACGTTGCGAATGTGGCTTTCGGGACATGCTTCGGCCCTGGTCGGTGGCTGGCCCCCGGTTGGCGTGTTGGGGGAGCCCCACAGGGCAACAAAAAAAGATAGAAAAATGGGTTGGGGAAACCCCCACCCCGACCCCCCCCCCCCGCCCCCGGGGCCAACCCCCCCACG
>NZ_JBHXIB010000014.1:0-11302 GCF_042723975.1 Amycolatopsis sp. NPDC058340 | reverse complement strand
GCGAAAGCCACTTTCGCAACCTTCAACGTTGCGAAAGTGGCTTTCGCAACGCCCGAGCCGAGCCGCCCGCCGGCGGCCCGTTTCCAAACCCCGGAAAGGGCGGAACCCGGGCCCTGAGGAGGGGAGGCCCGGGTTCCGATGGGGAGGGGTCAGGCGACGGTGCCCGGCTTCGGCAGCTGCTGCTTGGCCGGAGTGTTCTGATAGGACGCCAGCTGCCAGGCGCCGTCCCGTTTGACGACCGTCCACGAGGCGCGGATCGACTGGGAGTCCGCGACCTCGGTCTCGCCGGGGCCGAGCACGCCGCCCTGCGTGATCAGGACGCCGGAGTCCGGGGTGAAGAAGCGGATCTCCAGCGGGCGGCCGGTGACCTGGGTGCCCTTGTAGTTGCCCGCGAAGGATTCGACGAGGAACGCCCGGATGTCGTCGCGGCCCTTCTTGAACACGCCGGGGAGGATCATCGTGCCGTCCTCGGTGAAGACGCCGGCGAAGGCGTCGGCGTCGTGGTACGCCCACGCGGCGATCACCTTCTGGGTCAGCGCCGCGATCGCCGCCTGGTCGGCGGCCGTGCCGGTTTCGGTGGTGGTCATCGGAGGATCCTCCTAGATGTAGAGGGTGTTGGGCTCGAGCCCGCAGAGCACGCGGCCGTACAGCTCGGTGTTGGTGTTGGGGTGCATCAGCGCGTGGAGGTTGACCGCGGCGACGTCGCGGGCGATGCGCTGGATCGGGATGCCGTGGTAGATCGACGAACCACCCGAGGCGGACGCGAGGATGTCGATGCCTTCCTTGGCGCGGCGCACCACGGCGCCGAGGTCGGCCCGCGCGATCGCACGTTCCTCGAGTTTCCACGGGGTGCCGTCCGCGGTCCTCGTGTCGACCAAAGTGGACAGACGGTGCGCGTGGAATCCGGCCTCGTCGATCTTCAACGCCGCTTCGGCCACCTGGTGGTGCGTGATCGGGGCCTCGCGCTGGGAATCGTAGGCGGTGTAAGTGATCTTGCGGTCCGGCAGGCGCTTCAGGAAGGTGTCCTGCGCGCTCCGCGCCATCCCGACCAGCGTGCCCACCGAAGACGCCGACGCGACCGGAAGCAGCGGCGCCCGGTAGATCGAGGCCGAGGCCGCGCCCTGTCCTTCCAGCACCGCCGGCAGCGGGAGCACCCGCTCCGCCGGGATGAAGACGTCCTGGGCCACCGTCGACACGCTGCCGGTGCCGCGCAGGCCCGAGGTGTCCCAGTCGTCCACGATCAGCAGATCCGAGATCGGCACCAGCGCCATGATCGGATACGGCTCGCCCTCCGGCGGCACGAGGATCGCGATGATCTCCTGCCACTGCGCGTGCAGCGCCCCGCTGATGAAGCCCCATTTGCCGTTCACCACGACGCCGCCGTCGACCGGCGCGGCCATCGCGGACGGGCTCAGCGTGCCGCAGATCCGCACGTCCGGGGTGGCGAACACCTCGTCCTGCACGGCCTCCGGGAACTGGCAGGCCATCCAGGTCGGGATCCAGTACACCGAGGCCACCCAGGAGGTCGAGCCGTCGGCCCGGCCGATCTCGGTGGCGACGTCGACCAGGGTGCGGGTGTCGGCCTCGTAGCCGCCATACCGCTTGGGGCGGCGCAGCTTGAAGACGCCGGCCTCGGCCAGTGCTTCGATGGATTCCTCGTGCACCCGCCGGTTCTGTTCCTGCCAGGCCGAGTGCTTCTTCAGTGCGGGTGCCAGTTCGGCCACGCGGCGAACCAGTTCCTCCCGCGTCGGAACATCGGTGCTCGACACCTTGACCTCCTAGATCGTCGACTGGTCCAGCTTCGCAGCGGGCGGACGCCGGGTCGTCTTCCCGTTTGCCGGTGCGTCAGGCTGCCGCACGTTCGGAGGTGCGGCCGGGGAAATCCACCACGTTCCGGCCGTCGCGGCGCGCGAACCAGGTCGCCAGCGGCGCCGCCATCGCGGTCGAGACCAGCGCCATGAGCACCAGCATGGTGAACAGCGTCGGGGAGAGCACGCCGAGGTCGAGCCCGATGTTGAGCACCACCAGTTCGGTCAGGCCACGGCAGTTCATCAGCGCGCCCACCTGCAGCGACCGATTCCAGTTCTCGCCGACGGCCCGCGCGGCCAGTGCCGAGCCGCCGAACTTGCCCGCGACGGCCACGAGCAGGATCACCCCGCACCAGAGCCACGCGCCGCCGCCGGAAAGCAGGCCGATGTCGGTGCGCAATCCGCTGTAGGCGAAGAACAACGGCAGCATCAGTGCCGTCGTCAGCCCGCCTGCCTTGTCGTGCAGCCAGGTCGCCATCGGGTTGTCCCTGGGGAACACGACGCCGAACACGAACGCGCCGAACATCGCGTGCACCCCGATCCACTCGGTCGCCATGGCGCACACCAGCACCCCGACCACCGACAGCGGCGCGACCTTCTGCAGCCGCGCCGCCGTCGACCTCGCCACGAACTTCCGCAGCAGCGGCCGGACGACCAGCCCGAGCAGCGCGACGAACGCCGCGGTGAGCACCACCGTCAGCACCACCCCGAACAGCGAGGACGCCGTGGTCAGCGCGATCACCAGCGCCAGCAGGCTCCACGCGGTCACGTCGTCGATCACCGCGCAGGTCAGCGCCACCACGCCGATCTCGCTGCGGAAGAGCCCGATCTCGTGCAGGATCCGCACCAGCACGGGCAACGCCGTGATGCTCATCGACACCCCGAAGAAGAGCGCGAACGGCAGGAATCCGCCGCCCGTCCCGAACCGGGTGTAGGCCAGCATGGCGAGCCCGACGCCGAGCAGGAACGGCAGCGCGATGCTGACGTGACTGACGACCAGCGCCAGCCGTCCGCGGCCGCGCAGCAGCCGGGTGTTCAATTCCAGCCCGGCGAGGAACACGAAGAAGATCACGCCGAGCTGCGCCACGACGTTCAGTTGCGGCACCGTCGCCTTCGGGATCAGCGCGGCCGCGCCCGAAGGCCACAACGCGCCGAGCACCGACGGGCCGAGCAGGATGCCCGCGGTGATCTCGCCGATCACCGCGGGCTGCCCGATCCGCTGGGCCAGCCAGCCCACCACCTTGCAGGCGCCGACCACGACGGCGATCGCCAGCAGCAGTTGTGCCAGCGAAGGCCCGGTCCCCTCCTTGGCGGCGGCCACCCCGGTGCCGTCTTCGCCCTGTCCCAGCAGGATGATCGCGACCACGACGGGGAGCACGACCAGTCCTAAGTAGACCATCAACGCCCGGCGGCCGGGGCGGTGTTCGCTCTCCACCATTTCCCTTCCGCTCAGGGTTCGGTGACGTTCGCGACCAGATCGTCGAGGTTGATCTTCAACAGCGGGTGCTTGCCCGACAGCCCGGAGATCAGCGTGACGAAGTCGGTGCTCGGCGCGTGCAGCTGCTCCGGGTCGACGATTTCCTGCGCGAGGTCGTAGTAGTACTCCTTGTACTTCGTCCGGTCGTAGAACCGCTCGACGAAGTTGCGGATCTCGTCGAAGAACGCGCGGTAGTTCCCGGCGTACCGGTCGAGTGCCTTCTCCTCGATGGCCGGGTGATCGAGGATCCGGTCGACCACTTTGGACAGTGAGCTGCCCGCCAGCGTGGCCAGCGCGACACCGGTGGAGAACAGCGGGTCGACGAACGCGGCCGCGTCACCGACGAGCACCCAGCCGTCGCCGTAGAAGGTTTCGTTGGTGTAGGACCAGTCCCGCGCCGTCCGGTAGCCGGCGTGCTGACGGGCGTTGGCCAGCAGCCCCTTGAGCCGGGTGGTCTTGTCCCGCTCGGTCAGGAAGAGCTGCTCCAGTGACTTGTCGTCGGCGTTCGCGAGATCGGACTTGGTCACGTAGCCGACGCTCATGGTGCCCTTGTCGATCGGGATGCCCCAGAACCAGCCGTCCGCGGTGCCCTCGATGAGGATGTTGGTCCACTCGTCGCCGGGCAGCCGTTCGCAGTTGTCGTAGTAGGTCCAGACCGCGACGTTGCGGAGCTCGTTGTGCCAGGTGATGTCGCTGAACTTCCGGCCGATCACCCGTGACTGGCCGGAGGCGTCGACGACCAGCGAGGCGCTGGCCTCGTAGTCACCGGCCGAGCCGCGCAGGGTGAACCGGACACCGGTGACGCGGCCGGTGTCGGACTGGATGACGTCCTTGACCGTCGTCTCCTCCACGACGTACGCGCCGAGTTCACGGGCACGGTCGAGGATCAGCGTGTCCAGATCGGCGCGGCGCGTGTGGTAGGCGTACGTGCCTTCCGCGGCCTTCATGAACGAGAAGTTCCAAGGCACGTCCCGGTTTCCCCACACCAGGCTGCCGCCGTACTTGCGCTCGAAGCCGCGGGCCTCCATGCGGTCGAGCAGGTCCAGCTCCTGCAGCGGGCGCATACCGACCGGGATCAGGGATTCGCCGATGTGGTAACGGGGAAAGCGTTCGCGTTCGAGGACCAGGACCGTGCGCCCCTCCTTCGCGAGGAGACCGGCGCAGGTCGCGCCCGCCGGGCCGCCACCGATGACGATGACGTCGAACCGCTCGGGCATACCGTGGAGCGTGGCTGACATGAGAAACCCTTCCTGGGCCGATGGAGGAGTGGAGGCGCTCACGCGCGCCGGATGCCGATATGCGGCTCGTAGCTCAGGTACAGCCCGTTGATCGCCTTTTCGGGCTTCTCCGGAGCCTGCTTGTGCTCGTGGACCCGGTTGAGGTTGTCCAGCGGGTTGTGCTTGCCGCTCTCGTCGCCGAGCAGGTGGCCCTGGATCCGGCGGTAGACCTCCTCGGTGTCCTCGAGGTCGGCGATACCGGTGACGAACCGGTCGAACGCCGCCTGCACGTCCATCCCCTCCCAGTCCTTTTCGGACAGTTGCTGCGCGCGGAAGAAGTGGTGCTCCTTGCCGCGGTAGCTCTCGTAGAAGGTGGACACCAGCACCAGCAACCGTTCGTAGGCGCGGCGGTAGACGACCTCGTAGAAGTCCCATGCCTCGCGTTCGCCGATCTCGCCGCGGATCACGCTGCTGATCGCGGCGGTGCCGATCAGGGCGCTGTACGTGCCCAGGTGCACACCGGTCGACAGCAGGGGGTCGAGGAAGCAGGCGGCGTCGCCGGAGAGCAGGAAACCCGGGCCCTGGAACTGTTCCGCCGCGTACGAATAGTCCTGCTCGACCTTGACCTCGGTGACCTGCTCGGCCTCGATGAGCAGCTGCTGTATCGCCGGGCAGTCGCCGATCGCCTTGTGGTACACCGGGTCCACGCCGCCGAGTTCGTTGCGCGCGGCGTTGAAGGAGTCCTTTCCGGTGACCAGCCCGACGCTCATCGTGCCGTCGGGCAGCGGGATTCCCCAGAACCAGCCGTCGCCGACCGAGGCGACGGTGATCGCGCCGCTCGGCCCGCGGTCGAGCTGCTTCGCGTCCTTCCAGTACGACCAGGCGGCGACATTGCGGAAGACGTTGTGGAACTTGCGGTTCTTCAGGTACTTGGTGGCCATCACGCCGCCGCGGCCGGAGGCGTCGACGAGGTAGTCGAACTCGATCCGCCCGCTGTTGGCCGGGTTCTTGGCTTCGGCCCAGTGTGCCGCGACCGGCCGGTCACCGTCGAAGTCGAGCTTCTTCACCGCGATGCCCTCGGTGACCTCGACGCCGACCTCGCGCGCGTGGTCGAGGAGGATCTTGTCGAAGTCGGCGCGGATGACCTGCCACGCGCTGGTGCTGCCGTCGCGGCCGTGCGGCCGGAACCGCACTTCCCATTCCTCGGGGCCCCAGAAGTAGTAGGCGCCGCCCTTGGGCTGGAACCCGGCCGCGGCGATCTTGTCCCAGACCCCGAGACGCTCCAGGATCGGGCGGCACGAAGGCAGCAGCGATTCGCCGATGTGATAGCGCGGGAAATGGTCCCGCTCGAGAAGAGTGACCTCGAAGCCCTCTTTGGCCAGAAGCCCGGCCGCGGTGGAGCCCGCCGGTCCACCGCCGATCACGAGGATCTGGGTCGTTGCGCGCATGACACCTCTCCAACTACGCCGACAGCCGGAATTGCTTGCCAGACGCTAACAACCGGGAATGGAGATCCACTCAAGAACCGGTTGCCCGGTAACGCTTTCCCGGAACAGCAGTCGAAGAGACGCTTCCCGCGCGGAGGCGGACGACGATTCTTCCCGTGTCGGACTCCTACGGCCCGGCCGATGACGTGGTGTCGTGCACCGGAAATACGGCAACACCGCCAGCAGAAACCTGGATCCACCGGCTCACGCACCGCATTTCCGGTGCAGGAACACTAATGGAGGAATCCCGCGATGGGCGAATACCTTGGCGAACGCGCCGTCGTGCTCGGCGGCGGTATGGCCGGCCTGCTGACCGCCCGCGTACTTTCGGAACGCTACCGCTCCGTCGTGATCGTCGAGCGTGACACGATCGTCGGCGTCTCCGGCACCCGCCGCGGCGTGCCGCAGGCGCACCACGCGCACGCGCTGCTCGCCCGCGGCCAGCAGATCCTCGAAGACCTCTTCCCCGGCCTGCAGGCCGAGCTGACCGCCGACGGCATCCCCAGTGGTGACCTGTCCGGCAGCCTGCGCTGGTACTTCAACGGGAAACGGTTGCAGCAGAAGGAATCCGGCCTGCTCAGCGTGTCCGCGACCCGCCCGGAGCTCGAAGAGCACGTCCGCGGCCGCGTCGTCGCATTGCCGAACGTCGAGGTCCGGGAGCGCACGGTGATCCAGTCGCTGGTCGCGACCGGCGACCACTCGCGCGTCACCGGTGTCCGTGTGACCGGTGAGGACGCGGAGCCCGAGACGCTGTTCGCCGACCTCATCGTCGACGCCACCGGCCGCGGCAGCCGTTCGTCGGTGTGGCTGGAGGAACTGGGCTACGAGCGCCCGGCCGAAGAGAAGATCAAGATCGACCTCGCCTACACCTCGCGGCTGTTCGAGCTGGACACCGATCCGTTCGGTGACGACCTGGCGATCAACCCGGTCGCCTCGCCCGCGAACCCGCGCGGCGCGTTCTTCGTGAACCTGCCGGGGAACGTGGCCCTGCTGTCGCAGACGGGCCTCCTCGGGGACCACCCGCCGCGTGACGCCAAGGGATTCCTGGAGTTCGCCAAGACGCTGGACGCGCCCGAGATCTACCAGGCCGTGCGCAACGCGAAGCCGATCAGCGACATCGCGAGCTTCAAGGTGCCGGCCAGTGTCCGCCGCCGGTTCGACAAGCTGCGCCGCTTCCCCGAGGGCCTGCTCGTGATCGGCGACGGTGTCTGCGCGTTCAACCCGGTGTACGGCCAGGGCATGACCGTCGCGGCCATGGAAGCCGCCCAGCTGGGCACGCATCTCGACGCGGGCGGCGTGCGTCCGCTGCGGTTCTTCAAGGAGATCAGCCCGATCATCGACGTGCCGTGGGACATTTCGGCCGGTGGGGACCTCGCCTTCCCCGGCGTCGAGGGCCCGCGTCCGCTGAAGGTGAAGATGGGCAACGCCTACATGGCGAAGCTGCACTCCGCGGCGACCGTCGACGGCCGGTTCACCGAGGCGTTCTTCCGGGCCGCCGGCCTGGTCGACCCGCCGACCGCGCTGATGCGGCCGAGCCTGGTGGTCGGTGTGCTGCGCACCGCGCGGCGCGTCAAGACGGCCGCCCCACTCGCCCCCACGGCCACGATCGGCCAGGCCCCGCCCGCGTCCGGCGACCTCGCGGCCTGAGCACCAAGGAGCCATGGTCATGAACGAACCCGTCGGCAAACGCGCGGTGGTGATCGGCGGCAGCGTCGCCGGCACCCTGGCGGCGAGAGTGCTTTCCGAGTTCTATCGCGAGGTCGTGGTCGTCGACCGCGACGAGGTGCTGGGCGTGGACAAGCCGCGGCGCGGCACCCCGCACACCTGGCACGCGCACGGATTGCACGCGCGCGGTTATTTCATCCTCGAAGAGCTCTTCCCGGACCTGCTCGGCGAACTGCGGGACTCCGGGATCCCGGTCGGCGATCTCGCGCGGATGAAGTGGTACTTCAACGGGAAGCAGGTCGAACCCGCCGACAGCGGGCTGCCGTCGATCACCGCGCTGCGCCCGGTGCTGGAGCACCATCTGCGGAAGCGCACCGCGGCACTGCCGAACGTCACCTACCGCGAACGCACCGACGTCCACGGCCTGCTCGCCACGCGGGCGGGCGACCGGATCGTCGGGGTCCGCGTGCAGGCGCGCGACGGTTCGGCGGAGGAACGGCTCGGCGCCGACCTGGTCGTCGATGCCTCCGGACGCGGTTCGCGGACGCCGGTGTGGCTGGAGGAACTGGGCTTCGCACGGCCGTCCGAGGAACGCGTGAAGATCGGGCTGGCCTACACCACCCGGATGTTCCGCAAACGGCCGGAGATGTTCGACGGCTGGCAGTCGATCAACCCGGTCGCCTCGCCCGAGCATCCGCGGGGCGCGTTCTTCGGGCAGGTGAACGAAACCGAGTGCATCCTCTCGCTCACCGGGATCCTCGGCGACCATCCGCCGACCGACGCGCGCGGCTATCTCGACTTCGTGAAGTCGTTGCCCGCCACGGAGATCTACGAGGCGGTGAAGGACGCCCAGCCGCTGATCGAGCCGGTGACGTTCAAGTTCCCGGCGAGCTCGCGGCGACGCTACGAACGGCTCAAGCGGTTCCCGGAGCGGCTGTTCGTGCTCGGTGACGCGTTCTGCAGCTTCAACCCGGTGTACGGCCAGGGCATGACGGTCGCGTCGATGGAGGCCATCGCGCTGCGCGAGCACCTTTCGCGACGGTCCGAACCGGACTCGCGGCGGTTCCTGCGCGAGATCGGCAAGGTCGTCGACAACCCGTGGGAGATCTCGACCAGCGGCGACCTCGACTTCCCCGGCGCGGAAGGGAAGCGGACGCTCAAGGTCAAGATGGGCAACGCGTACATGGCGAAGCTCCAGTACGCGGCGACGATCGATCCGGACGTCACGGCGGCGTTCATGCGGGTGGCAGGCCTGGTCGATCCGCCGACCGCGCTGATGAAACCGGGGCTGATGCTGAAGGTGCTGCGGGCCAACCGGCGCCGTCCCGCCCCGCGGGCGACGGTGACCGAACTGCCGCGCGCCGACCGCGAATCGCGCGCTGCCTGAATAACCTCGTGAGTGGTAAGGACGGTTCTAACCGTCCTTACCACTCACGAGGTTTCTTTCTTTTCCTCCGCAACAAGCGAGATGCGTCAGTCGGCCCGTTCGCCCGATCATTGAGGTGTCGATGACCATTTCCCTGGTGGTGGGAGAGAAATTCATGCGCAGATTCAAGAGGGTCATGACCGCGCTGGCCGCGGTCGCGGCGGTGGTACTGCTGGGGGGAACGGCGACGGGGGCCTCGGCGAACACGGGGTGGAGACATTCGGACGCGGCGCTCGCCCGCTCCCTGCCGGGCGGATTCCAAAGCTCCTACGCCGACGTCAACGGCGTCCGCCTGCATTACGTCGCCGGCGGTTCCGGCAGCCCGGTGGTGCTGCTCCCCGGCTGGCCGCAGACCTGGTGGGCGTTCCACAAGGTGATGCCGGCGCTGGCCGAGCACCATCGCGTGATCGCCGTCGATCTGCGGGGGATGGGCGGATCGTCGAAACCCCCGGCGGGCTACGACAAGGAGACGCTGGCAGCCGACGTCCACGCGCTGCTCGCCAAGCTCGGGTACGCCAAAGCGGATCTGGTCGGCCACGACATCGGCGCGATGGTCGCGCACAGCTACGGGATCAAATATCCGCAGGCGGTCGGGAAACTGGCGCTGATGGACGTGGTCGCGCCCGACAAGAGCCTCTACCAGCTGCCCCTGCTGCCCAGCGCGCCCGGCCAGTTCTCGCCGTGGTGGTGGACGTTCAACCAGCTGCAAGGCCTGCCGGAGCAGCTCGTCTCGGGCCGCTCGCGGTACCTGGTGGACACCATGATCGATCAGCTTTCGGTGGTGCCGTCGGCGGTGAACGACTTCGACCGGAGCGTCTACGCGCGGGCCTACTACACGCGTGAGGCCGTCCGGGCCGGGAACGGCTGGTACCGGACGCTCAACCAGGACATCGCGGCGGGCTCGGCGTACGGGAAGCTGACCATGCCGGTGCTCGGCCTCGCCGGCGAGTTCAACCACCAGTACTTCACGCAGGTGATGCCGTCGAAGGCGGTGGATCCGCAGGTGGTCAAGATCGCCGGAGCCGGGCATTACCTTTCCGAGGAACAGCCCGCTCAGGTCATCGGCGCGCTCACGAAATTCCTGGGCTGAAAACGCCTTTCGAGGCAGTATTGGAGGCGTCCCGGCGAAGCCGCCGATGGGATTCTGCGAAAAGGAAAGTCCTGGAATTCCCAGCCTATCGGGAAAAGGTGGCTAAAATGAAGGTTGGTGTTACCGGTGGCACCGGGTTCATCGGGCGATACGTCTGCGAGGAGCTCGCCGCACGAGGGCATACGCCGGTCGTGTTCGATCATCGTGGCGAGGGGGACGGCGGGCCGTGGGAGGTCATGCTTGGCGACATCCGCGACGCGACGGCGCTGACCGAGCTCGCGGCGCATTGCGACGGGATCATCCACCTGGCGGCCGTGCTGGGCACCCAGGAGACGATCACCAATCCGCGGCCCGCGGTGGAGACCAACGTCATGGGCGGCCTGAACTTCCTCGAGGCCGTCGCCCAGTACGACCTGCCCGGCGTGTACATCTGCGTCGGCAACCACTGGATGAATAACAGCTACTCGATTTCGAAGACGACGGTCGAGCGGTTCGTCCGCATGTTCAACGCCGACCGCGGCACCCGCGTGAACTGTGTCCGCGCGGTGAACGCCTACGGCCCACGCCAGAAGGCGGCGCCGCCGTTCGCCGCGGGTAAGGTCCGCAAGATCACCCCGGCGCTGATCTGCCGGGCGCTGTCCGGGATGCCGGTGGAGCTCTACGGCGGCGGGCGGCAGATCTCGGACATGGTGTGGGTCGGCGACGTCGCCCGCACCCTGGTCGCCTCCCTGGAAGCCGCCGCCGAGGGGCGGGTGCTGGAGAACACGGTCGAGATCGGGCCCGCCGAGTCGGTCACCATCCGCGAGGTGGCGGAGCTGGTCATCGACCTGTGCGAGCAGCGCGGCCACTCGCGGGTGGGCATCACCGACCTGCCGATGCGGCCGGGCGAGACGCCGAACACCCCGGTCACGGCCGACGTCTCGACCCTGCTCACGGTCGGCATCGAGCCGGAATCCCTTGTCACGCTGGAAGAAGGCATGGCGAAGACGGTGGACTGGTACCTCGAGCACCGCGGTACCGCCTGGGACGTCCCTGGGCCCGCTCTTCGGGCGGCGTAGCTCCTGAGGCAGGCCGCGAAAGCCACTTTCGCGACGTTGAACGTCGCGAAAGTTGGTTTAGCGACGCCCGGGCG
>NZ_JBHXIB010000013.1:0-186417 GCF_042723975.1 Amycolatopsis sp. NPDC058340 | reverse complement strand
GGCCCCCTTCCCTCGGCTCAGCCGAGGGAAGGGGGCCTTCACGCGCTTCACGGAGCCCCGCCGGATCGCGTTTAGCGGGCTAAACGCGATCCGGCCATCAAGCCGTCAGGAGACCACCAGCGCGTAGTCCGCATCGGTCGCCGACGTCTCCGGGTGACCGTCCGCGTTCACCTGCGTCGCCACGACCTCCACCGTCCAAGTACCGGCGGCCGGCTTCTCGAGGATGACGTTCTCCACCGTGTCGACGGTGTTCGGCGACCCGCCCGCGGTCGAGAAGTTGCCCGCCTTCAGCCCGTTGTTGCCGTAGTAGACGGTCCCGTTCGGCGCGGTGACCTTCAGGGTCAGGTCGTTGACCCTGGCGACCGTCGCGCTCGGCGAGCCCGCCGGGTCGGTGTAGGCCAGCGTGGCCTTGAACTGCTTGGTCCCGCTCACCGCGACCGTGTACTTCTTGGACTGCCCGGTGCCCAGCAGGTCGGTCTCGTTCACCAGCACCGGCAGCTTCCAGCCGTTCGCCTTGGCCTGTTCGTGCAGGTACCGCACGTTCGCGGTGCCCCAGCCCTGATGCGTCCGGGTCATGTCGTGCGAGGTGCCGCTGAACGCGAACTGGTCGGCCCCGTTGATCAGCAGCGCCTTCGCGGTCGCGGCGTGCGGGCGGCTCGCGAAGACGTCGCGGCCCTTGCCGGGTCCGCCGTCGAACACGCCGTCGGCCCACATCTGGAACAGCAGCCCGGCGTTTCCGCAGGTGATCGGGGTCGCACCGCTCGTGCCGCCGAACGACGCCGTGTACGAGGTGTCACTGCCGGACGACGTGGTGTCGATCCGGTCGTAGTAATTCGACAGTTCCGGTTTGATCCGCCCGTCGGCGGCCGGGCCGATGCTGGCGCCGCCGTTCCACTTGTCGTCGGTGCGGCCCAGCGTGTCGTAGTGGTACTGCCCGCCGACCGAGAGCACGTTCTTCGACCAGGCCTGCGGCCGCGACTGCTGGGTGCCCGCGTTGCTCTGCGACTGGCAGATCAGCAGGTCGTGGTCGAAGACGATCTTGTCGAGCTCGGCGGAGACCGAGTTGTAGGCCGTGGTCAGCCCGCCGCCCCAGCTGTTGCTCTGGAACACCGCGCGGTACTTGCCCGCCGGGTCGACGAGCTCCTTGGTGTGGGCGTAGCGGTCCGGCTTGTTGTAGGTGGCGAAGATCCCCTGAGCCTCGGGCAGCAGCCCCCGCCGTGCAGCGCTCACACCCGACGCGAAGATCTGGCCGTACGTGGACGTCCCGTGGCTGGTGCTGGTGGAGTTCGATCCGTGCAGCACCGTCGGCCGCGCCTTGAACTCCTGGTGCGTGACGCGCAGTCCGCCATCCATCACCTCGCCGCGCACGCCCTGGCCGCGATAGCCGCCGACACTGTCGACGTAGTTCGCGCCGCTGCTCTCCCTGGCGTTGGCCATGTCGGTCTCGGGCGCGGTGATCGCGCCGACCGCGAGCACCTCGGCCCCCTGCGCCACGGTGGCGGCTTGACCAGGGCCGAGCTTCGCCACGATGTGCTGCCCGCTCTGCGATATCGCCTCGATGCTCCCGCCGAGCCGCAGGATGCGCTCGGCCACCGCGCGCTGGTCCCGCGCGTCCGATTCGATCAGCGTCACGAGGTAACCGCCCGTCGCGGCCAGTGAGATCTCCACCTTGTCGTCCGCCCGGTATTCGCCGAGCCACCGGACGAAATTCAATTTCGCGACCGATTCGCGGTTTTCCGGCTTCAGCCGGACCACATAGGCGAAATCGGGAATGTAGGTCCCGATCCGCACGCCGAGTGAACGCAATCGCCCACGCTGTTCGTCGGTCAGCGCGCTCCGGACCTGGAGCAGGTAGGCGCCCTTCCAGTCCTGGCTCGCGGCCGTCCGCTGGCTGAGCGGATCGAAAGTCCTGCTGGCCAGGCGGATGAACTGGGGATCTTCGGCGGCCGGGGCGGCGACGGCCACCCCGCTCGTCAGTAGCATCGCACCGACCAAGGGCGCGAGAAAGCGGACAGACTTCGACCGTGGCATGAAATACCTCCGGGGAGCTGGAGCAGGGGAGAGGTCTTTCGAAGGTACCGGCCGAAAAGTGCGATGATCAGCCGCTGAACGGCCCAGCCGTTCCCCGGCGATGCGGGAAATGGAGCATAAACGGTTAAAAACTGATTCAGGTGCTCTCGTCGATCGCCCCGCTGAACCGCGTCAGCCGCTCGCGTTCCTCTTCGTCGAGCCGTCGTGTGCTGCCTTCGGGCAGGACGCACGCGACCCAGATGGTGCGGCAGCGCGCGTAGACGGCCCGTTCGTCGCGCAGCCTGCTGTTCACCACGACGTCGCAGGTCCCGATCCGGCCGACCACGGTCTCCACCTCGACCGGGTTGTCTCGGAAGGTCAGCCTGCGCAGGTAGCTGACGTTGTGCTTCGCGATGAGATACGCCGGTCCCTTTGCCCGGAAAAGGTGCTCACGCCGCGGGTCGAGCAGCGCGACCTGGGCCTCCTGGAAATAGTCGAGCAACCGCACATTCCCGACGTGACCGAGGTGGTCCAGGTCGGCGACACGCAGGCGATGGCGGTGGAGGTGGATCTCGGGAGCGGGACGCGCACTGGTCGTCCCCAGCGGATGTGCGTGCACGAAGTGGATCTTGAATGATCGCGTGGTGTTCCGGCCGCGCGGCGCAACGGACACCGGCCCGGTTCACTCCATCAGGGCTTCGGAGAGTTCGCGGATCGCGGCGGTCTCGGCGGTGTGGATGTCCCCGATCATGGTGCCCATCGTGCTGAACAGATCGCGGACTTCGACGTCGGTGAACGGCGTTTCGTCGTTGTAGTGCGCGCGCAGCTTCCACATCTCCTCACCGGCGGCCGCGGCGGCGTCCTGCCCCGCGTCGCCTTCACGGACGCCCGCCGAAACCGCGCTGACCAGTCCGCGCATCCAGGCAAATTCGGCGTTCGACGCCGGAACGGCCGCCTCGGCCAGCTCCGCCCAGCGCTCGGCGATCCCGCGCCAGGTCGACGCCTGTTCGGCCAGCGCCGGGAGGTCGAGCAGGACGGCGGCCTCGGTGAGCGCGTCGGCGAACAGGCCGCGCAGATGCCCGCCCTCCATCCCGGCCGGGGTGACGCTCTCCCACACGTTGAACAGCGCCCCGACGAGCCCGCGCCGCTCACCGAACGCGCGCGGCCAGCCCTTGGGGTCACGTTCGTCGGTCATGGCTTTCGCCCATCGTCCCCAGGCGGGAAGCGAGAACGACTTCGACGGCTCCGAGAGCCTCCGCGCGCAGTCCGTCAGCCCGCCGCGCACGGCCGCCCGCCAGTCGGGGACGTCACCGGGCTCGATCGTGGCGAGCAGGTTCTTGTACGAGCCGACCCGGCCACGCGCGGCGTCGAACGTCTTCCGGTCGACCGTCAGCCGGGCGAGGTTCCGGTCGTCGACCAGCACCCGGCCGTCTTCCTCGCCGTACGCGACGACGAAGTGGCCGCCGCCGGACATCTCCGGCGGCAGCCGCCAGTAGCCGAGTGATTCGCGGTCGGGGAGGACGATCGACGGCCGTCCCGCTTCGAGATTCGCGGAAAGCCGTTTCGCGGCGGCACGTTTGCCGCCGGTGGTGTGGATGTCGGCGGCGAGCCCGAGACGGTCCACTGTGGACTTGAGCCATTCCTGCGGGTACTGCCAGCGTGCGCGGAAGCCGAACACGATCGTCGACATCGTCTCGTGCGCGAAGTCCCACAGGATGTAGCCTGCCCCGATCCCGCCGGACACGGCGAAGATCAACGCCTCGCCGGGCGCCTGACCGTCCGGCCCTTCGACACCGTGATGGGTCAGTACGGCGGTGACCGCCGAAACGTCGGGTTGCAGCCCGCCACGCAATGCGTACTCGCTCACCCCGCCATCATGCCCGCTTCGGCGTCAGAAGTCCCTGATCAGGGAAACCCTGCCGCGTAAGGGATCCGCTACGTACACCGTCCTGGTGCGCTGGTCGATCGTGACCGCGCCGGGGTTCACGCCGAGCGACAGATCGCCGGTGAGCAGGCTCGTCCTGCCGTCGATCCGGGCGATGCCGTTGGGTCCGCCGTTGGTGTAGACGGTGTTCGATCCTTCGTGGACCGCGAGCGCCGAAGATTCCGAACGCAACAGCACGGTCGCCTTCTCCTTGCGCGCACCCATGTCCACGATGGACAGATGGTGGATGGCCGAATTCGCGACGAACACCGTGCCGGACGCGCTGTGCACGGCGACGCCGGTCGGCGACTTGCCGACCGGGATCCCGCCGGTGAACCGGCCCGCGCCGATGTCGAAGATCTCCAGCGAGTCGGTGGCCGTGCTGGTGCAGTACGCGAGCTTGCGCCCGCTGTCGACCACCGTCGACGACAACCCCCGTGTCGGACCCGGGACCAGGTCCAGCAGGCGGCAGCCGACGCCGTCGATGACGGCGAGCGTCCCGGTGAGGTCGCTGACCGCGTAGATGCGGTTCGCCTGCTCGTCGACGTCGACACCGGACGCGCCGGGGCCGGCGGGCACCACGCTGACGACGTCGTTGGTCCGCCCGTCCAGGACGAGGACGGTCCCGGCGGGCGGGTTCGCCACGAAGACCCGGTTGGTCACCGTGTCCACGGCCAGCCCGGCGGGCTCGCCGCCGACCGGGATCACGTCACCGACCGTGCCGGACCGCGAGTCGAGGACGACGATCGTGCCGGTGGACGGGTCCGAGACGTAGGCGAAACCGGTGACGGAATTCACCGCGACCGCCTCCGGGGCGCCCCCGACCTCGACGAGGAGTACTTTCTCGGCTCTGGCCGCCGGGGCGAAGGCGACCGCGGAGGCACCGGCCGCGGCCAGCGTGAGCAGGGCTCGGCGGCTCAGTTCGGGTCCTCGCACAGGCGCCTCCCGATGATCGTTCCGGGCTTCGACGATAACCCGCGATCCGAGCACGCGAAGGAACTTCGCGTCCCCCGATCGCGTTGTTTCCGATGAGTAACCCCCACCCCTGAGAAGGAAAGGAGCAGGACGCCGTGCACAAGCACCAGAACGGCCTGAAGACCGTCGTCCTGCTCGGCCTGCTGTCCGCGCTCATCGTCGGGATCAGCGGTTTCTTCGGCCGGGGCGCGCTGGTCATCGGCCTGGTGGTGGCGCTCGGCGTCAACGCGTACGCCTACTTCAACTCCGACAAGCTGGCGCTGCGGGCCATGCGCGCGCGGCCGGTCTCCGAGGCCGAGCAGCCGGCGATGTACCGGATCGTGCGGGAGCTGGCGACCAAGGCGCGGCAGCCGATGCCGCGGCTCTACATCAGCCCCACCGTGGCCCCGAACGCCTTCGCCACCGGCCGCAGCCCCCGGCACGCGGCGGTGTGCTGCACCACCGGCATCCTCGACCTGCTCGACGAACGCGAACTGCGGGCGGTGCTCGGGCACGAGCTGTCCCATGTCTACAACCGCGACATCCTGATCTCGTGCGTCGCGGGCGCGCTGGCGAGCGTGATCAGCGTGATCGCCAACATCGCGATGTTCACCAGCGTCTTCGGCGGCGGCAACCGCGAGGACGGTGACAGCCCGCTGGTCGGGCTGCTCCTGGTGCTGATCGGGCCGATCGCGGCCGCCGTCGTGAAGCTCGGGGTGAGCCGCTCGCGGGAGTTCCAGGCCGACGCGTCGGGCGCGGAACTCACCGGCGACCCGCTCGGCCTGGCGTCCGCCCTGCGGAAGCTCGACAGCGGGACGCGCGCGGCACCGCTCGTGCCGGAGCCGAAGCTGGTCTCGCAGTCGCACCTCATGATCGCGAACCCGTTCCGTCCGGGCGAAGGCCTCTCGAAGCTCTTCTCGACCCATCCGCCCATGGCCGAACGCATCCGGCGCCTGGAAGACATGGCCCGCCGCCCCTACTGACGCCCGGATCGCGTTTAGCCCGCTAAAGGCGACGCGCCCCTCAGATCGCGTTTAGCCCGCTAAACGCAGGTCGGCCCGGGGATCTCACCTCGTGGGAGCGGGAATCGGGGGAGGGGGGCGCGAGTTCCCCGGGCATGGGTTCCGCACAGCAGTTGCACCTCGGGGTCGCGCTCGACGGGGCCGGCCGGCATCCGGCCGCCTGGCGGGTCTCCGGCGTCCGCCCGTCCGCGTTGTTCACCGCCGCCCACTACCTCGCCCACGCGAAGCTCGCCGAAGTGGCTTCGCTCGACTTCGTCACCCTCGACGACACCCTCGCGCTCCAACCCGGCGGCGAGGAGGTCGTCCGAGGCAGGCTCGACGCGTTGCTGACCTTCGCCGCGATAGCCCCCGTGACCAGCGGAATCGGCCTCATCCCGACGGTCACCACCACCCACACCGAGCCGTTCCACATCTCGACGGCCGTCGCGTCGCTCGACTTCGCGAGCCGCGGCCGCGCAGGCGTCCTCGCGGTGCCTTCGCGCACCGAGGCCGAGGTCGCGCACTTCGGCAGGCGCACCCTGCCGTCCGAGGTGGACGCCGAAGCGGAGAACGCCGAGGTCGTCGACGTCATCGCCCGCCTCTGGGACAGCTGGGAGGACGGCGCGATCATCCGCGACGAGCCGACCGGCCGCTTCATCGACCGCGAGAAACTGCATTACGTCGACTTCGAAGGCCGCTTCTTCAGCATCAAGGGACCTTCGATCACGCCGCGCCCGCCGCAGGGCCACCCCGTCGTCGCGGTGTACGGCGACTCGCCGTACGCGCACGGCGCCGACGTCGTCCTCGTCGACGAGATCCGCGGCGCCCGCGAGCGCTTCCCGGACGCGAAACTCCTCGCCGGCCTGTCGATCGTGCTCGCCGAAACCGAGCAGGCGGCCATCGAGCGTCGCCGGGCCCTGGAGGCCTATGCGCCCTTCGCGCCGGGCCCGAGTTTCACCGGAACTCCCGCCGGCCTCGCCACCGAGCTGCCCCGCCTCGCGGCATCCAACAGTCTCGACGGCTTCCACCTCCGGCCCGCGGTCCTGCCCGACGACCTGGCGCTCTTCACCGCCGAGACGGTGCCCGCGCTCCAGGCCGCGGGCGTGTTCCGGCAGGCCTACACCGGCGCCACCCTGCGCGACCATCTCGGTCTCGGGGTCGCCGCCAACCAGTACACGGAGGCGTGACAGATGCCCAAGCAGGTCAAACTCGCCGCGCATTTCCCCGGCGTCAACAACACGACCGTGTGGAGCGACCCGCGTTCGGGTAGCCAAATCGACTTTTCGTCCTTCGAGCATCTCGCGCGCACGGCCGAGCGGGGCAAGTTCGACTTCCTGTTCCTCGCCGAGGGTCTGCGCCTGCGCGAACACGCGGGCAAGATCCTCGACTCCGATGTCGTCGGGCGGCCGAACACCACCACCGTGCTGGCCGCGCTGTCGGCGGTCACCACCCGCCTCGGCCTCGCGGGCACGCTGTCGTCCACCTTCAACGAGCCGTACGAGGTCGCGCGGCAGGTCGCGAGTATCGACCATCTCTCCGGCGGCCGCGCCGCGTGGAACGTCGTCACCTCACCGGACGCGTGGACGGGCCAGAACTTCCGCCGCGGCGGCTTCCTGAAACGCGAGGACCGCTATCGCCGCGCCGAGGAATTCCTCGCCACCGTGCGTGAACTCTGGGACAGCTGGGCACCCGACGCGCTCGTGGGGGACAAGGAGAACGGCGTCTTCGCCCGGGGCATCCAGCGCTTTGTCCACAGTGGACCGCAGTTCGACATCCGCGGCGAGTTCACCGTCCCGCGCACCCCGCAGGGGCAGCCGATCGTCATCCAGGCCGGGGATTCCGACGAGGGCAGGGAGTTCGCCGCCAAGACCGCCGACGTCATCTTCAGCCGCCACGGCTCGCTGGAGAGCGGCAAGGAGTTCTTCGCCGACGTCAAGCGACGGCTGCCCGCGTACGGCCGCGAGCCCGGCGAGCTGCTGATCATGCCCGCCGCGACGTTCGTCCTCGGCGACACCGAGGAGGACGCGCACGAGCATGCCCGCGAGATCCGCTATCAACAGGTCCGTCCGGCGACCGCGATCCAGTTCCTCGAACAGGTCTGGAGCCGCGATCTCTCCGCCTACGACGCCGACGGCCCGCTCCCCGAGATCGACCCGGATCCCGACGCCGAACCGCTGACCTGGGGGCGAGTCCGGCACGAGAAGGATCCGCTGGCCGTGGCCGCGAAATGGCGGGCGATCGCGGAGGAGAAGAAGCTCTCCATTCGCGAACTGGTCATCGAGGTGACCGCGCGCCAGCAGTTCGTCGGCACCGCCCGGCAGGTCGCGGAATCGATCGACGAGTACGTCCAGAGCGACGCCGCCGACGGCTTCGTGCTGGTGCCGCATCTGACCCCGGGCGGGCTGGACGCGTTCGTCGACGACGTCGTCCCGCAACTGCAGGAACGAGGTGTCTTCCGGACCGACTACACCGGCGACACCCTGCGGGAACACCTGTTCAGCCGGTAGCGCCCTGGGTACGCGCGACGTTCATCAGATATTCGCCGTAGCCGGACTTCGCCAGCTTCGCCCCGAGCGCGAAGCACTGCTCCGCGTCGATGAAGCCCATACGCAGCGCGACTTCTTCGAGACAGGCGATCCGGACACCCGTCCGGTGCTCGAGGACCTGCACGAACTGGCCGGCCTCCAGCAGCGAGTCGTGCGTTCCGGTGTCGAGCCAGGCGAACCCGCGGCCGAGGTCGATCAGCGTCGCGCGGTCCTGCCGCAGGTAGGTGAGGTTGACGTCCGTGATCTCCAGCTCGCCGCGCGGGGAGGGCTTGAGGTCACGGGCGATCTCGACGACCTGGTTGTCGTAGAAGTACAGGCCGGTGATGGCCTTGTTCGACTTCGGCTTCTCGGGTTTCTCCTCGATGGAGAGGAGTTTGCCGTCGGCGTCGATCTCACCGACGCCGTACCGCTGCGGATCCTTCACCGGGTAGCCGAACAGCACGCAACCGTCGAGCGCGGTCGCCGCGGCCTGCAGCCTGCTGGAGAACCCCTGGCCGTAGAAGATGTTGTCGCCGAGCACGAGCGCGACGTCGTCGTCGCCGACGAAGTCCGCGCCGATGACGAACGCCTCGGCCAGCCCGTTCGGGGCGGCCTGCTCGGCGTAGCTGAAGCTGAGCCCGAACTGGCTGCCGTCACCGAGCAGCCGCCGGAAATGCGGCAGGTCGACGGGGGTCGAGATGATCAGGATCTCGCGGATCCCGGCGAACATCAGCACCGAGATCGGGTAGTAGATCATCGGTTTGTCGTAGACCGGTAGCAGCTGTTTCGATATCGCCTGGGTGATGGGATGCAGACGCGTCCCACTGCCCCCGGCCAGCACGATGCCCTTCATGCGATGCCCCCGCTTCGTAGCCGATCGCTCGGGATCTCACACTACCGGGTGGCTCAGAACGCCGGGCCCTTCGCGAAGTACGCCTTGCAGCCGAGGTTGTACTCGGTGGAGATCTGCAACACGTTCTTGCCGCCGTCGACCGGCAGCAGCGTCGAGCTGTAGTTGGGGCAGAAGTTGTTGTGGATCCCGACGATGTGCACCGGCGCGGGCAGTTCGTACCAGTGCCCGGCGCCGAAGTTGTCGTTGGCCAGCAGGACCTGGCCGTTCTTGGGCTGCGGGACCCCGGCGGCGTTGGTGTAGATCTGCCCGACCATCACCAGCCGCACCCCGTTCGGCCCGCCGGGGAAGAGCGTGATCGTCTGCGCGTGCTGGAAGTAGTTGCCGCTGGCGGTGGTGACGCGGGTGCCGGGATCGAGGGGATCGCCCCAGTTGGCGCCGTCGGAGGAGATCTTGAAGTACGGGTCGCAGTAGCGGTCGCGGTAGTTGCAGATCTCGTAGGCCAGGTAGTACCGGCCGTCGGGGAGGCGGCGGATGATCGGCATACCGGGCCGCACCCGATGCGGCGGGATGGCCATCGTGCGCTGTTTGGTACCCCAGTTCACCCCGTCGGTGGAGGCGACCCGGTTCATCACCTGCGCGAACTGCGGCGCCTCGGTCTCGTCGGCGTAGTGCAGCCACAGCGTGCCACCCGCGTCGACGACGAACTCCGGCTCCCAGATGCCGTCGTGGTTGTGCGAGCGGGCGGCCTCGGACAGGAAGGCCCACGAGCGCCCGGCGTCGCGGCTGTACCAGATCCTGATCCCGATCCGCCGCTGCGGACCGGCGTCCTGCCGGTAGCTCGCGGCCCACAGCAGGGTGCCCGCGCGAAGCCTGCCGACCCGCTGCGGCAGTTCGTACAGCGTTCCGCAGCACATGCCGCGGCGACCGTCGCGGTCGCGGACCTCGCCGATCTTGTGGAAGGTCTGGCCCTCGTCGGTGCTCTCCATGATCGGGGTGAATTTGCCGCTCGCGTCTTCGCTGGTCAGCGACGCGAGGATACGGCCGCGGCCGATCGAGGAATGCTCCAGCCGGATGAGCCGCGGGTACGAGCCGTAGCCGGGCACGAGCTGTTGGCGCTCCGCGGCCTGCGCGGACGTGAACAGGGACGCGATCACCGTGAGTGACAGCGCGAAGGCGAGTGCGGAGCTGAAACGGCGTTTCATCGTGACCTTCCTCGAACGCGATCGCCGGATTACAACACGGGCTTTTGTCCCTTTCGGACTCCCGAGGAGGCGTTGCGGCGGAAACCCACGTCCGAGTGGCCTGAATCGCTCGGCCGAGTGATCCGGTAACGCTGGGCTATCGACCGACGAAGATCGGATGACGGGTTCGACTAGGGGGAAACACGTGATCAGGCGCTTGTGCGCGGCCGCGAGTGCCGTGCTGCTGACCGCGGGCCTGATGGCCTGCTCGCCGCCGGCTCTCGGCCGCGTCGTCCCGCGGGCGGCCGCCCCGGACGGGCTGCGCTCGCCGACGACGATTCCCACGCCGACCACCACCCCGAAGCCCGGCCCGCAGCCGGAGGAGAAGCACTCGGGGAAGGGGAACGCGTCGGTCCCCATGACCTGGCCGTCGCGTATCGGCTTCGTGACCTTCGACTGTCCGAAGTGTTCCGGGCACGTCGCGGTCAACACCGAGAACGAGCTGATCGTCAACGACGTCGGCCCGTACAAGGGCACGCAGTGGATCAACGACATGCCCGGCCGTCAGGCGAAGACGTTCACCGTCAAGGCCAACGCCGCCTGGACGCTGACCATCACCGACGAAAGCGGCTTGCCCGCGCTCACGCCGGGCAAACCCCTGTCCGGCAAGGGCGAAGCGGTCTTCGCCGCGACCGATGGCGTCTCATCGGTCGCCATCACGACCAAGAACAGCGGCCGCACCGCGGTGTGGGTGCACAGCGGCGACTACTCGGAGCTCCCCGTGAACCAGCTCGGTGACTACAAGGGCAGCGTGCCCGTGTCCGGCCCGGCCTTCGTGTCGGTGGAAGGCGACGGGACCTGGACGGTCACCGCGTCCTAGGCATGACGAAGGCCACCTTCCGCGGAAGGTGGCCTCGCCGTCGCCGTGCTCAGCGGTAGTTCGTGAACTGCAGCGCGATCTCGAAGTCCTTGCCCTTCAGCAAGGCGATCACGTCCTGCAGCTGGTCCTTCTTCTTGCCGGACACCCGAAGCTGGTCGCCCTGGATCTGCGCCTGGACGCCCTTGGGGCCTTCGTCACGGATGAACTTGGCGATCTGCTTCGCCTTGTCCGACGCGATCCCCTGCAGGATCTTGCCGCCGATCTTGTAGATCTTGCCGGACAACGCCGGCTCGCCCGCCTCGAAGGCCTTCAGGGAGATGCCGCGTTTGATCAGCTTCTCCTTGAACACCTCGACCGCCGCCAGCGCCCGCTCCTCGGTCTCGGACTCGATCGCGATCGCCTCTTCACCGGACCAGTCGATCTTGGTCCCGGTACCCCGGAAGTCGAACCGCGTACCGAGTTCCTTGCTGGCCTGGTTCAGGGCGTTGTCCACCTCCTGGCGATCGACCTTGCTCACCACGTCGAAAGAGGGATCCGCCACGTGTTCTCACACCTCGTACTCGCTTGTCAGGAGCTTCCACCCTAGCCCTGCGGAACCCGGTTGACCGGCCCGCCACGGCATTGGGTATTCTTTCGTCTCGGCCGGGGACACCCGGCCACGGCGAGTTGCCCGAGCGGCCAAAGGGATCTGACTGTAAATCAGACGGCACTGCCTTCGGGGGTTCGAATCCCTCACTCGCCACACCAAAGCGGCCCCGTGACCCAGTCACGGGGCCGCTTTGTTTGTTGCGCGGGACACCTTTAGTTAGTGGTTAGTAACCAGTAACTTGGAGGTATGGCCGGACGGATGAGCGGACCCGAACGACGTGCCCAGGTGCTGGCGATCGCCGCGAAGGAGTTCGCGGAACACGGGCTGCACGGGGCATCGACGGAAGCGATCGCGAAAACGGCGGGGATCACGCAGGCGTACGTCTTCCGGATGTTCGGGACGAAGAAGGCCCTGTTCCTGGAGCTCGTCGAGGCCGCGTTCGAGCGGCTCAGTGCCGCGATGCGGGACGCGGGCGACGGGAAGACCGGCCTGGACGCGCTCTCGGCGATGGGGGCGCAGTATTTCGACCTCCTGGCCGACCGGACCGGGTTGTTGTTGCAGCTTCAGGGCTTCGCCGCGTGTGGCGACCCAGAGGTGCGGGACGCGGTGCGGTCGTGTTTCGCGCGGATGTGGGAGACGACCGAGGACGGTACCGGTCTCGATCCCGTGACCGTGAAGACCTTCCTCGCCTTCGGGATGTTGCTGAACACCGGCGCCGCGATGGACGTCGGGCAGGTCGACGACGGCTGGGCCGAGGGCGTCCGCACCCGGATCCAACCGGGGCTGTTCACACACATCACCACCGAGACGAACCGATGAGTGTCCCCGTCCGGCACGACGGGAGGCTGAGCCCCGCGCTGGTGTGCACGGCGCTGGCGGGTGCGGTCATCGGCAGCGTCGGGGCGCCCCTGATCACCCCGGTCGCCACGGGTATGCACGTCTCGCTGGACGCCGCGCAGTGGACCTTGACGGTGACGCTGTTCAGCGGCGCGATCGCGGGCCCGGTGCTGGGCAGGCTCGGCAGTGGCCCGTACCGCCGCGCCACGATCCTGGTCACCCTTGCTCTGGTCATGACGGGCGGATTGCTGACGGTGCTCCCGCTTCCGTACGCGGCACTGTTGGTCGGACGCGGCCTGCAAGGGCTCGGGGTCGCGGCCGGGGCGCTGTTGATGAGCGTCGCCCGCGCACATCTGCCGCCCGAGCGCGCGACATCGACGATCGCCGCCCTTTCGGTCGCGTCGACGGTCGGCATCGGCGTCGGCTATCCGGTGGTCAGCCTTCTCGACCAGCTCGCGGGACTGCGGGTCGCGTACGGATTCGGCTTCCTCCTGTCCGCTGTCGCGCTGGTCGTCGCCTGGCGTTTCCTGCCGGCCGAAGCGCCCGGCGAGCTTCCTCGGATCGACGTTCCCGGCACGCTGCTTCTCGCTCTCGGCACGCTCGGTGTCCTCCTGGTCATCGCCGAGCCCTCGATATGGACGACCGCGTGGCTGGGCGTCGGCGTTCTCACCGGCTCCGTCGCGGTCCTGGTCGGGTGGGCGTTCATCGAACTGCGCACGACGGCACCGCTGGTGAACCTTCGGTTGCTCGGCCGAAGTGCCATCCTTCGCGCGAACTTGGCGATTCTCGTGGCCGGGGCGGGGCTGTACCTCCTGTTCAGCTTGTTCACCCGCTACGTGCAGACTCCCGTCGGCGCCCACTACGGCTTCGCGCTTCCCGGCGTCGCCGCGGGCGCGGCGCTGATCCCGTTCTCACTGCTCGGATTCGTTGCGGGAAAAGCGATCCCGCAGCTCGTCGCGCGCCTCACCGAACGGTGGACGTACGCGTTGTCGGTCGCGATCGCCGTGACGAGCGCACTGCTGTTCGCCGCCGGCAACCGGTCGTTCCCGCTCGTCCTCGTCGCGATCGCCCTGCTCGGTTTCGCCGTCGGAGGTGTCTTCGCGGTGATGCCCAAGCTCGTGCTGGCCGGTGTGCCACAAGAGGAAACGGCCAGCGTGCTCTCGATCAACCAGATCGCCCGCAGTGTCGGGATGGCCGCGGGCAGCGCTCTCGCCGGCCTCCTGCTCGCCGCCGTCACCCCGGACGGCGCTTTGCTGCCCGCCCGGGACGGCTACCTCACGACGGCGCTGTGGGCGTTGCCTCCGCTCGTCGTCAGCGCGGCCATCATCGTCATGAACCGCGCTCCCAGACCGACACGTGTTTCGTGCTCTCGGCGGTGAACTCCGAGCGGTCCCAGTCCGCCCAGCGGTACTTCAGGCGCATTCCGGCGATACGTGCCATGAGGTCCAGTTCGGCGGGCCAGACATACCGGAAGGGGATGCGGCGGAACCGCCCCTGGCCATCCGATGTCACGGTGACGTGGTTCGACGTGAACTCCTGCGTGACCACGTCGTACTGGTCGAATCCGACATATCCGGGCCCCATCGCGAACGGGACGATGTCCTGTCCGGGCGGCAGGCGGCGCAGATCCGGCAGACCCACCTCGACGAGGAACAGCCCACCGGGGCGCAAATGCGCCGCCGCGTTGCGGAAGACGTCGACCTGCCCGTCCTGGGTGGTCACGTTGCCGATCGTGTTGAACACCAGATAGACCAACGAAAACTCGCCGTCCACCCGCGTTTCCGTCATGTCGCCGAGCGTGACGCCGACCGCTTCACCGCCCGGTTTGCCCGCGATCCGCGTGGCCATCGCCCGGCTCAGTTCGATGCCGCTCACCGGCACGCCGCGAGCGGCCAGCGGGATCGCGATCCGCCCGGTCCCGACGGCGAACTCGAGCACCGGACCGTCGGCCAGGTCTTCGAGGACGTCCACCGCGGGCGTCACCACTTCGGGCGCGTTCGCCCCGCCCGGCTCGTCGTAGTCCGCGGCCACGCTCTCGGGGAACCAGCCGTCCGAAGCGTCGTCTCCTGTCTCCGTCTCACTGATCACGGTCGCCGACGCTACGCGCGGGCGCCTGTGCTCCTCATCCCGTTTTCGCCCGCTGGGCGCTCACCGGCCGCGACCCCGTCGTTGCGGCCACGCGGGACGCGTATCCGGTTCGGCCAGGTCTTCGAGGTAGGTGTACTCGCTGAAGTCGTCGTCCGTCGTCGGCGCTCGCCGCGCACGCCGGGGTTCGGCCGGCGGAGGCTCCGACTCGAGCTCCGCGGCGACCTCAGCCAGCAGCGGCCACAGCTTCTCCTGGGCTCTGGGCGCGAACAGCGCCTGCGCGAGCGGGTGCTCGCAATTTCCGGTGGCGACCTCCTCCCAAGTGAACTTGCCTTCCCGGACGCAGGTCGCCGCCCGGGCCAGCCGTGGCTGGACCTCGGGCCGTTCCGACGCGCGACGGAACACCTCGGCCGTGAACTTCGACGCGTCGACCATGCGCGCCACCTCCGTCGTTCTCCCGTCGTCGAACCGGAGCACGACCCTACCGAGCGGCGGGTGAGCAGGGAATTCCCGCCGCACGACCCGGTGAAGCGTCAGTTCGGCGCCGCGCGGTAGCGCAGCAGAACGATTCCCGATGCGAACGCCTTCTCCTCCACCAGGCGAAGCTTCGGAACACCGGTGGCGCCCTCGAACAGCCGACGCCCCTCACCGACCACGACGGGATAGACGAACAACCGGTACTCGTCGACGAGACCCTCGGCGATGAGCGATCGCACCAGCGAGATGCTGCCGGTGGTCACGATGTCCTTGCCCTCGGCGGCCTTCAGATTCTCGATCTCCGAGCGCAGCTCACCGGAGAGCACCGTGGTGTTCTCCCACTCCGGCTCCGTGAGCGTGCTCGAGACCACGTACTTGTTCACTGAGTTGAGGTAAGCGGAAATACCTGTCGTGTCTTCGGTTTGGTGCGGCCAGTACCCGCGCATGTCTTCGAAGGTGACGCGCCCGAGCAGGAACGCGTCGGCGTTCTCACGTTGTTCCCGGAGCGTGGCCAGGACGTCCGACTGGTCCACGTCCGGATCGGTGTCGCCCGGGCTGAACCAGTCGCCCGCCAGTTCGATCACGCCGTCGATCGTGCAGTTCTCGGTGACGATCAGCTCCCGCATGGATCCGACAGTACCGCCGGCCACCGACAAGAATGGACCGGCGACCGGCTGCCCGCCCACGGATCCGTCGTCCTCCGCGAGTTCTACGTGTCGCCGTGAACAGCGCGCCTCGACGGATACCACGCCTCGCCCACGGGTTCGCCCGCCATGTTCCAGCTCCACGACACCTTCGGCGTCACGCGCGAATAGATGCCCGGGCCGACGATTCCCATCCGTTCGAGCGGGTCGGCGGCTTCGCCGTAGATCCGGACACCGCGGGCGATGAACGGGTCGAGTGAGACGAGGTCGTCCACGATCAAGGCGACTTTGCGTTGCCCCGCTTGGATATTGCGGAACTTCCGGGTCGCGAGGACCGACGCGCCCGCGCCGCCCACCCAGAAATGCGTTCCGTCGAACTCGAACGCCAGCGGGACGACGTCGGGCTGTTCACCGTCCGCCGACAGGGTCGCGAAGCGGGCCAACGGTTGCGAGCGCAGGTACGCGATCTCTTCTGCGGTGAAGGTCATGGCGTCATGATCCCCGCTCAGGCCGTGAGAAGCCGGGCACGGTTCAGGATCAGCATGTCGGTGACGAAACAGACCGGCGTGCCGTCCGCCGCCCGGCCGATCCAGGTCGGATAGCTGCCGTCTCCCCATCCGGTGGTGAACGCGATGATGTTGCCGTCGGCCCCGTCCAGGGTGACGTCGAGGTGCGGGTCCACCTCCTCGAACTTCTCCAGGATGTCGTCGTCCACCTCCTCGGGGAGGGCGTCGGCGTCGGTGAAGCAGCCTGTGCCGCTGTCCACGCCGTAGCCGTAGAACTCCCCGTCACCGAGGAAAAGCGCGTCCTGCCCAGGCCAGAGCGCCGCTTCCCAGGTGGCGACCGAGACGTCGGCGACGACGAGTTTTGCGGCCACGACCCGTTCGTGGGACGGTTCGTCGACGAACCGGATCACCGAGACCACTACCGGGTACTCGCCGGGAGGCACGGTGACCGTGAAATGCGCGGCGTCCGAATCCAGGAAGGCCGGATCCGCCGCGACGAGCCTGCCGCTGGTCATCCGGAGTTTCCCGGCGTCCCGAAGCTCGATCTCGACGACGCCATGGCTTTCGCTCAGGGAAAATCGCGTGCCCGGCGTGAACATTTCGTCGATACCGAAGGGGCGCAAGGGAACTGAGGGCCGCCAAGGGCGTTCTCCGACCGGAATCGGTGGATCGGTGACCGGGGTGTCCGGCGTCCGGAGGGTCAGCTGTTTCGAATTCGTGAAGGGTTGCCAATCGCCGAAGGCGGGCTTCGGCATCCTCAGCTCGGACAACGGCTTTCGCACGCGGCCGCTACTGGAACCGCCGCCGTAGCCACGAGGAGCCTTGTTCACCCAGCCGTCACCGTCGGGGCCGAAGGACAGCTCGGCCCGGCCGGCGTTCTGCTCGTCGAACTCCTCCTGGTCGTCGAAATGGTAGGTCCACTGCTCGACCTTCACGAGGAACAGCGCGCCGTCTTCGAGCACGCGGAACTCGAACAAGCCGCGACGCCTGCTCCGCTCGTCGAAGTGGGCGGAGCGGGCGAAGTGGTGCTTCCAAGCGATCTCGAGCAGTATCCGCGGCTCTTCGGTCCCGGGAAGCACCAACGCGACGGCGTACTGCTCCCCGGCGGCGTCGCGTTCCTGCGCGATACCGGGGGAGAACCTGCCGATCAGTGTGCGGGCCGCCGGGTCCCAGCCTTCGCAGTAGACGACGTCGAGCGAGGTCCCCTCAGACATGGAGCGAAACCTAGCGGTTACCCCCGACAAAACCCAGGGGCTATTCGCGGATCGCGTAGTCGCCGAAGGCGGGCTCCAGCAGCTCGAAAGCCCGCTGGGTCGCCTTCGTCAGCGCTTCGGCGATCTCGTCGTTGCTCTCGCCGGCGTGGGAACGCCGCAGTACCTCGCGAAAGAGGACACGGTCGATCGCGTTGAGCTCGGCGGCCGCCATGACCGGGGTGACGTCGTCCGCGTCGGCTCCGGTCTCGGTCGCGAGCAGTTCGGCGAGCGCCGCTTCGCGCAGTTCGTGCAGTTCACGCAGCCGCGCGGTCAAGGTCGGGCTCTCCAGCACCATTTTCGCGAAGACCGGCCCGGTGAAGCCGATCACGGGAGAGTGCTCCGCCACCGCGTCCAGGAAGGTACGTCGTAGCGCGGCCAGCGCCGACTCACCCGGCTTCCGGTCGCGGACGGCGTTCGCCAGCCCGGCCGTGAATTCCTCGTGCTGATCGAGTGCCAGGTCCTCTTTGCGCGCGAAGTAGTTGGTGACGGTCTTCTTCGCGACTCTCGCCGCGGCGGCGATCTCGGCGATCGTCGTCTCTTCGAAGCCCTTCTCGATGAAGAGAAGCGTCGCTTGGTCGGAGATCAGCTGCCGTGTCTCCTGCTTCTTGAGCTCCCGAAGGCCCACATCCGCGCTGGTCATGAGCGAAGTTTACCACCGTCGTAAAAATACCCTTGACTTCCGGTAGTTCGGATGTAAACTTACGTCCGTACTACCGACCGCGAGAGAAGAGGCTCCTTGACCGCTCGAATCCCCCAAGGCAACGAAGGCACCAACCGCGCCCAGGTCCGCCGGAACGACCGCCGTCATCAGCAGCCGTTCCCCGGCCGCTCGATGCCGGTGCGCCGCTCGATCGGCGTCCCGCGCCGCCGGTCGTACTGACCGCTCAGCTCGTCCGAAAACTCATCGCCGACCGAAGGGGATCGCCCGTGAACGTCCTTGCCTCCACCATCTCGTTGACCGTCGACGACGTCGCCGCGTCCAGCCGTTTCTTCACCGAGCACTTCGGCTTCGCCGAGCAGATGGCCGCGGAGGGTTTCGTCTCCCTCGGGCACGAAACCGCGAAAGTGACCATCGTCCTGCTTCAGGCGGGGATCGAGGTCCTGCCGGAGAACCTGCGGCAGCGGCGCGCGTCCGGCGTGATCGTGGCCTTCACGGTCGAGAACCTCGAGGCCGAGGAGAAGCGCCTGCGCGACGAAGGTGTCGAGATCACGTTGCCGCTGCGGGAAGAGCCGTGGGGAGAGCGTCTCTTCATGGTCACGGACCCGAACGGTGTGCCCGTGGAACTCGTGGAGTGGGTGCAGCAGTAAGGAAGCGGTCGAGCCTCGTGAGTGGCAAGGACGGTTAGAACCGTCCTTGCCACTCACGAGCTTTCCGTTGCGGGGGTTACTTCATCGTGGCGAGCTGGATCAGGTTACCGCAGGTGTCGTCGAAGACGGCGGTGACCACGGGTCCCATGTCGACGGGGTCCTGGGTGAACTCGACGCCGAGCCCCTTGAGTCGCTCGACCTCGGCGTACACGTCGTCGACGGCGAACTGGGTGAACGGGATGCCGTCGCCGGCCAGCGCTTTCTTGAACGGCTTTGCCGCGGGGTGCCCGTCCGGTTCCAGCAGCAGTTCGACGCCGTCGGGGTTGGCCGGGGAGACCACGGTGAGCCAGCGGGCGTCCCCGGTGGGCACGTCGTGTTTCTTGATGAATCCCAGTTTTCCGGTGTAGAAGTCGAGTGCCTTGGCCTGGTCGTCGACGAAGACGCTGGTGATGTTGATCCGGATCACGGGTTCGGTTCCTCTCGGTCGATGGGCCACCGCTCGACGATCGACCGCAGTGGGCTCGTGTCGATGTGGTGGAACTTGTAGCGGCCCTGCCGCCGGGTGCGCACCAGGCCCGCTTGTTCGAGCATCGCGAGATGCTGCGAGATGGCCTGCCGTGACGAGGTCAAGCCATGCTTCATGGTCAGCCTGCCGCAGATCTCGAACAGGGTCTGACCGTCCTTTTCGGTCAGCTCGTCCAGGATGGTGCGTCGCGTCGCGTCGCCGATCGCCTTGAACAGGTCGCCGTCCACGAACCAGTTATAGGCAAGTCGTCGCTTGCCTGTCAACTCGGGGTCAGGACCCGAGGTAGCGCAGGATGGCCAGGACTCGACGGCTGTAGCCGGCGGTGCTGGTCAGCCCGAGCTTGTCGAAAATGGCGTTCACGTGCTTCTCGACGGCGCTCAGCGAGATGAACAACGACTCGGCGATCCCGGGGTTCGTGTGGCCCTGCGCCATTTTCTCCAGCACTTCACGTTCGCGGACGGTCAGTTTCGCGAGCGGATCGGTGTGCGTGGTCCGCGCGAGCAACCGTCGGACGACCTCCGGATCGAACGCCGCACCACCGGCGGCGATCCGGTCGAGCGCGTCCAGGAATTCGCCCACTTGGGCGACCCTGTCCTTCAGGAGATAGCCGACGCGTTCGCCGTCGCCGGTGATCAGGTCCGCGGCGTAGCGCTTCTCGACGTACTGCGAGAGCACCAGTACCCCGATCTCCGGCCAGCGTTTCCGGATCTCGAGCGCCGCGCGAAGGCCCTCGTCGGTGTGGGTCGGCGGCATACGGACGTCCGTGACGATCACGTCCGGCCTGTGGGCGGCCGTCGTCGAGAGGAGCGCGTCGCCGTCGCCGACCGACGCCACGACCTCGTGTCCTTCTTCGACCAGCAGCCGGACCAGCCCCTCGCGCAGCAGGGTCGAGTCCTCCGCGAGGATCACCCGCACGGCAGCACCGCGGTCACCACTGTCGGGCCGCCGAGTGGACTGTCCACAGTGAACTGCCCGTCCGCCGCCGCGACGCGCATCGCGAGGCCGGAAAGCCCGCCGCCCGACTCTCGCGCCCCGCCCGTTCCGTCGTCGGTGATCCGTACCCGCACCTTGCCCCCGTCCCGCTCCACTTCGATGTCGATCCGCGTCGCCGCGGCGTGCTTGATCGTATTGGTGACCGCCTCGGAAGCGACGAAGTAGATGACGGTCTCGATCGCCGCCGGTGGCCGCCCCGGCAGGTCGAGCCGCAGGTGGACCGGGATGCCCGAACGTTCCGCGAGCGCCTCCAACGCGGGATGCAGCCCGTCCGCGTCCAGCGCGATCGGATACACCCGCCACGAGACTTCTCGCAGGTCCACCAGGGCACGCTGTGATTCCTCGTGCGCTTGCCGGAGCAGATCCGCCGCGTGCTCCGGGTCGGTCGCGCGACGGGCCCGGCCGAGCAGCATCCCCAGCGCGACGAGCCGCTGCTGGACGCCGTCGTGCAGGTCGCGTTCTATCCGGCGGCGCTCACCGTTGACCGCCTCGACCACTTCGGCCCGGCTGGTCGTGAGTTCAAAGAGCCGCCGTCGCAACTGTTCGCTTTTGCTGGGGCCGAAAAAGCGCTTCGCCAGCCTGACGTCCAGCGTCGCGGCTCCGATGAGCCCTTGCAAGGAAAGGAATACGAGTAACCCGCCGAAGAGGGTGGTGGTGAGCGGGTCGTACCAGTCTGCCGGTGCGCCTCCTCCGGGCGACTGACCTTCGAAGAGCTGAGCGGCGATTATCAGCCCGGAAGCGGCGCCCAGCAGGATCATGATGAAGATCGCGGCGCAGAGCAGGCCGATGACGCACCGCGGGACGAGATAGGCCATCGCGCGGCGATCGGTGTAGTTCGTGGCGTTCTCTTCGCCGAAGTACTTCTCCAGCCGTCGCCGTTCCACTTCGGACAGTGCACGCGCGCCGGCGAACACGGGCTGCCGCAGCGCGGGGACCGCGAGCGCGATTCCGCCGAAGAGCACGTAGAAGAACTCCGCGACAGCGGTCATGGCGCCGATCGCCAGACCGAGTGTGCCGCGGAGTGCTTTGCGCAGATAGCGGCGCATCGCTGCCGGAACGGGCATAACGCCAGGTTAGCGGGGTAGCCGAAGATCGGTACTGCGGTTTACCGCAGTGATTTGTGCCGCTTCACCCCAGTGTGCGGAACCCGGGCGATTCGTACGTTCGTTGATATCCGCAGACGACCACGAAAGGCCGCCATGAACCTCCTCCTCGCCCAAACCGCCAGTGAACCGATGGGAGGACTCGCCGGCTGGGCGGTGTCACTGATGGACGCGCTGGGCGGTCCGGGCGCCGCGATCATCGTCGGCCTGGACAACCTCTTCCCGCCGATCCCCAGCGAACTGGTGCTCCCGCTCGCCGGGTTCTCCGCCAGCCAGGGCACGTTCACGCTGGTGGAGGCGCTGGTGTGGACGACGTTCGGCTCGGTGACGGGCGCGATCATCGTGTACTACCTCGGCCTGCTGCTCGGCCGCGACCGCACCCGCCGCTGGATGGCGAAGATCCCGCTGGTCAAGACCTCCGACTTCGACAAGACCGAAGCCTGGTTCCAGAAACACGGCACCAAGGCGGTGTTCTTCGGCAGGATGGTGCCGATCTTCCGCAGCCTCATCTCCCTGCCCGCCGGAATCGAACGCATGCCGTTCTGGCGCTTCCTGACCCTGACCACGCTGGGCAGCCTGATCTGGAACACGGTGTTCGTCCTGGCAGGTTACGGTCTCGGGGAGAGCTGGCATCTGGTCGAGGAATACGCCGGGTTCTTCCAGTACTTCGTGATCGCCGCCGTCGCGGTCGCACTGACCCTCTTCGTGGTGAGCCGTCTCCGCGAGAAGTCCCGCATCGACGCCTGAGCCGTGCGGGGGCGCCGGGCCGTCGGGGCCCCCGCACGCCGGTTTCAGGACCGGAAGGGGCCGGTCACCTCGTAGGTGATCCCGCCCGAGGACGAGCCGGAGGTGCCGCGTTGCGACGAGAAGTACAGCCGATTCCCCGCCGGGGTGAACGCGGGGCCGCAGATCTCCGACGAGCTTTGACCGTTGATCCGCAGGAAGGGGGCCACGATGTCGTTCGGTGTGATGATGCAGATCTCCATGTTGCCGCCGTCTTCGGCGACGTAGAGGTCGCCCGACGAGGTCCCGGTGACGTTGTCGACGCCGGTCAGCGGGGCCGAGCCGGGGCTGACCAGCGAGTCGTCGTAGGCCAGCTCGTAGGTGCTGTTCGTCAGGTTGAGCTGCCAGACGCGGTTGTCGCCCTTGGTGGTGAACCACGCGGTGTCGTTGGCGTAGTGCAGTCCCTCGCCGCCGTTGAACCGCTTCGCACCGGACACCTGGTTGCGGGTGGAGGTGGGGGAGCCGTCGGGGTCGGGGACGTTCGCCCAGGTGAAGCTGCCCGAGGTCGCCGTACCCGCCTTGAGCACCTGCAACGTCCCGGTGGAGAGGTCGCCCCAGGTCGTCGGGACGAAGCGGTAGAAGCAGCCGTCCGAGGTGTCCTCGGTCAGGTAGACGACCTTGCGCACCGGGTCGGCCGCCGCGGCTTCGTGCTTGAACTTCCCCATCGCGGGCCGCTGGACGGCGGCCGTGGCCGGGCCGTTCGGCTGGCATTCGTAGACGAATCCGAGGTCGGTCTCTTCACAGGAAAGCCAGGTGTTCCAAGGAGTCTTGCCGCCCGCGCAGTTCTGGCGCGTGTTCGCCAGGATGCGGTGGGCGCCGGTGATGTTCCCGCTCGCGTCGAATTTGACCGCGCTCGCGCCGCCGCCGGGGGTGATCTCCGAGTTCGACACGTAGATCCAGCCGCTGCCGTCGGCGAACACCGCGCCGCCGTCCGGGGCGCTGTGCCAGGTGTATCCGGTGTTCGCGACCTGCTGGCCGGACCTCGCGATGACGCGGCTGGTGAATCCCGCCGGCAGCTGGATCCCGTTCGCGTCGGCCGCCTGGAGCGCGCCGTACGGGCTGGGTCCGTTCTGGGCGGGCGCGGCGAGAGCCGCTCCCGAGAGCCTGTTTCCGAACGCCGTGACGCCGGCGCCGACCACGGCCGCGCGCAGGAAATTCCGTCGCTTCACTCGTGCCTCCGAGACATCCGCTGATGTGGTGGTGCGGGATGGAGCGGCTCGGAGAGTACGGGCGGAACGGGACATCCAGGTGAATTCGCGGCGTATTCACCGCGAGGAGGGAACTTTCGTAGGGAACCTTCGCGCAGCACTATTTCTTTCGCTTTGCGAAGGCCCGGTGCTTCGGTGCCGCCGCGCTGTGCGGCTATTTCCAGCGCGACGAGTATCCGGTCGAACGGTGCGCATCCGCCATTGCGGTGGTGGCGACGTCCGATCAGGTGACGCCAGTCGGCGAGATACTCGTCGACGCCGAGCTCGTCCGGGACCGTCCTGAGCAGGGCGCGCAACAGGACTCGCATCTGGTTTTCGTTGCCGGGCAAGGTGTTCCGGGCCAGCAGGTCGGCCAAGGTGCTGCGGGACCAGCCGGTCGCGGCGGCCAGCGCGCGGATGCTGAGGCCGCTTCGGTCGCGGAGCTCGCGCAGCCGCGCCATGAACTCCGTTTCCGTGTTCATCGGGGTGCCTTGGCGGGCACGGTGTGACGGAGAACGGTGCCGAACAGGGCGATGGCGATCCCCGCGGCGATAGAGGCGCTGGTGCCGGCGAAGGTCAGCGCCGTGGTGAATGCGGTGAGAATGCTCAGACAGACGATCTGACCGGCCGAAACGCACCTGCGCCTCGGCCGCAACGGGGAAAGAATTCCTTGACTCATGACCTTGCCCTCTCAAGGATCACGCACCCCGGCTGGGTGGCACGCAATCTACGTTATCAAAACGTGATAGGGAGTTTAAGGTGAGTCAATGTCCGGGTTCGTCCGGATCTGGACAGCCGAAAGCCCCGGATCCCGCGAGGGGATCCGGGGCTTCGGCCTCGCGCCGTTACGCCGCTTGGGCGACCGGAGCCGTCGCCGGGGCCAGCGCGATGTCCAGCACGTCGCGGACGTTCGCCACGGCGTGGACCTCCAGCTGTGCCAGCACTTCGGCCGGAACGTCGTCCAGATCGGGCTCGTTGCGCTGCGGGATGATCACCGTCTTCATCCCGGCCCGGTGCGCGGCCAGCAGCTTCTGCTTGACCCCGCCGATCGGCAGCACGCGCCCGGTCAGCGACACCTCACCGGTCATCGCGACGTCCGATTTCACGACCCGGCCCGAAAGCAGGGACGCCAGCGCGGTCGTCATCGTGATACCGGCGCTCGGCCCGTCCTTGGGCACCGCGCCCGCGGGGACGTGCACGTGGATGCCGCGGTCCTTCAGATCGCCGACCGGGAGTTCCAGCTCCGCGCCGCGCGAACGCAGGTACGACAACGCGATCTGCACCGACTCCTTCATCACGTCACCCAGCTGACCGGTCAGCGACAGCCCGGTGGAGCCGGACTCCGGATCCGCCAGCGACGCCTCGATGTAGAGGACGTCACCGCCGGCGCCGGTCACCGCCAGCCCGGTGGCCACGCCCGGGGTCGACGTGCGCTGGGTCGACGCGGGAAGCGAGGACTCCGGCAGGTGCCGCGGACGGCCGAGGTAGGTCTCCAGCCCGTCGGCGTCGATCGTCAGCGGCAGCGCGACCTCGTCCAGCGCGACCTTGGTCGCCACCTTCCGCAGGACCTTCGCGATGGTCCGGTTCGCGTTGCGCACCCCGGCTTCCCGCGTGTACTCGGCGGCGATGCGGCTGAACGCGCCGTCGGTCAGCGTGACGTCGTCCTTGCCGAGACCGGCGCGCTCCAGCTCGCGGGGGAGCAGATGGTCGCGGGCGATGGTGACCTTCTCGTGCTCGGTGTAGCCGTCGAGGGTGACCAGCTCCATCCGGTCCAGCAGGGGGCCGGGGATGGTTTCGAGCGCGTTCGCCGTCGCGAGGAACACGACGTCGGACAGGTCGAGCTCGACCTCGAGGTAGTGGTCGCGGAACGTGTGGTTCTGCTCCGGGTCCAGCACCTCCAGCAGCGCGGCCGTCGGGTCTCCTCGGTAGTCGGCACCGACCTTGTCGATCTCGTCGAGCAGCACGACCGGATTCATCGAACCCGCTTCCTTGATGGCGCGGACGATCCGGCCGGGCAGTGCGCCGACGTAGGTGCGGCGGTGACCGCGAATCTCGGCCTCGTCGCGGATACCGCCGAGCGCGACGCGGACGAACTTGCGGCCCATCGCCTTCGCCACGGACTCGCCGAGCGACGTCTTGCCGACCCCCGGAGGACCGGCGAGCGCCAACACCGCGCCCGAACGGCGGCCGCCGACCGGGCCGAGCCCGGACTCCGCGCGGCGCTTGCGCACGGCCAGGTACTCGATGATGCGTTCCTTCACGTCGTCGAGACCGGCGTGGTCGGCGTCGAGGATGTCGCGGGCGGCGGCGATGTCGTGGACGTCGGTGGTGCGCTCGTTCCACGGCAGTTCGAGGACCGTGTCCAGCCAGGTGCGGATCCAGCCGCCCTCGGGGGACTGGTCGGAGGTGCGCTCCAGTTTGTCCACTTCGGACAGTGCGGCCTTCTTGACCGCGTCCGGCAGCTCGGCGGCCTCGACACGGGCGCGGTAGTCGTCGTCGTTGGCCGTGCCGTCGAGCTCGCCCAGCTCCTTGCGGATCGCTTCGAGCTGGCGGCGCAGCAGGAACTCCTTCTGCTGCTTCTCCATGCCCTCCTGGACGTCCTTGCGGATGGTGTCGGTGACCTCGAGTTCGGCCAGCTGCTCGCGGCTCCATTCGAGGGCCTTTTCCAGCCGTGCGGAAACGTCGAGGGCGGTGAGCAGTTCGAGCTTCTGCTCGGTGTTCAGGTACGACGAGTTGCCCGCGAGATCGGCGAGCGCGGACGGGTCCTCGACCTCCTGTACCGCGTCGATCATCTGCCAGCCGCCACGCTGCTGGAGGATCGCGAGGACGACGCTCTTGTACTCGGAAGCGAGCTTCGCGGAGTTGTCGTCGGTGGTCTCGGTCGCGACCTCGGCGTGGACCCAGCGGGCGGCGCCGGGACCGTCGGCGATGCGGCCGACGACGGCGCGGCGGGTGCCGCGCAACAGCACCGCCGTCTTGCCGCCGGGCACCCGCCCGATGCGCTCGACGGTCGCGATGGTGCCGAGTTCGGCGTACTCGCCGTGGACGCGGGGGACGATCAGCACCTCGGCCTTGGCGGCGGCGCTGGACCGGATCCCCGGGAAGGAAGCCTGGGCAGGCGTGTTGGCCTGGGCGGACTCCACCGCGGCGCGCGTCTCCGTGTCGGCGAGGTCGAGCGGGACGATCATGCCCGGCAGCACGACGTCGTCATCGAGCGGGAGGACGGGCAGGAGGCGGTTGTCGGTCATCTGTGCACTCCTCGGTTAGTTGAGTCTGCCTAGCTCAACTCTCCGATCGACCCGTTTGTTTCCTTCGAGCGTTCGCCGTCAGCGATCACCTACTCATCCGACCTCTGCGCGGAACGCGTCGCCTTTAGCCCGCTAAACGCGACGCGAACCGGCGAGAGGTCGGATGTCAGGGGTGGACCGAGACACCGCACCAGGCGAACGGCCGGGCGCCTTCCTCGTCCCGCCGCAGCTCCCGCACGGGCCGCCAGTCCGGCAGGTGGACGACGCCGGGTTCCAGCAGCGGCCAGTCCCCGAAGAGCGGCACGATCTCTTCCCGGTCCCGCATCCACACCGGATTGCTCGTCTTCCGGTACTGCTCGACCATCCAGTGCAGCCCGTCGGCGTCCTTGCCGGTCTGGCCGCCGAAGCTCATATGCGACAGCCCCAGCCAGCTGCCCGGCGCGAGCGCGTTCCGGTACGTCGCGACCAGCGCGGGCGGATCGTCGTGCGGGCCGGCGAAATGCAGGACGGCCATCATCATCAGGCAGACCGGCTGGTCGAAATCGATCAGCCGCAGTGTCTCCGGATGCCGCAGGACGTCCTTCGGCCGCCGCATGTCCGCCTGGATGATCCCCGCCCAGTCGGTCGCCTCGTGGCGTTCGAGGATCAGTTCCGCGTGCGCCACCGCGACCGGCTCGTAGTCGACGTACACGACCTTCGCCGTATCGCCAGGCTCCAGTTCCTCCTGCACGATCTCGTGCACGTTCCCGGCTGTCGGGACACCGGAGCCCAGATCGATGAACTGCCGGATCCCGGCGTCCAGCGCCGCGCGCACGACCCGGTTCATGAACTCGCGGTTGTGCCGCGCGCCCGGTTTGACCCAGCGCCACTGCTTTTCGAGCGCGCGGGCGAACTCGCGGTCGACCGCCCAGTTGTGTGTCCCGCCGAGGAACCAGTCGTAGATCCTCGCCGCGGACGGCTTCTCGGTGTCGACCCCGGTCGGCGCCACCGGGGCCGCGTCATCGTCCCTCGTCACGGAAAGAAGCCTATCCGGATCACTGGACCGCCGGTCGGCGCTGCCAGTACGTCCAGAGCGGCCGGTAGCCCTGCGCGTACCAGAACGGCGTCGAGCGCGGGTTGGCCAGCGCGTGGTGCAGCAGCACGACCTCGGTGCCGCATTCGTCGAAGACCTGGTGCGCGTGCGCGGCGAGCGCCGTCCCCACCCCGCTCGACCGCGCCGGTTCGGCCACCGCCAGCGACGACAGATAGCCGACGCGGTCGGCCGCGACCCGGCCGCCGATCCACGCCGTCTCACCGGGGAACTGCACCCGCACCATGCCCAGCGGCCGACCGTACAGTTCGGCGATCCACAACGTCGGATTTTCCCGGCCGAGCTGTTTCGACAGATCCGCGGTGATCGTTTCCTCCGCGCCCTCGCGCAAAGTGACAGAACCGAACTGCGCGTCATATCGCTGCAATTCCAGTTCGAGTCCGACGGCGGTTTCGAGATCATCCGCTTCGGCGGGCCGGATGTGCACACCGGGAGTGGCGGGCGGCCCGGTCACGGCGAGCCGGTCGGCGGGGCGGACCGCGATCACCAGCACCGGCGCGAAGCCGCGGCGCAGCAATTCGGCCGAGCCGGGGGAGTCCCGGCTGGGCCGCACCACGGTCGCCGCCGTCTCGACATCCCCAGGTGGGGCCACGGTCTTCAGATGTTCATCCCATCGGGTGAGTAATGCGTCGAGGGCCGCTTCCGGGCGGGGTCCGGTGAGGCGCGCTTCGAGGCGATGCTCGACGAGGGCCCGCCACGGAGAGTCAACAGAATCCGGGCCCGCTTCAGTCCGTACCGACAATCCGGCGGCGGCCGAGTCGCCTGCCGTCGCGGAGAGTGACACGGAGCCCTCGACAGGCTCCAGTGCAGGCATTTCGGGGAGCAGGGCGTCCACGGTGGCGAGCCGCTCGGCATGCCCGGCGGCGATGGCGTGGCTATTCATAGGGCTATTCAAGCCCCTACTGACGGGTCCGCCGGGAACTTCACGAGATTGGCCGGAGCGTGGCGTCAGGTGACTTCCGGTAGTCGGAAGGAACGCGAATAACGCTCCCATTTCACCCCTTGGTCCACGCAGGTCAGCGCGACGCGCCCATTGTTAACCCTGGGGTGATCTCATACTGTCTCGAATGGGACTTGGGTACGCCCTCCGGGGTACTGTATTGCCCTCGTCCCCGAGGTCGCGGTAGGACAAGACCGGTTGGGCAGCCGGGAAGGAAGGTCGGATGCCGGACACGAACGGCAGGCCCGGGAGCGCCGCACAGGCGACAGCGGGCAAGGGAGGCGCCGTTACGGAGGCTCGTACCGACGAGCGACGGTTCCGCGTCTACACCTTCGCGGTACTCACCATGGGCATCGCCGCCGCGGCCGCGGTCAGCCTCTGGCTGGACTTCGAGGCCTCGGACGATCTGCTGTGGATCGGGCCGATCCTCGCCCTCGCGTTCCTGCTCGCCGAACAGCTCGGCATCAACGTCGACGTCCGCAGCGGTATCTCGTGGACGATCTCGTTCACCGAGATCCCGCTGGTCATCGGATTCTTCGTCGCTCCCTTCGAAGTCGTGCTCGCCGCGCATCTCGCGGCGGGGATCGGAACGCTGCTGGCCCGCAAGGTCGCGGGCCGCGTGCTCTACAACGCCGGCGCCTTCCTGCTGGAGATCACCGGCGCGTTCGCCGTGGCAGGACTGGTGAAACAGGCCTCCGGCGCCCACGACATGACCTGGATCGCCGCGCTGGCCGGGACGTTGACCGCGCCGCTGGTCAGCACGCTGCTCGCGCTCGCCGCCGTCCGCGTGCTGCGCCGCCGCATGCGGGTCAGCACCGCGATCCGGCTGACCGGGCGCATCCTCGTCGTCGGCTTCGTCAACGCTTCGGTCGGTCTTTCCGGTTATCTGGTCATTTCCGGGACGCCGAAGGCCTGGCCGCTCGTGCTGGCCGTCTTCCTCGGGCTCACCGCGTTGTACTGGGCGTACTCGGATCTGCTGCGCGAGCAACGCGACATGGAAGCGTTGTCCGACGTCAGCCTGATGGTCGCGCGCTCCGGTCAGCAGGCCGCCGCACGGCCCGCCGGGCGCGCGGACGAACTCGTCGGCGGCGTGGACGTCCGCGAGTGGGCGACCATCGCCGAACGCATCAAGGACCAGCTCGCCGCCGGCCGTGTCGTGCTGAGGCTCCGGCTGGAGCCGAAGGACACCATGCGGATGGTCGTCGCGGGCGACGAACTGCCGCCGGTCGACCCGGCCGCCGACGACCCGTTGCTGCGCCTGCCCGGCGCGCACGTCCGCCACTTCCGGATCACCGAAGCCAATCCCGACGTCCGCTCCGCGTTGCTCGACCGCGGCGCGCAGGAGGCGCTGGTCGTCCCGCTGCGCAGCGCGAACCAGCTCCTCGGCGTCGTCGAAGCGCACGACAGACTGAGCCGCTGGCGTGGCTTCGGCAAGTACGACGTCCAGCTGCTCGGCACGATGGCCAGCCACCTCGCGACGTCGCTGGACAACCGGCGACTGCTCGCGACCCTGCGTCACGACGCGTACCACGACCCGCTGACCGGTCTGCTCAACCGGCCGGGCTTCCGCCAGGTCGCCAAGGAACCGTTGCGGGAACAGGTCGACGCGGTCGTGCTCCGGGTCGATCTGGACGTCTTCTCCACCGTCAGCGACGCCCTCGGCTACGTCTGGGCGGACCGGATGGTCATCGCCGCGGGCCGCCGGATCCGCGACGCGCTCGGTCCCGACGTCCCGCTCGCCAGGCTCGAAGGCGCGTCCTTCGCGGCGCTCCTCGTCGGCTGCGCGCCGGAACGCGCCCAGGCCGCCGCGGAGCTGCTCCGCGCGGAACTCGTCGCCCCGTACCCGGTGGACCGGCTGTCCGTCGAAGCCAACGCGATGATCGGCTACGCCACCTCGTCGGCGGAAGACGACGACCAGGTCGACGTCGACGGGCTCCTGCAGCGCGCCGACGTCGCCGTCCGCGCGACCAAGGGCGGCGAAGAGGTCCGCGGCTACATGGCCAGCATGGGCCAGATCTTCATGCGCCGGTTCCAGATGGTCACGCAGTTCCGGCAGTCGCTCGAAGAAGGCCAGCTGAGCGTCCACTACCAGCCGAAGATCACCTTGCCGAACCGGCAGATCCAGGGCGTCGAGGCGCTCGTGCGCTGGGTGCACCCGGAGTTCGGCAGGCTCGGCCCGGACGAGTTCGTCCCGGCGATCGAAGCGGCCGGTCTCATCGGCGTCCTGACGTCGTTCGTGCTCGAAGAGTCGTTGAAGCGCGTGCGCAAGTGGCTCGACGAGGGCCTGCGCATCTCCGCCGCGGTGAACCTGTCGGTGCGGAACCTGGCCGACGAGGACTTCCCGACGAAGGTCGCGCGCGAACTCGACCGCTTCGGCATCCCGCCCGAGCTGCTCACCTTCGAGCTGACCGAGTCAGGTGTGATGTCCGACCCGCAGAAGGCGCTGCCGATCCTGCGGGAGCTGCACTCGCTGGGCATCGTGCTCGCCGTCGACGACTTCGGCACCGGCTACTCGTCGCTGGCGTACCTGCGGCAGCTCCCGGTCGACCAGGTCAAGATCGACAAGAGCTTCGTCCTCGGCATGGGCACCGACCTCGGCGACCTCGCCGTCGTGCGCTCCATCGTCGAGCTCGGCCACTCGCTCGGCCTCACGGTCGTGGCGGAGGGCGTCGAGGAGGACGTCGCGCGGGATCAGCTCGAGGCGATGGGGTGTGACGTGGCCCAGGGCTACCTCATCTCGCGCCCGCTGCCGGAGGATCGCCTCGAGGCGTGGCTGCAGGCCCGCACGGCGCGTTCGCCCGGACGACACTCCGAGACCGTCTTGACCCTGCTGACCTGAGGTTTTGCGGTAACGTACCCCCCTGTTTCAGGCGCCGGCGAGGACTTGCTAATCTTTCCAAGTCCTCGCGAGAGGCAAGGCCCCTTTAGCTCAGTCGGCAGAGCGTTTCCATGGTAAGGAAAAGGTCTACGGTTCGATTCCGTAAAGGGGCTCGCGACCTCAGCCGCGTCACGCAAGCGTGTCGCGGCCTGGTTCATGTAAGGGCGGTGTAGCTCAGTTGGCAGAGCAAGCGGCTCATAATCGCTGTGTCGCCGGTTCAAGTCCGGCCACCGCTACGCGGTAACCCTGGGTGTCCCAGGCCTAGTAGAGAAGGAAATGCTGTGGCTGCCACTGACGTGCGACCGAAGATCACGCTCGCGTGTGAGGAGTGCAAGCACCGCAACTACATCACCAAGAAGAACCGGCGCAACAACCCGGATCGCCTGGAGATGAAGAAGTTCTGCCCGAACTGCGGTACGCACCGGACTCACAAAGAGACCCGCTGAGCGTCTAGCGGTTCTACCTGTCTTACCGAAGCCGTCCTGGTCACCAGGGCGGCTTCGGTATTTTCCGGGTTCGGTAGCCTGCTCGGGTGGCCTTGGACCAGTCGTTCACCGGGCGGGTGTACCCGCCGACCAGTACCTATGAAGTGAGTCGCGAGAAGATCAGGGAGTTCGCCGACGCGCTCGGCGACACGAACCCGCTCTACCGCGACACCGAAGCGGCGAAGGCGGCCGGCTACCCCGACGTCATCGCGCCGCCGACGTTCCTGACGATCATCAACCTCGCCTCGATCAACGCGATCGTCTCGGACCCCGAGCTGGGTCTCGACTATTCGCGGATGGTCCACGGCGACCAGCGGTTCACCTACACGCGGCCGGTGCACGCGGGTGACGTGCTGTCGCTCACCACGCATATCGACAACATCATGGCCCGCGCCGGGAACGACTTCATCAACCTGCGCGCCGAGATCTCCGGCGCCGACGGCGATCTGATCGCCACCACGAACGCCCAGCTCGTGGTCCGAGGGGAGGACGCGTGAGCACGTTCACCGCCGGGGAAGAACTGACGCCGCTGACCATCGACGTCACCCGCGACCAGCTGGTGCGTTACGCCGGCGCTTCGCTGGACTTCAACCCGATCCACTGGAACGAGGCCTTCGCCAAGGAGGTCGGCCTTCCCGACGTCATCGCGCACGGGATGCTGACCATGGCGCTCGGGGCGCGGCTCGTCACCGACTGGCTGGGCGACCCCGGCCGCCTCGTCGATTACTTCGCGCGCTTCACGCGTCCCGTGGTCGTGCCGAACGAGGGCGCGGCGACGATCGAGTTCACCGGGAAGGTCGCCGTGGTCAACGACGACGGCACCGCCCGGGTCGACATCACCGCCAAGTTCGAGGGCAAGGCCGTCCTCGGCAAGGCGCAGGCGGTCGTCCGCAACTGACCTCAAGCCTCGTGAGTGGCAAGGACGGTTAGAACCGTCCTTGCCACTCACGAGGCCGGCTTGAGCAGCTTCTCGAGGACCTCCGCCATCCCTTCCGCGCCACGGGCGTTCGGGTGCAGCGGAGCAGCGGGCACCGAGGGCGTCGGGCCTTCGACCCATCGCCGGTTCGCGGCGCTGCACATGTCCCGCCCCTTGCTCGCGGTCGACATGTCGGCGAAGCCCGCTTCGTGTGCCTTCGCCCTCTCCTGCAGTGCCGTGTTCAGCCGTTTCAGCGAATCACGGAAGTAGGCGACATCCCCTGCGCCGACCGGCAGGACGGGCCAGCAACCGGCGTCGTCGTCCGGAAGCACGGTGGGGTACCCCACGACCACGATGCGCGCCGAAGGGGCCTTCGCGCGGATCTGGTCCAGGATTCCGCCGAGCCGGCCCGCCGCGGCGGTGATCCGTTCGGCGAGCTGGTCGCGTCCGCCCGCGGTCAGCTGGGTCTTGCAGGGCGAAGCGGTCTGCACCTGCGTCGCGCACTGGCTCGCGAAGCCGGCGAAGCCCACGTCGTTGCCGCCGATCCCGACGGTCACCAGCGTCGTGTCGCCATCGACGGCGTCGAGCTGTGGGGCGTTCGTGCCGTCCCGCGTCTTCTGCTCGCCGGTGAGATGTTGGGTCGTGGCGCCGCCGCAGCTGACGTCGACGAACTCGGCTGGACGCAGCTTCGCGGCGAGCAGGCTCGGATAGTTGTTGTCCGAGCGGTCGCAGCCCGCCGGCGCGCCCACCGGCCGCCCGGTGCCCGGCGAGGCCGTGTAGGAGTCGCCCAGCGCCACGTACCGGCCCGCGCCGTCCGAAGCGGTGACCCCCGCCGGTGTCACCGCCGTTCCACGCTCCCAAAGGTGGTAAGCGATCCCCAGTACGGACAGCACGATCACCAGGAAGAGGCAGCCGCCCCCAGTTCTCCGCTGCGTCACCCGTTCGTTGTACGCGACCTGGGTCACATTTGTCATCGGGCCGACCGTCGGTGAACTGAGCGTGAACGGGTGATCTCCGGTTGCCTGAGACGTGGATCACGTTCAGGGTGGTGCTCGTACCTGCCCCGAGGAAAGGCGAAAACCGTGGGCCTGAACTTGAACAAGCTGGTGGACAAGGCGTGGGAGGACAAGGGCGTCAACGAGCTGCTGGACGCGCCGCCGTCCGCTCTCGAAGGCCTCACCAAGAAGCACGACGAACTCCTCGCCGAACTCAAGATCAAGACGATCCGGGACCTCGGCAACTGGAAGTACGCCGCGAAGGCCCACGCGCTCGTCCAGCTCGCCGACGGCGAATCCTGAGCTCGCTGAAGGCCCTTCCAGGTGAACGGGGAGGGCCTTCAGCCCTTCGGGACGAGGTCGCGCAGTTCGGCGGCGAGATCGAGCGCGTGCGTGACGTCCCGCGCGAGATAGTGCGGGTCGACGAAGGCTTCGGCGATCCCGGTTTCGGCGGCCGCCTCCAGCTGTGCCGCGACGTCCTTGAGGTCCGTTCCCGCCTTCGGGTTGATCCGCAGTACCCGCCGCAGCGTTCCGGGGTCGCGGCCCGCCTTCTCGGCCGCGGTCACCACGGTCTGCCAGAGCTTCGCCAGATACGGCGCGGGCAGACCCGCCGGAAGCCAGCCGTCCGCGCGGCGGCCGACGCGGTCCAGCGCCACCGGGGAAAGACCGCCGAGCAACACCGGCGGATGCGGGCGCTGTACCGGCCGCAGCCCCACATTCGCCGCCGGGATCCGCCAACGGTCGCCTTCGTGCTCGACCGGGTCGCCGGTCCAGAACTTCCGAAGGACGTCGAGAAGCTCCTCCAGCTGTCCGCCCCGCCCCTTCCAGGGCGTGCCTGTCGCCGTGTACTCGTCGCGAAGCCAGCCGATGCCGAGCCCGACGTCCAGACGGCCACCGCTCACCTGATCCAGTGAAGTGAGCATGCGGGCGAGCACGACGGCCGGATACACCGTTCCGGTGAGCGTGCTCGTACCCAGCCGGACCTTGTTCGTGACGCTCGCCGCCACCGTCAGCAGGATCAGCGGATCGGCGAAGGTGACGAATTCGGGCGGGTACGGCCGTTCCGGTGTGCCTCCGGGGTAGAAATCCGACGGCGAGACCGGCGCCAGCACCCGGTCCCCGACCCACAAGGACTCGTACCCGAGCTCCTCGGCGGCCGCGGCGAAACCGGTGACGGCGTCCATCGACGCGAGGGGACCGTACTGCGGAAGAGCGATTCCCAAGCGCATCACGGTCACCGTGCTTCCGCGAGCAGACGGCCCATCCTGGTGATCCCTTCGGTGAGATCGTTTTCGTCCAGCGCATAGGAAATCCGGAAGTATCCCGGCGTCCCGAACGCCTCGCCGGGCACCACGGCGACCTCGGCCTCGCGCAGGATCAGATCCGCCAGCGCCACCGTGTCGGCCGGACGCTCACCGCGGATCTCCTTGCCCAGCAAGGCTTTCATCGACGGGTAGAGGTAGAAAGCGCCGAGTGGCACCGGAGTTTCGACTCCAGGGATCTCGGAAAGCAGCGACAGTGCCTTCTTCCGCCGGGTGTCGAACGCTTCGCGCATGGCGAAAACGGCGTCGAGCGGTCCGCTCACGGCCGCCAGCGCGGCGCGCTGCGCGACATTCGAAACGTTGCCGCACAAGTGGGATTGGTACGCCGTCGCGGCCTTGACCACGTCCTGCGGTCCGAGCAGCCAGCCCACCCGCCAGCCGGTCATCGAGTACGTCTTCGCGACCCCGTTGAGGACGATCGTCCGGTCGGCGAGTTCCGGGACCAAGACCGGCATCGAGGGCGCTTCGGCGCCGTCGTAGACCAGGTGCTCGTAGATCTCGTCGGTGATCACCCAGAGACCGTTCTCGTGCGCCCAGCGCCCGATCGCCTCCACCTGCTCGCGCGGGTACACCGCGCCGGTCGGGTTCGACGGCGACACGAACAGGAGCACCTTCGTGCGCGGTGTCCTGGCGGCTTCGAGCTGCTCGACGGTGACCAGGTAGCCCGTCGTCTCGTCCGCCGTGACCTGCACCGGGACACCGCCGGCGAGGGCGATCGACTCCGGGTACGTCGTCCAGTACGGCGCGGGCAGCAACACCTCGTCGCCGGGGTCGAGCAGCGTCGCGAACGCCGAGTAGACCGCCTGCTTGCCGCCGTTGGTCACCAGGACGCGGCCGGGATCGACCTCGAACCCGGAGTCGCGGACGGTCTTCGCCGCGATCGCCTCGCGCAGCTCCGGCAGCCCGCCGGCGGCGGTGTAGCCGTGATTGACCTTGTCCCGAACTGCCGCTTCGGCGGCTTCGAGCACGTTGGCCGGGGTCGGGAAGTCCGGCTGCCCCGCGCCGAACCCGATCACCGGACGGCCCTGCGCCTTGAGCTCCCGGGCCTTCGCGTCGACGGCCAGCGTGGCCGACGGCGTGATGCCGCCGATCCGGGCCGAAACGCGGGCGGCGGGCGAAGACGAGGGTGCGGGAGCGCTCATGGCGACATCGTGGCACGATCATTGGGTCGGCCGTGGGGGAGTTTCCCCGCGGAAGGCTGCTCCGCGCCGCTTTGAGGGGCGCGGTTGCGAAGCTGTTCGGGGGTTGCCGTAGACTTCTGGTCTCGGAACGCACTACGGTCATCCCCGCCACGGCGGTGGGGACGATGGAATGCGTCCTCGGGAGCTCCAGAGCATCGGGGTTCCAAAGGGGTGTAGCTCAATTGGCAGAGCAGCGGTCTCCAAAACCGCAGGTTGCAGGTTCAAGTCCTGTCACCCCTGCGTAAGCGAACTGGTGAAGGCGGAGGAGTGGTCGTGAGCGACAGCGACGCCAGCGGTGAGAAGGCGCAGGACGGCGCCGGGCAGAAGCCCGACGAGCAGTCCCGCCCGGTGACCGCCGCTGCCCGGCGTGAGCGCCGTGCGTCCGCGCGCCCGTCCGGTAAGGCCGACGCCAAGTCGGACGACAAGACCCGCCCCGCCGGCAAGGCGAAGGCCGGGGACAAGACCGAGAAGTCCAAGGACGCCAAAGGCACGGCGACCCCGAAGCGCGACCGCAAGCCGAAGCAGGCGTCGATCTTCGCCAGGCTCATGCGCTTCATCCGTGAGGTCTGGGCCGAGCTGCGCAAGGTCATCTGGCCGAACCGCAAGCAGATGGTCACCTACACCGCGGTGGTGCTGGTCTTCGTGGTGTTCATGGTGGCGCTGGTGAGCGGCCTCGACCTGGCCTTCAAAGAGGTCGTCGGTGCCGTCTTCGGCAGCTGAGGCAGCCGTCCGCGGTGCCTGAGCGCACCGCACGGTGGCCTGCGCCACGGCAACCGATCAACTGAGAGGACGGAACGTGACCTCCGACAACGGCACAGCAGCCGGTCATGAGCTGACCGAGCTTTCCGACGAGCAGGTGCACGCGGCACTCGGCGACGAGCAGTCCGGGCACCTGGACTCCGTCGAGGTGCCCGCCGCAGGCGACGAGGTCGACGAAGCCGGAGATGTCGCGGAGGCCGGCGAGGCGTCCGTCGAGACCGACGACACCGCCGCCGAGCCCGAGGCCGACGAGGACGTCGACCCGGTCGCCAAGCTGCGCGCGGAACTCAACGCCGCTCCCGGTGAGTGGTACGTCGTCCACTCGTACGCGGGTTACGAGAACAAGGTGAAGACCAACCTCGAGACCCGGACCCAGACGCTGGACGTCGAGGACTACATCTTCCAGATCGAGGTCCCGACCGAAGAGGTCACCGAGATCAAGAACGGCCAGCGCAAGCAGGTGCAGCGCAAGGTGCTGCCCGGCTACATCCTGGTCCGCATGGACCTGAACGACGCCTCGTGGAGCGCGGTGCGCAACACGCCGGGTGTCACCGGGTTCGTCGGCGCCACGTCGCGTCCGTCGCCGCTGACCGTGGACGAGGTGCTCAAGTTCCTCGCCCCCAAGGTCGAGACGGCCGCCCCCGCCAAGCCCGGCAAGGGCGAGGCCGCTTCCGCCGAGTCGCAGCTGGGTGCCCCCGCGGTCGAGGTGGACTTCGAGGTCGGCGAGTCGGTCACCGTCATGGACGGTCCGTTCGCGACGCTGCCCGCGACGATCTCCGAGGTCAACGTGGACGGACAGAAGCTGAAGGTCCTGGTGTCGATCTTCGGCCGGGAGACCCCGGTCGAGCTGTCGTTCAACCAGGTCTCCAAGATCTGACGGCCGCCAGACGGCCGGCAGTCCCCGCGTACTGGCAGGTGTGCGGGGGACTCAAGTCAGTAAGAAGGAACAAACGAAATGCCACCCAAGAAGAAGAAGCTTGCGGCGATCATCAAGCTGCAGATCAAGGCGGGTGCGGCCAACCCCGCGCCGCCGGTCGGCCCCGCGCTGGGTCAGCACGGCGTCAACATCATGGAGTTCTGCAAGGCCTACAACGCCGCGACCGAGTCGCAGCGCGGGGACGTCGTCCCGGTCGAGATCTCCGTGTACGAAGACCGCACGTTCGACTTCAAGCTCAAGACGCCGCCGGCCGCGAAGCTGCTGCTGAAGGCCGCGGGCGTGGAGAAGGGCTCCGGCGAGCCGCACAAGACCAAGGTCGCCAAGGTCACCTGGGACCAGGTCCGCGACATCGCGAAGACCAAGGAATCCGACCTGAACGCGCACGACATCGACCAGGCCGCGAAGATCATCGCCGGCACCGCCCGCTCGATGGGCATCACGGTCGTCGACTGAGTTCCACCCAGCACCACCGTGGGAGAGCCAGTGCTGGCTCCAACACCACACTGATCCGTTGAAGAGTTAAGGACAGAAGCAATGCCCAAGCACAGCAAGGCCTACCGCAAGGCTCTTGAGCTGGTGGACCGCGAGCGGCTCTACGCCCCGCTCGAGGCCGCGAAGCTGGCCAAGGAGACTTCATCCGCGAAGATGGACGCCACCGTCGAGGTCGCCATGCGCCTCGGTGTCGACCCTCGCAAGGCCGACCAGATGGTCCGCGGCACCGTGAACCTGCCGCACGGCACCGGTAAGACCGCCCGCGTCATCGTTTTCGCCGTTGGTGACAAGGCCGCCGAGGCCGAGGCCGCCGGCGCGGACGTGGTCGGCACCGACGAACTGATCGAGCGCATCCAGGGTGGCTGGCTCGAGTTCGACGCCGCGATCGCGACGCCGGACCAGATGGCGAAGGTCGGCCGTATCGCCCGCATCCTCGGCCCGCGTGGCCTGATGCCGAACCCGAAGACCGGCACCGTGACCCCCGCGGTCGCGAAGGCCGTCTCGGACATCAAGGGCGGTAAGATCAACTTCCGCGTGGACAAGCAGGCCAACCTGCACTTCGTCATCGGCAAGGCCTCGTTCGACACCGAGAAGCTGGTGGAGAACTACGCGGCCGCGCTGGACGAGATCCTGCGTGCCAAGCCGTCGTCGGCGAAGGGTCGCTACCTGAAGAAGGTCACGATCTCCACGACGATGGGCCCGGGTGTCCCGGTCGACCCGGCCCGCACCCGCAACCTCCTCTCCGAGGACGCGTGAGTCTGAGTTAGACATCACTGAGAAGGGGGCGGTCCCGCTACGGCGGGGCCGCCCCTTTTTCGTGTTTGCTGGAGAGCATGCCTACCTTCGCGTCCTTCGACGGGCTTCAGCTGAGCTACACCGTGTGGGAAGGCCGTGGGCGCCCGGTACTGCTGCAACACGGTTTCGCCGCCGACACGAACGCCAACTGGATCGCTCCCGGCGTCGTCGACACCCTCCAGGACGCGGGGCTGACCGTGATCAGCCTGGACGCGCGCGGCCACGGACGGTCGGCGAAACCGCACGACGAGGCGAGCTACGGCGACGACGCGATGGTGCGCGACGTGTCGGCCTTGCTCGACGCGCTGGACCTCGACGAGGTGTCGATGGTCGGCTACTCGATGGGCGCGATGATCGCGCTCGGCGCGGTGGCCGCGGACCCGCGGATCCGGTGCCTCGCGATCGGCGGGGTCGGTTCGGGGATCGTCGACTTCGGCGGCGTCGACACCCGCGTCGTCACGCCTGAGGCGATCAGCGAGGCGCTGCTCGCTTCGGACCCTTCGACGCTTCCGCCGTCTTCGGCCCCTTTCCGGGCGTTGGCCGACGCGCTGCGGGCGGACCGGATCGCGCTGGCGGCCGTCGCGCGCGGGACGGCGAATCCGAAACTGGACCTGACGGCGATCGCCGTGCCGACCCTGATCCTGGCCGGGGACACCGACCCGCTGGCCGCGGAACCCGAACGCCTGGCCGCCGCCATCGCCGGCGCCCGCCTCGTCCGCGTGCCCGGCGATCACATGGCCGCCGTCATGCACCCCGCCTTCGGCTCCGCGCTGACCGGCTTCCTCACTTCGCACGACCTCTGACGCGACCCGCGTTTAGCGGGCTAATCGCGATCTGGGGTACCGACCTGCGTTTCGCGGGCTAATCGCGATCCGGAGGGGCGCGTCGCCTTTAGCGGGCTAAACGCGATCCGGTGGGCACCTGCGTTTAGCCCCCTAAACGCGATCTGAGGGTGAAGACGCGCAGGTCAGTTGCCGGTGGGCGGGGCGGGACAGGGGTCGGGGGAGTTCGCGTGCCCGGTGATCAGCCACTGGCCCATCTCGACTTCCTGCAGGGTGAAGCTGCCCAGCAGGGGGCCACCGCGGATGTTGTACCAGCACGAATGGATCGTCAGGTTCTGCCGCGGGACCACGCTCGACATCGGGCGCACCGCGTAGATGTACGGAGTGATGTCGGTGACCTTGGCGTTCAGAGCCGGGACAGCCGTCGCGCAATCCGGATAGCCGAGGTCGCGGGCGAACTGCGCCTGCGCCTGCTCGCTCATCGACAGACAGACCTTCTCGACGCGGGTGGCGGGCGGGTACGGCTTGCCGATCGTGTCGTAGATGGCCCGCACGGCCTCCCACGGGTTGGTCGACAGCACCTGGTTGGTGCGGTGCTTGCCCCCACCGCCCTGGACGAACGTCGCCGTGTCCTCGCCGGCGTCGCTGGGGAAGATCTGCCGGTAGGCGATGGTCGCGCCGATGCAGATCAGCAGGATCACGATCACCCAGGCGAGGAGCTTCCCGCCCAGACGTCGCAGCCAGCGCGGCATACGCGGCCGAGGGGCGGGCACGAGCTCGCCGGGCGGCGGCCCCGGAGGTGCCGGAGGCTGACCTCCGTAGTGCTGGGTCATGGGCTGCGGGGGCTGCGACGGCACCAGGCCCTGCTTCTGCGCCTCGGTGAACTTCAGATAGTCCTGGAACTGCTGAAACTGCTGGAACTGGCGCAGTTGCTCCTCGTCCAGCCGGGGCGCGGGCTGACCTCCCGCCTTGGGCTCGATGTCCGTGCCGGGTTCGCTGCCCGGCTTTCCGTCATCACGCTGCTCCGCCACGTCACCATGATGCCCCGAGAGCCCTCCCGCGCACTCCGCCGGTCGCGTTTAGCCCGCTAAACGCGATCTGGGGGCCCCGTGCGGAGGGCGGGAGAGGGTCACGTACTCTTGTCAAGGTTCTACCGAAGACCGCTGGTCTTCTCCTGGTCATCTGGCCCGGAGAACGAAGGCCCCGCTAGGGCGGGCGACCCGCGCAGGAGGAACGAGGCTCGCTCGCGACGTACTCCGTCGCGCGCCCTGACGCCCCGCGCCTGTCTGCGCTGGGGCGTTTCGTCGTTTCAGGGCTCTCAAGGCCAGTGGACCACTAGCCAAGAGAGGAGGCGACCATGGCGAAGCCCGACAAGGAGGCGGCCGTCGCCGAGATCGCGGAGCGTTTCCGCACCAGCTCGGCCACAGTCGTTACCCAGTACACCGGCCTCTCCGTGTCCCAGCTGTCCCAGCTGCGCCGCGCTCTCGGCACCAATGCCAAGTACCGGGTCGCGAAGAACACCCTCGTCCAGCGTGCCGCCACGGACGCCGGAATCGAGGGTCTCGAGGACCTGTTCGTCGGCCCGACCGCGATCGCCTTCGTCGAAGGTGAGCCGGTTGACGCCGCGAAGGCGCTTCGCGACTTCGCGAAGGACAACAACGCGCTTGTGATCAAGGGCGGCTACATGGACGGCAAGACGCTGTCCGTGGACGAGATCACCAAGATCGCCGATCTCGACAGCCGTGAGGTCCTGCTCGCCAAGGCGGCGGGCGCGTTCAAGGCGAAGCTGTCCCAGGCCGCCGCGCTGTTCCAGGCGCCGGCGTCCCAGGTCGCCCGCCTGGCTGCCGCGCTGGAGGAGAAGCAGCGCAACGCCGGTACCGAAGCAGCCGAAGCACCCGCCGAGAGCTGAACACCCCCACCCCCGAACTTTTAGTTCGTTTCAGAGAGGAAAGCCACCATGGCGAAGCTGAGCACCGCCGAGCTGATCGACGCCTTCAAGGAGCTCACCCTTCTTGAGCTGTCCGAGTTCGTGAAGGAATTCGAGGAGACCTTCGACGTCACCGCCGCCGCCCCGGCCGCCGTCGTCGCCGCGGCCCCGGCCGCCGGTGGCGCTGCCGCCGACGCCGGTGCCGAGCAGGACGAGTTCGACGTCGTCCTCGAGTCCGCCGGTGACAAGAAGATCCAGGTCATCAAGGTCGTCCGTGAGGTCGTCTCCGGTCTGGGCCTGAAGGAGGCCAAGGAGCTGGTCGAGGCCGCTCCCAAGGCCCTCCTGGAGAAGGTCGACAAGGAGGCCGCCGACGCCGCCAAGGAGAAGCTCGAGGCCGCCGGCGCCAAGATCACCATCAAGTGATCCCGGGCGCGTCAGCGCCTAACGCAGCACCGCCGAAGGGGCGGGCATCCACCCGGGTGCCCGCCCCTTCGCTGTCTCCAGCCTCCCGCCCCGACCTGCGTTTAGCCCCCTAATCGCGACGCGTAGCAAGGCTAAGCATTCCGGCGCGCCCAGGGCACCGGATCGCGTTTAGCCCGCTAAACGCGATCTGTGCGGAACGGAGGGCGGCAGGGGCCCTGACCTGCGTTTAGCGGGCTAAACGCGATCCGGCCTGGGCAGGGGCAGGTCGTGGATCTGCGCACAGGAGTGACGTGCACTACGGTGCTGCAAGCGGTGCACGGGCAGGCGGCGGGCTGCGCGAAAAGTTACCCGCGGGTCTGGCCAGAAAAGAAAACTGGTGAGTAACCTGTTCGCACTCAGCTCGTTGCACCTGGTTGACGCGGGTATCGCTGCGCGAACGCATGCGTCCTCTCGGGCCAGTGGCACGGGAAGGCAGTGCGCGACGACGCGGAACAGCTCCTGGAGGTGCGATGGGTGCCGAGGTGGTCATCGAAGGTCTTTCGAAGTCCTTCGGTAAGCAGGCCATCTGGCGGGACGTCACGCTGACCCTGCCTCCGGGCGAGGTCTCGGCGATGCTCGGTCCGTCCGGAACCGGTAAGTCCGTCTTCTTGAAGTCGATGATCGGTCTGCTCAAGCCGGACCGTGGCCGTTGCATGATCAACGGCGTCGACATCGTGACGTGCTCCGAACACCAGCTCTACGAGGTGCGCAAGCTCTTCGGCGTCCTGTTCCAGGACGGCGCGCTGTTCGGTTCGATGAACCTCTACGACAACGTGGCCTTCCCCCTGCGGGAGCACACGAAGAAGTCGGAGACCGAGATCCGCCGGATCGTGCTCGAGAAGCTCGAGATGACCGGTCTCAACGGCGCCGACAAGAAGCTGCCCGGCGAGATCTCCGGCGGTATGCGCAAACGCGCCGGTCTCGCCCGCGCGCTGGTGCTGGACCCGCAGATCATCCTGGTCGACGAGCCGGACTCCGGTCTCGACCCGGTCCGCACCACCTACATCTCCCAGCTCTTCCTGGACGTCAACGCGCAGATCGACGCGACGTTCCTGATCGTCACGCACAACATCAACCTCGCCCGCACCGTCCCGGACAACCTTGGCATGCTCTTCCGCAAGGAACTGGTCATGTTCGGCCCGCGCGAGGTGCTGCTGACCAGCGAGGAGCCGGTCGTCAAGCAGTTCCTCAACGGCAAGATGGACGGCCCCATCGGCATGAGCGAGGAGAAGGACTCGGCCCAGCTCGCCGCGGAGCGCGCGATGTTCGAGGCCGGTCACCACGCGGGCGGTGTCGAGGACGTCAGCGGGGTGCCGCCGCAGATGCAGCCGACGCCCGGCGTGCCGACCCGGATGGGCGCGGTCCGCCGCAAGGACCGCGTCATGCAGATCCTGCACGGTCTCCCGCCGGAGGCGCAGCAGAGCATCATCGAGTCGCTCTCTCCGGAGGAGCAGCAGCGCTACGGCGTCCGCCCGCAGCGCCTCGCGACCGCCGGCCACCGGTCGGCGCCCGTCGAGAGCTCGATTCCGAACCACCACCAGGGCCAGCTGCCCGACGATCAGGTCGCCCACATCCCGCACCCCGGGAGAGCGGGCAACCACCGCTTGCGGCCACAAGATCCGGGGTCAGGTGGCGCGTGAGCTCTTCCGCTTCATCGGCGAAGATTCCAGGGATCGGCATGTTGCGCGAGACCGGGAACCTGTTCGCTCTCGGCCTCGACATCGTTCGTGGCATTTTCCAGCGCCCGTTCCAGCTGCGGGAGTTCATCCAGCAGGCCTGGTTCATCGCGAGCGTGACGATCCTGCCGACGGCGCTCGTCGCGATCCCGTTCGGCGCGGTCATCTCGCTGCAGTTCGGTTCGCTCGCCCGCCAGCTCGGCGCCCAGTCCTACACGGGCGCCGGGTCGGTGCTCGCCACCGTGCAGCAGGCCAGCCCGCTGGTCACCGCGCTGCTGGTCGCGGGCGCCGGCGGTAGCGCGGTCTGCGCGGACATCGGCGCGCGGACCATTCGGGAAGAGATCGACGCCATGGAGGTGCTCGGCGTCTCCGCGGTGCAGCGGCTGATCGTGCCGCGCGTGCTCGCGATGATGCTGGTGGCGCTCCTGCTGAACGGCATGGTCAGCGTCATCGGCGTGCTCGGCGGTTACTTCTTCAACGTCGTCCTCCAGGGCGGGACGCCGGGCGCGTACCTGGCGAGCTTCTCCGCGCTGGCCCAGCTGCCGGACCTCTGGGTCGGCGAGCTGAAGGCGCTGATCTTCGGCTTCATCGCCGCGGTCGTCGCCTCGTACCGGGGACTGAACCCGTCCGGCGGCCCGAAGGGCGTCGGCGACGCGGTGAACCAGTCGGTCGTCATCACGTTCCTCATGTTGTTCGTGGTGAACTTCGTGATCACGCTGATCTACCTGCAGATCGTGCCCGGAAAGCTGGACTGACGCATGACCTTCCTCCAGGGCGCCAAGCGGGTCGCCAATCGTCCATTGCAGACACTGGATCAGCTCGGCGACCAGATGTCGTTCTACGGCCGCGCGTTGCTGTGGACGCCGAGGACGCTTCGCCGCTACATGAAAGAAGTTCTGCGGCTGCTCGCCGAAGTGAGCTTCGGTTCCGGTTCGCTCGCCGTCATCGGCGGCACGGTCGGCGTGATGGTCGGCCTGACCCTGTTCACCGGTGTCCTCGTCGGTCTTCAGGGCTACTCGGCGCTGAACTCGATCGGCACCTCGGCCTTCACCGGCTTCCTGACCGCGTTCTTCAACACCCGCGAGATCGCCCCGCTGGTCGCCGGCCTCGCGCTTTCGGCGACCGTCGGCGCCGGGTTCACCGCCCAGCTGGGCGCGATGCGGATCTCGGAGGAGATCGACGCGCTCGAAGTCATGGGCGTGCCCAGCCTGCCGTACCTGGTGACCACCCGGATCATCGCCGGTTTCGTCGCGGTCATCCCGCTGTACGTCATCGGCCTGCTGAGTTCGTATCTCGCGTCGCGGTTGGTCGTTATCTACATCTACAACCAGTCAGCGGGTACCTACGACCATTACTTCGACCTGTTCCTACCACCACAGGATGTGTTGTATTCGTTCATCAAGGTGCTGTTGTTCAGCGTCTTGATCATCCTGTCGCATTGCTATTTCGGTTACCGGGCCTCCGGTGGCCCCGCCGGTGTCGGCGTGGCCGTCGGTAAAGCGGTCCGGCTGAGCATCGTCACGGTGTCCATCATGAACTTCTTCATCGGTTTCGCGATCTGGGGAACCGACGTCACGGTGAGGATCGCAGGATGATCGCGACAATCCGGCGCAGGCTGCTTGGCCTGCTTCTGGTCGCCGTGCTCATCGGCGGAGTGGCGCTGAGCATCGCGCTGTACCAAAGGGCGTTCACGCCCGTCGTCAGCGTGAAGCTCCAGTCGGGCAACATCGGGAACCAGTTGCTGAAGCAGTCGGACGTGAAGGTCCGCGGGCTCATCGTCGGCTCGGTCAAGGAGATCAACGCGACCCCGGACGGCGCCGAACTCACGCTCGCGCTGAATCCGGAGTCGGCGAAACTGATCCCCCAGAACGTTTCGGCGCGATTCCTGCCGAAGACGTTGTTCGGTGAGCGTTTCGTTTCCCTCGAGATCCCGGACGTGCCATCGGAGAAGACGATCGCGGAAGGCGACGTGATCACCCAGGACCGCACGTCCGGCGCGGTCGAGCTGGAGCAGGCCTTCGCCCATCTGATGCCGGTTCTGCAGGCCGTTCAGCCGCAGAAGCTGTCGAGCACGCTTTCGGCGATCTCGACCGCGCTCAACGGCCGCGGTGACCAGCTCGGCGAGACCCTCGCGCAGCTCGGCAGCTACGTCGGGGAGCTGAACCCGCACGAGCCGAAGCTCCAGGAGAACCTCAAAGAGCTCGCGAAGTTCTCGGACAACCTCAACGCCGTGGCCCCTGACCTGGTGCAGACCTTGGACAACCTGAGCACCACCACCCGCACCGTGGTCGACCAGAAGATGAACCTGGCGAACCTCTACGGCAGTGTCACCCAGGCCTCGGTGGATCTGCAGACGTTCCTGCGGAACAACGCCGACAACCTGATCCGGCTCGCCGACACGGCCCGCCCGACGGCGGAGCTGCTCGCGAAGTACGCGCCGGAGTATCCGTGCGTGATCGGGCAGATGGCGGACAACCTGCCGAAGATCGACAAGGCCCTCGGCAAGGGCACCGACCGGCCCGGCCTGCACGCGACCATCGAGGTCACCGTCAACCGCGGGCCGTACCTGCCGGGCAAGGACGAGCCGCGGTTCGAGGACAAACGCGGTCCGCGCTGCTACGACCTGAAGCAGTTCCCGGACCCGTTCCCGCAGTACCCGCCGGACGGTCCGATCAAGGACGGCAGCACGGTCAAACCGCCGGCACGTTCGGCGAACGACGGCCTTTCGCCTTCGAACGGTTTCGCGAACGTCGGCGGTTACAACGGCGGGGGAGCGCCCGGCGGCAGCCCGTCCTACAGCGCGTCCGAATCGGACTTCCTCGCGCAGCTGGTCGCCCCGCAGGTCGGCATGACCGCCTCGGAGGTGCCCGGCTGGGGCTCGCTGCTCGTCGGTCCGCTCTACCGGGGAGCGGAGGTGCACGTCCAGTGAGGGGATTGCTCGCACCGCTGATCAAACTCGGCGCCTTCATCGTGGTCACCGTGCTGTTCACGACCATCCTCGGGATCAGCATCGCCAACGTGAACACCACCAGCACCAACGCCTACAAGGCGCGGTTCAGTGACGCGACCCTCGTGCTGCCCAACGACGACGTCCGCATCGCCGGGGTCCGGGTCGGGCAGGTCAAGGAGGTCCGCATCGTCGACCGGCGCCAGGCCGAGATCGAGTTCGAGGTGGACGCCGGCCGCAAGCTGCCCGCCGGGGTGACCGCGCAGATCAAGTTCCGGAACCTGGTCGGCCAGCGTTACCTCTCGCTCGGGCAGGGCACCGACACCTCCGGCAAGACGCTGGAGCCCGGCGGGAACATCCCGCTGGAGCGGACCACGCCCGCGCTCGACCTGACCCAGTTGTTCAACGGGTTCAAGCCGCTGTTCACCGCGCTCAACCCGGACGACATCAACAAGCTGTCCTACGAGGTCATCCAGGTCCTGCAGGGCGAGGGCGGCACGGTCGAAAGCCTGTTGAAGCACACCGCGTCGCTGGCCACCACGATCGCCGACAAGGACAAGGTGATCGGCGAGGTCATCGACAACCTGAACTCGGTGCTCGACACGGTCAACGCGCATACGCCGCAGCTGAACGACCTGATCGTCAAGCTGCAGCAGCTGGTCTCCGGGCTGGCCGCGGACCGCGAGCCGATCGGCGACGCCATCGACTCGCTCGGCACCCTCGCCAAGACGACCTCCGGTCTGCTCGGCGAGGCCCGCGAGCCGCTCAAGCAGGACATCGCCGCGCTCGGCACGCTGTCGAAGAACCTCAACGACAGCCAGCCGATCGTCGAGCATTTCATCCAGTTCCTGCCGCAGAAGGTGACGGCGCTGACCCGCACCGCCGACTATGGCTCCTGGTTCAACTTCTTCGCCTGTGAGATGACGGGAGCCGTCGCCCTGCCTCCGCTGATCAACGAGCCGATCAACCTGCCGCTGCTGCCGGTGAACCGGGCGAGGTGCACGGCATGAAGTCGTTCCAGAAACGCAATCCGATCCCGATCGCGCTGGTCGGCATCTCGGTGCTGCTGCTCGGTTTCATCGCCGCGCTGAACTCCGACGACCTGCCCGTCATCGGCGGCGGGACCACCTACAGCGCGGACTTCAGCGAGGCTTCGGGCCTGCAGGAGGACAACGACGTCCGCGTCGCCGGTGTGAAGGTCGGCAAGGTCTCGGAGATCAAGCTCGACGGCGACAAGGTCCGGATCTCGTTCAAGGTCAAGGACGCCTGGCTCGGCGACAAGACGAGTGCGGCGATCAAGATCAAGACCGTTCTCGGCCAGAAGTACCTGGCGCTCGACCCGCAGGGGCAGCGCACGCTCGACCCGAGCGCGACCATCCCGCGTGAGCGCACGGCGTCGCCGTTCGACGTGCTCGACGCCTTCCGCGGCCTTTCGCAGACCGTCGACGACATCGACACGACGCAGCTGGCGAAGAGCTTCGACGTGATCACGGAGACTTTCGCGGACACCCCGGCCGACGTGAAGGGCGCACTGACCGGTCTTTCCCGTCTCTCGGACACCATCGCCAAGCGGGATACGCAGCTGTCGAGCCTGCTCGCGAACACGCGTCAGGTCTCGCAGACGCTCGTCGACCGCGACGCCGAGTTCCAGAAGCTCCTGGCCGATGGCAACAAGCTGCTCGGCGAGGTGGCCAAGCGCAAGGAGGCGATCTCGGCGCTGCTGGACGGCTCGCGCAACCTCGCCACCCAGCTCAAGGGCCTGGTCGACGACAACGACGCGCAGCTCGACCCGGTGCTCGCCCAGCTCGACCAGCTGACCTCGATGCTGCAGCGCAACCAGGACGCCCTCGGCCAGGGCATCGCTCGGTTCGCGCCGTTCATCCGGGTGTTCACGAACACGATCGGCAACGGCCGCTGGTTCGACAACTACATCTGCGGGCTGGTCCTGCCGTCGTTCGGCCCGATCAACGAGAAGGGGTGCTACGACAAATGAGTACCCGTCTCGGAGCCGGCCTCGCGCGCGGTTTCACCATCGCGATCGTGCTCGCGTTGGTCGTCGCCGGCGCGCTGTGGTGGACCCTCAAGGACGCGGGCCGCAACCACGTGACCGCGTATTTCGCCGGCACGGTCGGCCTTTACGAGGGCAACAGTGTCCGCATGCTCGGCGTGGACATGGGCACCGTCACCAAGATCCAGCCGATGGGCAACCAGGTCCGCGTCGAACTCGAATACGACCGGTCGGTGCCGGTGCCAGCGGACGCGAAGGCGATCATCGTGTCGCCGTCTCTGGTCAGCGACCGCTACGTGCAGCTCGCCCCGGCCTACAAGGGCGGTCCGCGGATCGCCGACGGCGCCGTCATCGGGCTCGACCGCACCGAGGTGCCGCTGGAGGTCGACGAGCTCGCCGCCAGCCTTTCCCGGGTCAGCAAGTCGCTCGGGCCCAACGGCGCCAACAAGAACGGTTCGCTGTCGAACCTGCTCGACACCGCCGCGAAGAACTTCGACGGCAACGGGCAGGCGCTGCACGACACGATCACGAAGCTCGGCCAGGCGGCGGGCACGTTGTCGGGCAACAAGGACGACCTGTTCAAGACCGTCGAGAACCTCGGCTCCTTCTCGCAGACGCTGGTGAACAGCGACAAGCAGGTCCGTGACTTCGAGCGGCAGCTCGCCGACGTCAGCGGATTCCTCGCGGGGGAGCGGGAGAACCTCTCGGCCACGGTGAAGCAGCTGTCGGACACGCTCACCGCGGTGCAGGCGTTCATCGAGAAGAACCGCGACCGGCTCAAGTCCAATGTGGACAAGCTGGCCAGCGTGACCAAGGTGCTCGTGGACCAGCGCGGCGCGCTCGCCGAGATCCTCGACGTCGCCCCGGTCGGCCTCGGGAACCTGGTCAACACCTACAACGCCTCGTCGGGCACGCTCGACGCGCGAGCCAACCTCAACGAGCTCACCCAGCCGCCGCTGGTGATGGTGTGCAACCTGCTCAAGCAGACCCCGGAGGCGCTCGACGCGCTGGGCGACGCGTGCAAGGGGGTCGCCGGACTGGTCGACGGGCTGGTGCCGTTGCCGTCCATCGCGCAGGTGATCCAGTCGTCGCAGGCGGGCCAGCTGCCGCCGCTGCCGCTGCCGATCGCCGGTCAGCTCTACGGAACGGCGGCCAAGTGATGAAGAAGATCGCTCTCCTCGCCTCCGGGACGGTCGCGGCGCTGACGTTGAGCGGCTGCGGGTTCAGCGGGATCTACGACGTCCCGCTGCCCGGTGGCGCCGAACTCGGCGACCACCCGTACACCGTCAAGGTGCAGTTCCGCGACGTGCTCGACCTGACCCCGCAGGCCGGGGTGAAGGTCAACGAGGTCGCCATCGGCCGGGTCGAAGCGATCGGCCTGACCCCGGACGGCTGGAACGCCGAAGTCACCCTTCGGGTCAACGGCGACGTGAAGCTGCCGGCGAACGCGCTCGCGAACGTCAAGCAGTCGAGCCTCCTCGGCGAGAAGTACGTCGAGCTGGCCGCGCCCGCCGACGGACAGGGCAAGCTCGCCGACAACGCGGTGATCCCGCTGGCCCGCACGAATCGCAGCGTCGAGGTCGAAGAACTGCTCGGCGCGCTTTCGCTGCTGCTCAACGGTGGCGGGGTGGAACAGCTCAACACCATCACCAAGGAACTCAACAACGCCACCACCGGCCGCTCGCCGGAACTCAAGGCGCTGCTGAACAACACCAACGAGCTGGTCACGAACCTCGACAAGCAGTCCGCGAACATCACGCGGGCGCTCGACGGGCTGAACCGGCTCTCGCTCACCCTGAACGGCCAGAAGGACAAGCTGGTCGGCGCGGTCGACAACCTCGGCCCCGGCCTCGGCGTGCTGGAGCAACAGCGCGGCCAGCTGGTGACCATGCTGAACGCGCTCAACCACCTTTCCGGTGTCGCCGTCGACACGGTGAACAAGAGCAAGGAAGACCTCGTCGCCGACCTCAAGGCACTGCAGCCGACGCTGCAGAAGCTCGGCGAAGCCGGCTCGGATCTGCCGAAGGCGCTGGAGATCCTGTTGACCTTCCCGTTCAGCGACGCCGCCTACGACGGAGTCAAGGGCGACTACTTCAACCTGTTCGCGAAGATCGACTTGAACCTGAACGAGATCCTCAAGAACCTCGGCCGCAGCCGTGAGAACCCGCTCAAGGACGCCATCCCGGTGCCGGGCCTGACCGGGGGCACGGAGGGGCCGGGAGCGAATCCGCCGCTGCCGATCCCGGACAGTGTCGGCGGTGTCGCCGGTGGCCAGGCGAGCGCGCCGCAGGGTGGCGGGCAGCCGCAACAGACCGGTCCCGCCGGTATCTTCGGCGTGCTGTCGGGAGGTGCCGGCTGATGCTGGTCCGTAGGACGAAGATCCAGCTGGTCGCGTTCGCGATCATCTCCGTGGTCGCCATCGTGTACGCGCTGATCCGGTTCGCCGGGCTCGGCCAGGTCTTCGGCGACGAGGGCTACACGGTGAAGCTGCAGCTCAAGCAATCCGGCGGCATCTTCACCAACGCCGAGGTCACGTACCGCGGCTTCAACATCGGCCGGGTCGGCGAGCTGCGCCTGACCAAGACCGGGCTGGAAGCCGACCTGAACATCGCGCCGGACGCACCGCAGGTGCCCGCCGATCTCGACGCCGTGGTCGCGAACCGGTCGGCGGTCGGCGAACAGTTCGTCGACCTGCGGCCGCGGAGCGAGAAGGGACCGTTCCTGAACTCGGGCTCGGTCATCCCGGCCGACAAGGTCAAGACGCCCGTGCCCACCGAGCAGCTCATCGGCGACCTCGACAGCCTCGCGGCCTCGGTGCCGACCGACTCGCTGCGCAAGGTCGTCGACGAGTCGTACAACGCCTTCAACGGCACCGGCCCGGACCTGCAGCGGCTGCTCGACACCGCGCGGAGCTTCACCACGACCGCGCAGGAATACCTGCCGCAGACGATCCAGCTGCTGGAAAAGGGCGGGCAGGTCCTCGAAACGCAGAACGACATGTCGAGCTCCATGAAGTCGTTCAGCGCGGACCTCAACAAGCTCTCGGGCACGCTGAAGAACTCCGACGCCGACATCCGGAAGCTGATCGGGATCACCCCGCAGGTGGCGACCCAGATCAGCGAGGTGCTCGCCGAATCCGGACCGGGGCTGGGCGCGCTGACGGCGAACCTGCTCACGACGTCGAACCTGCTGGTGACCCGGCTCGACGGGCTCGAACAGGGTCTGGTGACGTACCCGATGCTGGCCGCGGGCGCGAACACCGTCGCCAACGACGGCACCGCGCACCTCGGGCTCGCGCTCAACCTGTTCAACCCGCCGTCGTGCACCAAGGGCTACCTCGGCCTCGACCAGTACCGCGAAGGCACCGACACGACGCCGCGTTCGCCCAAGGACAACGCGTACTGTGCCGAGCCGAAGGGCAGCCCGATCAACGTGCGCGGTTCGCAGAACGCGCCGTACAACGGGGTCCCGCAGATCCCGTCGGAAGGCGACGTCGCGGCGAACGCGGGCCGCTCGGCCGAGGAACTGGCCAGCCTGCGCGCGGCGCAGGGCATGCCGAGCGTCCTGCAGAGCCCCGGGGTCAGCCTGCCCACCCTCGGCACGCTGCTGGGCCTGCCCGGCTGAGCCCGAGACCGTATACCTACCCTGGAGTGTCATGAGTTCTTCTCGATCGCGGACCCTGGTACTGGGGGCGGCGGCGTTCGCGCTGGCCGCCTTCCTCGCCGCGGCGATCTTCGGTGTCATGTGGGCCGTGGCCGCGTCGGACGACAACGCCGACCTGGCGCGCTCGCGGGACGACGTGGTCAAGGCGGGCGGCACCGCGATCAAGGCGTACACCGAGGTCGACTTCGAGAAGCTCGACGAGTTCTTCAGCAAGCAGAAGGCCGTCTCCGACGAGAAGATGAGCCAGCAGCTCGCCCAGCTGGAGCCGACCTACCGCAAGGCGCTCGGCGACGCGAAGACCAAGGTCGTGACCACCATCCAGGACATCGCGGTCGAGGAACTCGACGACCACGAGGGCAAGGCGAGTTTCCTCGCCGCCATCTCCACCCAGGTCACCCAGGGCGACAAGGCGAGCTCGAAGGCGTTGCGCCTGGAGGTCTCGATGACCAGGGTCGGCGATGAGTGGAAGCTGTCCGGGATCGACAACGTGCCCCTCGTCGCGGCCGGTCAGTAAGAGCGTCACCTAGAACGGAGCCACGTAGTGCCCCCCTCCCGTCGCCAGCCCCCTCGCAGCACTCCGCCGGTGCGCCGCCCCCGGGTGGCCGGCCTGCGACGGCCCGGTGCGTCTCCTGCTCCCGCTTCTTCTCCCGAGGCGCCCACCTCGGAGGTCGAGGTCGACGAGACGCCGGTGGCGAAGCCGGCGCCGGTCCGTCGTCCTTCGCCGCGGCCGGCTCCGGTTCCTGCGCCTGTCGAGCCTGTCGAGGTCGCTGAGGACGCTGCTGTCGAGGCTCCTGAAGAGCCTGAAGCCCCCGAAGCTCCCGAAGAAGAGGTCGTCGCGAAGCCGACCCCGCGTGCGAAGACCCGCAAGGTCGCCGAGGAGAAGCCGGACGACCTCGAAGAGGCCGAAGCCGAGGTCGACTCCGATGAGACTGAGGAGTCTTCGGAGACCGAGAAGAAGCCGGGCTCGAAGCAGCTGATCCTGGCGGGCGCGCTGGTCGTCGTGGGATTGCTGCTGGCCGCGACCGCGGTGCTCTTCAAGATCCAGGCCGACGAGGTGTCCAGCTCGACGAACAACACGGCGCTGCTGGACGTCGCGAAGACCGCGCAGGTCAAGGACCAGGTCGCGAAGGCGACCGAGGCGCTGTTCTCCTACGACTACAACAACATCGCGAAGACCGAGTCCGCGGCTGCCGATCTGCTGGTCAACGACGACGTTCGGGCGAAGTACAACCTGCTGATGGGCGAGGTCAAACGGCTGGCCCCGCAGCAGAAGATGGTCGTGACCTGCAAGGTCACCCGCAGTGCCGTCATCCGGCTGGAAGGCGACCGGGCCGACGTGATGGTGTTCGTCGACCAGAGCTCGACGCGGGCCGACACGAACAAGACCACCGCCGGGAGCGCGCAGCTGCATTTGAACGCGGAACTGCAGGGCGACAAGTGGAAGATCACGGCGATGAACACCTACGCCGCTCCGCCGAACCCGGCCGCCTCGTCGGCTCCCGCCTCACCCCCGGCCTCCCCGGCCCCCTCGAAGTGACCCCGGCCCGGCCGGATCGCGTTTAGCCCGCTAAACGCGATCCGTGCGTCCCGTTCCGTGAAGGCCTCCTTGAGGGACCCAGAGTCCCTCAAGGAGGCCTTCACGGCTTTCCGGTCTCCCGCCCCGCTGACCTGCGTTTAGCGGGCTAATCGTCACGCGTCGGCGCGCTGCCTGACCCACGCGAAGCGTCCACAAGGGACACTGCGTGCCGATCGAATGCCCGGTTTGGGCATTTATGCGCGGTTTCGCGTGCGGTCGTGAGCGGCAAAGAGGGTTAGAACGATCATTGCCACTCACGACCCCCGCGCAAAGCGCCCAAATCGGGCATCGAATGAGCTCTGAGGTCCCCTGTGGACGGTTCAGCCCTACAGGTCGGTCCCGGCTTGCAATAGGCCTTCGCGGCCCTCCGGTCTCCCGCCCCGCTGACCTGCGTTTAGCGGGCTAAACGTCACGCGTCGGCGCGCTGACCAGGTGGTCGCCCGCCGCCGCTCGACCGGAGCTTGAAACTCGCCGTCCGCGCCTTCTTGGCCATCTTCGGGTCCGGATGGTCCGTGCCGACGACGTTCAGGAGTTCGAGCCGGTCCGGGTGGCCGGAGGACGTCAGCAGATCCACGATGTCGAAGCGGTCGTCCATGTCGGCGAGTTGATGGACGAACGCGCCGAGCGCGTGCATCGCCGCGTAATGGTCGGCCATCCCGACGACGACCTCGTCGCGGGTGACCGTTTCCCGGTCGACCGCTCCACGTTCGGCCAGCCACATCGCGGCGGCCGCGCCGACCAGACCGCCTTCGGCTCGGACGCCCACGGCGGTCTCGAGGCCGATATCGCCGGTCTCCCCGAGCGCGATCAAGGCGAAAAGCCGTTCGACCGGGAGCTGTGCCGCGTGGAGGAACGCGCTCGCTTCGGCCGCCGCGTCGGAGGGTGACCGGTGCCGCACCCAGGCCTTCAGTTCCGCGTCGATGATCTCCGGCGCAGCCCCGACGAGGCGTGGGCCCAGCTCGCCGAGACTCTCTTCCGCGGCGTCACCGATGGCCGGCGCGTTCACGCCGGCCGCGCGAAGCTCCCGGTTGAGCGCCCAGGCGGCGAGCGGGGTGAGGCTGACTACGAACGGGGAGGGATCGGGCTTGCCGGAGATCTCGGCGACCGTCGCGAGTACGGCCGGGTCCGCGGTGGCCCGCTTGATCGCGCCGAACCGCTCCAGCAGGTCCAGCGTGGCGGCTATCGAGTACCGCGTCGACTCGTCGGGCACCTGACCGAGATCGGCCACCTGAGCCAAGACGTCGAAGAGAAGCTCGACCGGCACCGGGACCGGACCCGACTGATAGAGCGTGATGGGGATCGACGCCACAAGGCGGGTGAACGGCAGCCCGAAGGTCTCCGGGGCCCCGGCTTCACCGATCGTCGAAAACATCCGCTCCCAGAGCCGGAGAGGGTCGTCGACGAGCGTCGCGTTCTCCTCGACGGGCACGTGCCTGCCCTCGAAGACCCGGACCAGCCCGGACACCTCCGCCCACCGAGGGATCAGCGGATCGTCGGCGCTCGACCCGGCGACGTAGCCGCGTACCTCGTCGAGGAGGGGGCTCCGTTCCGCGGCCTGCCGCAGCTCGGCTTCCGGCCTCAAGAAGACCGGGGGCATCGTCACCTCGGCACTGGCGTCCTGCTCCCACGTTTCGCGCACGGGGCCCAGTCTGGCAGCGACGGCCGGATCGCGTTTAGCCCGCTGAACGCAAGTGCGTCGCCGTGCCTGTGCGCCGCCCCAGAAGGCCCACCGGTCACAACGGTCACACGGGCCGACTTCGCCCGGGGGACCCGGCCGGCCGCCTGGCCCGACCCGGTGACCCTCTCGGCGGCCCCGCCGGCCGGATCGCGTTTAGCCCGCTAAACGCAGGTCGGCGCGCCAGCGCCGTCACCTGCGGGTACCGGGCGGTAACCAGGATGATCGTCCTGTGAGGCCCCCGGCGCGGAGGTTCTTCGACGCTGCGCCAACCGGCGGGACCACCGCGCGGCATCTTGACTCAGAGCCCCTGTGGGGTCACGCTTACTGGCAACGGTGAGAACCGGCGGTGCCCTTGCGGGAGGGACGGGCCGGGGAGGCCGAGGAGAGGCATACCTGAAGACGTTGCGATGCAGGCTGGGCCCCATCGGGAGCGCCCCCTGGACAGACCGCGACGTTCGGGCTAGACTGCTTCTTTGCGCTGCCCTCTTTCAGGCTGCCCGGAGCCGGTAGTTAGGATAGTGGGCACACGGCACCCTTGACAGACCGCATCAGCTGTTGCTGACGCGGCTGCTCACCGCTCATTGTCCCCGGAAGGACGCATCTTGGCAGTCTCTCCCGCGAACCAGGCCACTGCTGCGACCACCTCGGCTGTATCTCGCTCGGAGTCCACGGGAATCCCGGGAGCCCCCAAGCGGGTCTCCTTCGCAAAGATTCGCGAGCCGCTCAGCACCCCGAACCTGCTCGACGTGCAGATCAGGTCCTTTGAATGGTTCACCGGCGACGAGGCGTGGTTCGAACGCCGCGTCGAAGAAGGTGAAGAAAACCCGGTCGGCGGCCTGGAAGAGGTCCTCAACGAGATCTCGCCGATCGAAGACTTCTCCGGATCCATGTCGCTGTCCTTCTCCGACCCGCGCTTCGACGAGGTCAAGGCCTCCGTCGAGGAGTGCAAGGACAAGGACATGACGTACGCGGCCCCGCTGTTCGTGACCGCCGAGTTCGTGAACAACAACACCGGCGAGATCAAGAGCCAGACGGTCTTCATGGGCGACTTCCCGGTGATGACCGACAAGGGCACCTTCGTCATCAACGGCACCGAGCGTGTCGTCGTGTCCCAGCTGGTCCGTTCGCCGGGTGTGTACTTCGACACCAGCGTCGACAAGACCACCGACAAGGACGTCTTCAACGTCCGCGTCATCCCGAGCCGGGGTGCCTGGCTGGAGTTCGACGTCGACAAGCGCGACACCGTCGGCGTCCGCATCGACCGCAAGCGCCGCCAGCCGGTCACCGTGCTGCTGAAGGCGCTCGGCTGGACCACCGAGGCGATCCGCGAGCGTTTCTCCTTCTCCGAGACGCTGCTCGCCACCCTCGAGAAGGACCACACCGCAGGCACCGACGAGGCGCTGCTCGACATCTACCGCAAGCTGCGCCCGGGCGAACCGCCCACCAAGGAGAGCGCGCAGACGCTGCTGGAGAACCTGTTCTTCAAGCCGAAGCGCTACGACCTGGCCAAGGTCGGCCGGTACAAGCTGAACAAGAAGCTCGGCCTGACCACGCCGTACGACACCGGGACGCTGACCGAAGAGGACATCGTCTCGACGATCGAGTACCTGGTCCGCCTGCACGCGGGCGAGGACAAGGCGACCGTCGGCGACCAGGTCATCCCGGTCGAGACCGACGACATCGACCACTTCGGCAACCGTCGTCTCCGCACCGTCGGCGAGCTCATCCAGAACCAGATCCGCGTGGGTCTGTCCCGGATGGAGCGCGTCGTCCGTGAGCGGATGACCACCCAGGACGTCGAGGCGATCACGCCGCAGACCCTGATCAACATCCGTCCCGTCGTGGCGGCGATCAAGGAGTTCTTCGGTACTTCGCAGCTGTCGCAGTTCATGGACCAGAACAACCCGCTGTCGGGGCTGACGCACAAGCGTCGTCTGTCCGCCCTCGGCCCGGGTGGTCTGTCGCGTGAGCGCGCCGGCATGGAGGTCCGTGACGTCCACCCGTCGCACTACGGCCGCATGTGCCCGATCGAGACGCCGGAAGGCCCGAACATCGGCCTGATCGGTTCGCTCTGCTCGTACGCGCGGGTCAACCCGTTCGGTTTCATCGAGACCCCGTACCGCAAGGTCGTCGAGGGTCGCGTCACCGACCAGGTCGACTACCTCACCGCGGACGAGGAAGACCGCTACGTGAAGGCGCAGGCGAACGCGCCGATCTCGGAAGACGGCACCTTCGTCGAAGACCGCGTCCTGGTCCGTAAGAAGGGCGGCGAGGTCGAGCTGATCGACCCGCTGGACGTGGACTACATGGACGTCTCGCCGCGGCAGATGGTCTCGGTCGCGACGGCGATGATCCCGTTCCTCGAGCACGACGACGCGAACCGCGCGCTCATGGGCGCGAACATGCAGCGTCAGGCCGTTCCGCTGCTGCGCAACTCGGCCCCGCTGGTCGGCACCGGCGTGGAGCTGCGTGCCGCGGTGGACGCCGGTGACGTGCTCGTCGCCGAGCAGGCCGGTGTGGTCGAGGAGCTCTCGGCCGACCTGATCACGATCATGCACGACGACGGCACGCGGAAGAGCTACGGACTGTACAAGTTCCGTCGCTCGAACCACGGCACCTGCTTCAACCACCGCCCGATCGTCAACGAGGGCGACCGGGTCGAGCAGGGTCAGGTCATCGCCGACGGCCCGTCCACCGAGAACGGTGAGATGGCGCTCGGCAAGAACCTGCTCGTCGCGGTCATGCCGTGGGAGGGCCACAACTACGAGGACGCGATCATCCTCTCCGAGCGCCTGGTGCAGGACGACGTGCTCACGTCGATCCACATCGAGGAGCACGAGATCGACGCCCGCGACACCAAGCTGGGCGCCGAGGAGATCACCCGGGACATCCCGAACGTCTCCGAGGAGGTCCTCGCCGACCTCGACGAGCGCGGCATCATCCGCATCGGTGCCGAGGTCCGCGACGGCGACATCCTGGTCGGCAAGGTCACGCCCAAGGGTGAGACCGAGCTGACCCCGGAGGAGCGCCTGCTCCGCGCGATCTTCGGCGAGAAGGCCCGCGAGGTCCGCGACACCTCGCTGAAGGTGCCGCACGGCGAGACCGGCAAGGTCATCGGCATCCGCGTGTTCTCGCGCGAGGACGACGACGAGCTGCCCCCGGGCGTCAACGAACTGGTCCGCGTCTACGTGGCACAGAAGCGGAAGATCCAGCCGGGCGACAAGCTCGCCGGCCGCCACGGGAACAAGGGTGTCATCGGCAAGATCCTCCCCGCCGAGGACATGCCGTTCATGGAGGACGGCACGCCCGTCGACATCATCCTGAACACCCACGGTGTCCCGCGTCGTATGAACATCGGCCAGGTCCTGGAGCTTCACCTGGGCTGGCTGGCGTCGCAGGGGTGGAAGATCGAGGGCAACCCGGAGTGGGCGAAGAACCTCAACGAGGAGCTCTACGACGTCGACCCCGGCACGAACACCGCGACCCCGGTGTTCGACGGCGCCAAGGAAGAGGAGCTCACCGGGCTGCTCGGCGCGACCAAGCCGAACCGCGACGGCGAGCGCATGGTCAAGCAGAACGGCAAGGCCACGCTGCTGGACGGCCGCTCCGGCGAGCCGTACCCGTACCCGGTCTCCGTCGGCTACATGTACATCCTGAAGCTGCACCACCTGGTCGACGACAAGATCCACGCCCGGTCCACCGGTCCGTACTCGATGATCACGCAGCAGCCGCTGGGTGGTAAGGCGCAGTTCGGTGGCCAGCGGTTCGGCGAGATGGAGTGCTGGGCGATGCAGGCGTACGGCGCCGCATACACCCTGCAGGAGCTCCTGACGATCAAGTCGGACGACGTGGTCGGCCGCGTCAAGGTGTACGAGGCCATCGTCAAGGGGGAGAACATCCCCGAGCCGGGTATCCCCGAGTCGTTCAAGGTGCTCCTGAAGGAGCTCCAGTCGCTCTGCCTCAACGTCGAGGTGCTGTCCAGCGACGGCGCCGCGATCGAGATGCGCGACTCCGACGACGAGGACCTCGAGCGTGCCGCGGCCAACCTCGGCATCAACCTGTCCCGCAACGAGTCGCCCTCGGTGGACGACGTCGTGCACTGACCCGCGATGAGGCGGGAGCCTGCCTCCCGTGGGCTCCCGCCTCCGCTCGCCAACTCCTCTAGTCGCATCAACCCCAAGGGGATGTAAAGACGTGCTGGACGTCAACTTCTTCGATGAGCTCCGCATCGGCCTCGCCACCGCCGACGACATTCGTCAGTGGTCCTTCGGCGAGGTGAAGAAGCCGGAGACCATCAACTACCGGACGCTCAAGCCCGAGAAGGACGGCCTCTTCTGCGAGAAGATCTTCGGCCCGACCCGGGACTGGGAGTGCTACTGCGGTAAGTACAAGCGGGTCCGCTTCAAGGGCATCATCTGCGAGCGCTGTGGCGTCGAGGTCACCCGCGCCAAGGTGCGCCGTGAGCGGATGGGCCACATCGAGCTGGCCGCTCCCGTCACCCACATCTGGTACTTCAAGGGTGTTCCCTCCCGCCTGGGCTACCTGCTCGACCTGGCGCCGAAGGACCTCGAGAAGATCATCTACTTCGCGGCCTACGTGATCACCGGTGTGAACACCGAGCTGCGGCACAACGACCTGCCGACCCTCGAGAACGAGATCGGCGTCGAGCGCAAGAACCTCGAGACCAAGCGCGACGCGGACATCGAGGCACGGGCGCAGAAGCTGGAAGCCGACCTGGCCGAGCTGGAGGCGGAGGGCGCCAAGTCCGACGTCCGCCGCAAGGTCAAGGAAGGCGGCGAGCGCGAGATGCGTCAGCTGCGTGACCGCGCCGGTCGCGAGCTGGACCGTCTCGAGGAGGTCTGGACGACCTTCACCAAGCTCGACACCCGTCAGCTGATCGCCGACGAGCTGCTCTACCGCGAGCTCGTCGACCGCTACGGCGAGTACTTCACCGGCGGCATGGGCGCGGAGGCCATCCAGAAGCTGGCCACCGAGTTCGACGTCGCCGCGGAGGCCGAGAGCCTGCGCGACACCATCCGCAACGGCAAGGGGCAGAAGAAGCTCCGCGCGCTGAAGCGGCTCAAGGTCGTCGCGGCCTTCCAGGCCACCGGCAACGACCCGCGCGGCATGGTGCTCGACGCCGTCCCGGTGATCCCGCCGGACCTGCGCCCGATGGTCCAGCTCGACGGTGGCCGTTTCGCCACCTCCGACCTGAACGACCTCTACCGCCGGGTCATCAACCGGAACAACCGGTTGAAGCGGCTGATCGACCTCGGCGCGCCCGAGATCATCGTGAACAACGAGAAGCGGATGCTGCAGGAGGCCGTCGACGCGCTGTTCGACAACGGCCGCCGCGGCCGCCCGGTCACCGGTCCCGGTAACCGCCCGCTGAAGTCGCTGTCCGACCTGCTCAAGGGCAAGCAGGGCCGGTTCCGTCAGAACCTGCTCGGCAAGCGTGTCGACTACTCGGGCCGTTCGGTCATCATCGTCGGTCCGCAGCTGAAGCTGCACCAGTGCGGTCTGCCGAAGGACATGGCGCTCGAGCTGTTCAAGCCGTTCGTCATGAAGCGGCTGGTCGACCTGAACCACGCGCAGAACATCAAGTCCGCCAAGCGGATGGTGGAGCGCTCGCGGCCGCAGGTGTGGGACGTGCTCGAAGAGGTCATCACCGGCCACCCGGTGATGCTGAACCGTGCGCCGACCCTGCACCGCCTCGGTATCCAGGCCTTCGAGCCGCAGCTGGTCGAAGGCAAGGCCATCCAGCTGCACCCGCTGGTCTGTGAAGCGTTCAACGCGGACTTCGACGGTGACCAGATGGCCGTGCACCTCCCGCTGTCCGCGGAGGCGCAGGCCGAGGCCCGCATCCTGATGCTGTCGGCGAACAACATCCTTTCGCCGGCGTCGGGCCGTCCGCTCGCCATGCCGCGTCTGGACATGGTGACCGGTCTGTTCCACCTGACCCGGTTGAACGAGAACGCCGACGGTGCGGGCAACGCCTACTCGTCGCCCGCCGAGGCGATCATGGCGTACGACCGCAAGGCGCTGAGCCTGCACGCCCCGATCAAGATCCGCGTCACCGACCGTCAGCCCGCCAAGGCCGACGAGGCGAGGCTCGCGGAGAACGGCTGGGAGCCGGGCAAGGCGTGGCTGGCCGAGACCACCCTTGGCCGCGTGCTGTTCAACGAGCTGCTGCCGGCGGACTACCCGTTCATCAACGAGCCGATGCCGAAGAAGCGTCAGGCCGCGATCGTGAACGACCTCGCCGAGCGCTACTCGATGACCCAGGTCGCGCAGACCCTGGACCGCCTGAAGGACGCCGGTTTCTACTGGGCGACCCGTTCGGGTGTCACGGTCGCGATCTCCGACGTGCTCGTCCCGGCAGGCAAGAAGGCCATTCTGGACGAGTACGAAGGCAAGGCCGACCAGGTCGAGAAGCGGTACCAGCGTGGTCAGTTGTCGCACGCCGAGCGCAACAACGAGCTCGTCAAGGTGTGGACGCAGGCCACCGAAGAGGTCCACAAGATCATGGAGACGGCGCTGCCGGACGACAACCCGATCGCGATGATCGTGAAGTCGGGCGCGGCGGGCAACATGACGCAGGTCCGGTCGCTGGCCGGTATGCGTGGTCTGGTGTCGAACCCGAAGGGTGAGTACATCCCGCGTCCGATCAAGGCCAACTTCCGTGAAGGCCTGTCGGTGGCGGAGTACTTCATCGCGACGCACGGTGCCCGTAAGGGTCTGGCGGACACGGCGCTCCGTACCGCCGACTCGGGTTACCTGACCCGTCGTCTGGTGGACGTGTCGCAGGACGTCATCGTCCGCGAGATCGACTGTGGCACCACCCGCGGTATCAACATGCCGATCGGCGAGGACATCGGCGACGGCAAGGTCCTTCGCGACCAGCACGTCGAGACCTGCGTGTACGCGCGGAACCTGGCGACCGACGCGGTCGACGCCAAGGGCAACGTCGTGCTCAACGCCGGTGACGACATCGGTGACCCGGCGATCGACAAGCTCATCTCGAGCGGGATCTCCAAGGTCAAGGTGCGTTCGGTGCTGACCTGCGAGTCGGCCGTCGGTATCTGCGCCACCTGCTACGGCCGGTCCATGGCGACCGGTCAGCTCGTCGACGTCGGCGAGGCCGTGGGTATCGTCGCGGCCCAGTCGATCGGTGAGCCGGGTACGCAGCTGACGATGCGTACGTTCCACCAGGGTGGTGTCGCCGGTGACGACATCACGACCGGTCTGCCCCGTGTCCAGGAGCTGTTCGAGGCCCGGGTCCCGAAGGGCAAGGCGCCGATCGCCGACGTCGATGGCCGCGTGCGCATCGAGGAGAGCGAGCGGTTCTGGAAGATCACGCTGATCCCGGACGACGGCAGCGAAGAGATCGTCTTCGACAAGCTGTCCAAGCGTCAGCGGCTCGCGAACACCCCGAACGGCCCGCTGGGCGACGGTGACCGTGTCGCGGTCGGCCAGCAGCTGCTCGAAGGCACGCCGGACCCGCACGAGGTCCTGCGGGTCATGGGGCCGCGCGAGGCGCAGATGCACCTGGTGGACGAGGTCCAGAAGGTGTACCGGGCGCAGGGTGTGTCGATCCACGACAAGCACATCGAGGTCATCGTGCGGCAGATGCTGCGCCGCGTGACGATCATCGACTCCGGTGCCACGGACTTCCTGCCGGGCGAGCTGCCCGAGCGGACCAAGTTCGAGGCGAAGAACCGCGCGTCGGTCGCCGAAGGCGGCGAGCCGGCCTCGGGTCGCCCGGTGCTGATGGGGATCACGAAGGCCTCGCTGACCACGGACTCGTGGCTGTCGGCGGCCTCGTTCCAGGAGACCACGCGTGTCCTGACCGACGCGGCCATCAACGGCCGCTCGGACAAGCTCGTGGGCCTCAAGGAGAACGTGATCATCGGTAAGCTGATCCCGGCCGGTACCGGGATCAACAAGTACCGCAACATCCAGGTGCAGCCGACCGAGGAGGCGCGGGTCGCCGCTTACGCGATCCCGTCCTACGACGACGGCTACTACACCCCGGACGTGTTCGGCTCCACGCCGGGCGCCGCGGTGCCGCTGGACGACTACGACTTCGGCCGCGACTTCCGCTGACCGAAGCGAAATCCACGAGAAGGGCCCTCGCCGATCCGGCGGGGGCCCTTCCCGTTTTCCGGGTCACCCGAAATGGGTACTGGCTCCTGACGAATCCGGTTAAGGTGATCCGGTTCTACGCGATTCGGGGGCTATGCGCATTTCCATCTGGTAATCAGGGGTGACTCTGCGTGAACAAATCGCCAAGTGGTAGATCGGGCTCGCGTACTGGGGCTGTCTATCTCGCGACCTTCGCTGTCGCGGCGGCTTTGACCGGCGTCTTCGCCGCGCCCGCCGGAGCGGATCCGGCACCTTCGTCACCGGCGTCGAGTGCGCCGTCGACATCCGAAGCACCGGCGAGTTCCGCTGCGCCGCCTGGTTCGTCCGTTGCGGAAAGCGCGCCTCCGGCGCCGCCGAAGCGGCAGGCCGAGCGGGCGAAAGTCGAGGCGTCGGTCGTCTTCGACAAGGCGTCCTACCGGACCGACGAAGACGTCCGGTTCACTTTCAAGATCAAGAACGTCGGCGACACTCCGGCGATCGGCTTGTGGGTTTCGCAATCCTTCAGTGAGCCGACCGACCTGGTGGTTCCCATCGAATCCGGGTGGGGGCCGTTCAGGGCCGCCAAGGGCGGGAAGAACCTCGAACCGAAAGAGAGCTTCGAGCTGCCGGTCACGGGGAAGATCCGTGACATAGCGAAAGACACGACCGTTGTGCAGGGGATCGTCTTCGACGCGACCGGCTTCAGCGTCGGCGAGTTCTTTGCCGAGGCGAAGGTCACCAAGGAGACCAGCCGTGTGGCGGGAGTCGTCTACGGCGACAAAAACGGCAACGGCGGGCTCGACGACGGTGAGAAGTTGGGCGGGATAACCGTCACGCTGCAGTACAACAACGGCCCCACCAAGTACACCGCGACGAGCGACTCCGACGGGCGAATCGAGTTCGGTGACCTGCCCGCCGCCGAGTACCGCTTCGGTGGCGAGGAGATCAAGGGCTGGCACTTCCCGTCCGAGAGCGTATGGGTGGGGCGGGACACGAAAGACTTGTTCATCCGAGGGGTGCCGCCGCTGAACGGCGCGTTGAAGGCGTCGATGGCCTTCACACAGGACAGCTACAAACCCGGCGAGCTCGCGCACGTCTCCGTGACCTTGACCAACTCCGGTTCGACTCCGCTCACGGGCATCGTTTCCGGTTGTGACCGTTATGGCGCAGACTGGGCCCTGAAGGGCGGCGAGAGCTGGGGTGACCTCGGCAATCGCGGTAAGGGTGTGACGATCGCGCCTGGCGAGACGCGCAAGATCGACGTGTCCGAGAAGGTGCCCGATGCCGCCCTGAACCGCGGATTCGTCTCGGTGAGCTGCGACTTCGGCTATCGCGAGGTCGATATCGAAGGTCATGCTCAGGCCCGTGACCAGGCGGCGGTCCCAGGTGGTTCCGCCACCGTCGTCGGTGACGTGGTCCACGTTGTCGGTCAGAACGAGCCGAAGGGTGTCGGCGGAGTCAAGGTCGTGCTCGTCTCCGACGGGAAATGCCCCGTCATCGGCGAGCGGACGACCGATGCCGAAGGACGCTTCGAGTTCCGCAAGGTGGTGCCGGGGCCCGAGTACAAGCTGTACTTCCTGACGCCGCAGGGTTGGCGGATCCAGGGTGAGAACCCGATGCAGATCCAGGCTGTCGGGCCGGAGGACAAGCCCTTCCCGATCCGGACCTTGGCCGAGACCGGCGAGGCGCCCGCGCCGACCGTGCCCACGCAGCCCGCGGACTGCGGCAGAGCCGAAACCCCGGCTCCGACGACCGCGCCCGCCGGCCAGGGCAGCGGCGGCGGCCAAGGTGGTTCGGGGCTGGCCAGCACCGGCGCCGACGTGATCTGGCTCGGCGCGCTCGCGCTCGCCGCGCTGGGCCTCGGAGCGGTTTTGGTCTTCGGCGCCCGCCGCCGTCGCCGGCCCGCCGCGTAACACCCCGAGAAGCCCCCGGTCCATCCCAGACCGGGGGCTTCCTCTTGCCCGGCCGACCTGCGTTTAGCCCCCTAATCGCGATCCGGCCGACGATCGGTGCGGTATCCGCCCGGATGCGCGACGGATGGCGGGCGATCCCGGTACCGCCGGTCGAAAGGATGGCCGATATGGAATCCCTTGTGACAGAAGAGAACTCGGCCACAAAGAAGCTGCGGACCGCCTTGGACGACGTCCACCGGGCGGGGGTGCCCGGGGTGTTCGCCGAGGTGCGGGCGGGTGGGCGGATCTGGCGCGGCGCCGCCGGAGTCGCCGACCTCGAAACCGGTCGCCCCGTCGAGACCGGGATGCGGCAGCGCGTCGGCAGTGTCACCAAGACCTTCGTCTCGGCCGCGGTTCTGCGTCAGGTCGAGGCGGGGCGGCTCGACCTCGACGCGCCGATCGGTGACTTCCTGCCGCGGCTGGTCCCCGGTGAACGGGGCTGGGCGATCACGATCCGCATGCTGCTCAACCACACCAGCGGCCTCGCCGAGTACCTGCCCTACGCGTTCCCGTCGCTCCAGAAGCTCGCCCCCGAGAGTCTCGACGACAACCGGTTCCAGGAGTTCCGCGCGGCCGAGCTGATCGCGCTCGGTGTCGGCGCACCCGCCACCGGCGAGCCGGGCGGCACTCCCGGGATCTACTCCAACACGAACTACCTGCTCCTGGGCGAACTGCTGGCGCACCTGACCGGCGTCCCGATGGAGGAGCACATCTCGCGCGCCATCATCGAACCGGCGGGTCTCTCGAACACCGGCTTTCCCGCCGGTCCCCGGATCGAGGAGCCGCACTCGCGGATGTACGAGGCGCTGTTCGGCGCGATCGATCCGCCGCGTGACTACAGCGTCTACGACATGTCGTGGGTGATGGCCGGTGCCGGCCTGGTCTCCACCGTCGACGATCTCAACCGCTTCTACCGCAAGCTGATGGAAGGGGAGATCGTCAGCCTGTCCTCGCTGGCGGAGATGCAGCGTCTGGTCCCGGTCATCGCGCAGGACGGGCGGCTGATCGACTACGGGCTCGGCCTGTACAGCACCGAGATCCCGGGGCACGGCGTCTTCTGGGGTCACGACGGCACGGTCTGGGGAGCGATGACGATGGCGTGGTCCAGCGCCGACGGCGAACGGCAGTTCTCCGCCGCGATGAACGTCGTGCGCTGGCGCAAGCCGGACGGCGAAGGAGCCACGCACCCCATCGACGACGCCCTGGCGACCCTGAAGCACCAGGCCCTCTGCGGCCCCGCCTGACCCCGCCGCCGACCTGCGTTTAGCCCCCTGATCGCGATCCGGAGCGGGTGGACGCAGGTCGGGACCCGGGGGAGTTCCCGGGATTGAGTAACGAACTCATAACGCCATTGTGAGGGTCGCGGACGGGTTACTGGTCCGTTGTGACCTGCGGTAGTGCCGCCAAGTGGGCTAATTCCCACTGCTCGGAAAACCGCCACCCGTTCGGCCCAATGGCCCATCCGCATCGTGGGAAATTCACCCTGCCGTGGCATGTCCCATTCTTTGATCACGAGATTGACACTCCGGCGGGTTCACACGAGTATTTCGCCCATGCAATCCCCAGTCGCCTTGGTGTGGCGCCGGCACGTTGACTTGCGGCAGCAAGCCAGCGCGCTGTGTATGGATTCCTGACCTATTCCGGGTTTGTCGCGGCGCAGGTGTATTCGCGTATCCGAACGGATGCGCCCGTTCCTCGCGCGCTGACGTTTTCCACTGTGCCGCAACGGTTCCCTGTGCGAACCGGCGGTTGATTGATTTCCCCTTCGATCCGTGCGGTGAAGCCTGCGCGAAATAGGGGAGAGATGTGCCGATTGTCTGGCGCTTCGGTAGCGAAAACAGGGAGAAAGAATGCTATCCAACTCGCCAAAGTGGCGAAAAGTGGTGATAGGCGCCTTGGCGGCGGCACTCGCCGCGGGCACGGTGACCTATACCGGCTCGTCGACGAGTGCCTACGCCGACGTCCAGGTCGTCAAGGACGCGAAGAAGGCGGCCGACGGCAAGGAGTACTGGGTCCAGAACCATCTGGTGTCGAAGGACGTCGCGGCGTCCCGGAGCGCGGACGGCAAGCGCAAGAAGTGGCTGCTGGTCTGGGCCGGTGACGAGAACATCGCCGACACCCTGGTCAAGGACGTCAAGAATCTGCCGGGTTCGCTCGGCGGCGGTCTGAACAAGATCAAGAACGCGTTGCCCGGTCCGGACTTCCTCGCCGTGATCGACGCGACGCAGGGTTCGCCGACCTACGGCAAGGTCGTCAACACCGCCACCGTCGGCCCGCTCGTCGAGAACGAGCCGCACCACATGCAGTACGTGTGGCACAAGGGCGACACGATCTATGCCGGCGCGCTGTTCGCCGCCGCGACGTACGCCTTCGACGTCTCCGCGTTGCCGCAGCTGAAGCTCAAGGGCGTCAGCCTCCCGACCCAGACCCTCGGCGGTTCCGTGCCGGACGCGTACTGGGTGCTCAAGGACGGCACGGCGTACGGCACGTACATGGGCGGCCCGGTCGTGCCCGGCCCGCACACCTACGCCAACGGTTCCACCGTGGTGGGCAACGGTTTCGCCGGCAGCCCCGGCGAGGTCGTCCGCTTCGACCAGAACGCGCAGGTGCTTTCGGAGTCACCGGCGGCAACGCCGCAGGGCGACAACAAGAAGCTGTGCGACAACCTCCCGCAGCTCGACAAGCCGACCTGCGCCAACCCGCACGGCATCCAGGCCCGCGAGGATCTCAATACCCTGGTCACCAGTGACTACGCCGAGCCGCGCAACATCATCCTCGACCCGGTGAAGCAGCCGTCGCCGTATCTGCGCCGCCCGACCGTCCGCACCTGGGACATCTCCGACCGCAACAAGCCGAAGCTCAAGGCGGTCTCGTACCTGCCGGACGGCCCGAGGGCCGATCCCGCGGACCCGCTGCACGCCGAAAGCCGTGCGGTCATGGAGACCACGGTGACCAACCTGCCGGGGCACAAGGGCGCGTTCGCCCAGACCATGCAGGGCGGCGCGGTGTTCTACACACCGGACATCACCGCCAAGGAGCCGCACTGGATCCAGGTGTTCGACGACGGTGCGGCGAACAAGGCGATCCACCCGAACAACGACTCCAACGGTGGCGGGTCGAACGGTGGCTGGATCCAGACCAGCCCCGACGACAAGTACCTCTACCGCGCGATCACCGGCCGGTCCAAGGGCGCGCTCGGCCCGGACGACCCCGGCACCACCGGTGGCGTGTACGTCCTCGACATCCAGAAGCTGGTCGCCGCCGGCGACAAGGTCGAGAACATCAAGGGCCGGATCGACACGAAGGAGAAGTCCCAGCAGGGCGGTGGCGGCGACCTGCCGACCGTCGTCGGCGCGGCGCCGATCAACCCGGGCACGCCCGGCGGCGGCCCGCACTGGGGCGCGTACGACAACTTCGTGCTCGGTGACGACGGGTACTACCACGAGACCGACAAGCCGCAGCACCTCGCGGTGTCGAACTACTTCGTCGCACGGTCCGGTTTGGACGGTGACCACAAGGTCAACCTGCTGAACCTCGGCGAGGACGGGAAGGTCGCGGTCGACCAGAACTTCCGGGACGAGTTCACCGGGCAGGTCGGGATCAACTTCAACCGGAAGACCTGGCCGCACGGGTCCTTCGGCAACGCGAAGCCGCACTCCGAACTGTTCGTCGTGGCGGACGCGGATCTCAAGTAACCCTGTTCGGCGCGGAAGGTCGTGGGTGGCGGGCACACTCCGCCACCCACGGCTCCGCCGATCTCCTCGGAGAAGGTCCCCATGGATCACCACGTCATACCGGCGAGCTCTGGTTCGGCCGGAGCCGACATCGCCCTCGTCCTGCTCCGGCTCGGACTTCTGTTGGCGACCGCTTTCCTCGCGGGCACAGGGATTCTGCGCCCGTTGGTGGGTGAACCGCCGAAGCGTCTTCGTCTCGCCATCGCCGCCCTCGGCGGGGTTTCCGCCGTGCTTGCCGCGGTTTCCGCCTTCGCGACCGACGTCAACGTCATCGCGCTGACCGTGCATCTCGTGCTGGCACTGGCGATTCCCGTCCTGATCCGCTGGCCGTCGGCGGGCCGCTGGGCCTCGCTCGCGCTCGCCGCGTTGGTGGTGCTCGAAACCTCGCTCGGGCGGACAGGCGTCGAATTCGCCATCGACACCGTCTATGTCGCGGCCGCGGCCTTGTGGTTCGGTGTCACCGTCCTCTCCATCTGGGTTCCCGCGGAGAAATGGCGGCAGACGAACTTCCGGCTCGGCCCGCTTTCCCTGACGCTGGGCGGGCTTCTCGTCGTCGCGGGCGCGGTCCAGCTGTTCTCCTCCGGCCTGGGTTTCGATCGCCGGATCTACGGCACGCTCTTCGGGCTCACGTTGCTGGTGATCGCGCTTCTGCCGATCGTCGCGACCGTCGTCGCGGGTTTCTTCCTCGCGGACAAGGAATCCACGCGCGCTTATCGGTTCGGTGCGGCCGCCGTGGCCGTCGGTTTCGTCGCCTGGAGCGCGCTCGCGGCCATTCCCGAACCGCCCGAACTTCCGACTCCCGGTGTCGCGCTGCTCGCCGACGCCGCCCTCGGCGAGCAGCGATTCCCCGTACTGGTGAGCCCGCAGCGGCCAGGCAAGAACCTCGTCCACTTTCCCACGAGCGCGGGAGAAGACCTGTCCGCCGGAATCGAAGGCGGCCTGATCGGCAAGGCCATCGTGCGCCCCGGCGCCGAGGGCACCTGGGCCGAGGTCGACCTGCCGAAAGGCCGCAGCGACCTGATCATCAGCCGTGGCGGGGAACAGACGAAGATCGAGGTCGACGCGGGGGAGGAGCCGGGCCTCGCCATCGAGGACGCGGACGCGCCCGAATGCGCTTCGGCCGCACTGGGCGGCTTGATCGCCGACCGCCGCGAAGTCCTCACGTCCTGCCCCGCGGACGCGCTTTCGAGTGAGGACAGTGGTTCTCTCGTCAAACTCGTCGAATTCCTCGCCGGGCGCAAGCCTTCCGCGCTCACCCTCGTCGAGGACGCTTCGCCGCGCAGTGTGGCCGCCGCGAAGCTGGTCCGCGAGACCGCCGCCAAGACCGGTCTGCCGGTGCAGGCCGAGGCGGGGCCGAACACCGCGCTGCTCGTCGTGTCCGGCTGGGCGGGCGGCTACACGGCGATGACCCGCGCGGCCGAGTCCCAGCGGCTCAAGCCGACCCATCAATACGGCCTGTATCTGGCGCCCTGGCTGCTGAACGGGCCGATCGTCAACTCCGTCGCGAGTTCGTCGGTGCCGCTGAGGTTCGACCCGCGTGAGCAGGTCGCCGTCAGCTTCGCCGTCGCCGCGGGCAACGCCTTCGGCGGCGAAAGCCCCACTCTCGGCGGGTTCCGGAGCTGGCTGGGCGACCAGTGGCGGTCGATCAACGGCGACGTCCAGATCTTCGCGGCGGCGCAGGTCAACGCCATGCCGATGTACCCGGGCGAACCGCACGCCGTCGGGATGATCGCCGACCGGAACTACGCGGGGCAATGGATCCCCGACGGAACGATCGTGCCGATCAGCTCGGTACTGCGGTGATTTCCACAAAAGAATGGGAGAAGAAATGAAACGAATCGCGGCCCGTGTGCTGCTTCCGCTCGCCGTCGCGGGCGCGCTGTCCGGACTCGCCGGAGGGGTCGCCTCGGCCGACCCGCTGCCGGGTCTGCCCACCGGTGGCGGCGGCCCCGCGGTCTGGCTGATCCCCGGCCTCGACCTCGGCGGCCTGCTCGGACCGACCGTCCCCGTGCCCACCGACGTCCTCGCCCCGATCTACGGGATCATCACGCCCATTTCGTAAAACCGTTACCAGTAAAGGAGAATCTCATGAAGAAGAGCTTCGTCCGCGCGGTCACCGGCGCCGCGCTCGCGGGCCTCGTCGTGCTCGGCTCGGCGGTTCCCGCGCTCGCCGCGCCGAACGATGTCGTGGTCGTCGACGAACCGGACACGAGCAACCTCGACAACATCTGGACGTTCGCGCCGCTCGGCGTCCCGGTACTGGGGCTCATCCAGTCGCTCAACGGCGTCCCCGGCCGGCTGCTGCCGTCCTGACTTCCGCGGCGGCGCGGCTCACGGGCCGCGCCGCCGCCTTCGGCGAGGAGGACCGATGGCCGACAGACAACTGATCGGGCGCATCGCCATCGCGGGGATCGTGGTGGCCGCGCTCGCGACCTGTGTGGTGCTGCTCAACGGCGGTGAGGAACCGCGGGCCGAGACCGTGGCCGTGGTCGGCGAACCGACCGAGGCCGCGCCGTCACGCGGACCGGACCGCACGATCACGCGGACGCTCAGCCAGCCGCGGCCGGTGTCGAACGACTGGCGGATCGCGTACGAGCTCGCCGGGACGGGGACCGCGACCGTGGTCTACGACTCCAACGGGCTGGGGCTCGTGCATCAGGAGCTGCAGGTGACGCTGCCGTGGCGCAAGGAGCTCACGTGGAAGAACACGGGCACCCCGCCGACCGTCCAGCTCATGGGGCAGGGCGAGGGCGCCGTCGAATGCCGGGTGGCCGTTGGCGGCGCCGTGGTCACCTCGGAGAAGTCCGCCCCCGGCGAGGTCGCGACCTGTGCCGGCCGCCTCGCCCCCTCCTGACCTGCGTTTAGCGGGCTAAACGCGATCCGGCGACGGGGCGAAAACCGGTGGCCAAGGTCGGCAGAATGTGACCATGACCTGGAGCTTCGAAGTCACCCCCGTCGATCACCCGGACGCCGCGCGGCTGCTGCGCGAGTACCTCGACGAAATCGCGTCCCGCTTCTACGAGCGCCAGGTCACCGAAGCGGAGCTCGACGGCTTGCTCCTGGAGCACCACAGCCGTGATCTGGCCCCGCCGACCGGCACCTTCCTCCTCGCGCGGCGCGACGGGGTGCTCGCCGGTTGCGCCGGGCTGCGGATCGTCTCGCCCGAGATCACCGAGCTCACCCGCGTCTTCCTGCGGAAGTCCGAGCGCGGCAACGGCGGTGCCGCCCTGCTCGTGGCCGCCGCCGAAGACGTCGCCCGCGGCCTCGGCGCCTCGCTGATCCGTCTCGACACCCGGCGCGACCTGGTCGAGGCCAGGGCCCTGTACGCGCGCCTCGGCTACGACGAGGTCGAGCCCTTCAACAACGAACCCTTCGCCCACCACTACTTCGCGAAGTCCCTGGAAGTCCCGGATCGCGTTTAGCCCGCTAAACGCGATCCGTGCGGCGCGGGCGGCCTGACCTGCGTTTAGCGGGCTAAACGCGATCCGGCGGGGTGGCGGTGAGCGGGGCCCGGTCGGCGACGTCGGCCAGGTAGTCCAAGGTGCGCAGAAGCTGCTTCCCGCTCGGCAGCACCTTCGGCACCACCGCCACCGTCCGCCCGGACGTGTGGAACTCGCGGCACCGGCCCGCGTTCCCCGTCAGCCAGTCCCGGACCTCGGGGCGCAGGACGAACGCGGGATTCGAGCAGTCCACTTCGGACCCGCTGATCGAGAGCGTGCAGTCCGGCATGGCCGCGCTGACCTCGACGTGCACGACCGTCCGCAGCGAACCGGACTCGCGGGTGCCGTCCTGACGGAACCCGGCGCCCGGCCGGTGATACCGGTAGACACCGAACGGCTTCCCCCGGTGCGTGCCCACCACCGCCTGGTCGATCGACTCGCCGGCCCGCCGCAGCGGGGCGGGCGCGCGGCTCGTCGCCGGCTGCTCGTGCCGTCCGCCGGCGGCACCGAGCCGGGCACCGGTGTAGAAGTCCCAGCCCCGCTCCCGCGCCAACGTGGCCAGACCGCGTTTCTTCGCCGCCCCGGCGAGGATCCACCAGACGGCGAGCACGATCGGCAGCGCCACCGCGACGATGGCGATGATCCACGCGGTCACGGCTCAGAAGTCCAGGTTGTCGGAGGCTTCCTCGGGTGTCTGTTCGTCGTCACCCACGGAACCGTACTGGCCCGCCTTGATCCCGCCCGACGTGTACGTGCCGGCCTTCCCGGCGACACCCGCCGCGACCTCACCCTTTTCGCGGCCCGTCTCCGGCGTCTTCCAGCTGCCGTCCGGATTGGTGGCCTTGCCGAGCCCGACGGTGTTCAGAGCGGCCTTCTTCGTGGCCGACGTCATCCGCTCGCCGAAGCCGTCCGCGAGCCTGCCGCCCATGGCGCCGTCCTTGGAGGCGAACTTGCCCCACGCGGACGCGCCCGGACCCGCCGCCAGCTGCGCGGTGGACTTGTTGTGGGCCATCAGCTCCTTGTAGTTGCCCTTCCACTTGCCGAAGAACTCCTTGAGCTTGCCCAGGAACTGCTTGATCTTGTCGAGCAGCTGGCGGAGCTTGTTCAGGAACTTCTGCACCTTCGACGTCGTGGAGACCGCGCGGGTGGCCGTCAGCCCGCCCGCCGTCGCCGTCGAACCGCCGCAGGTCGGGACGGCCGCGGCCAGCGCCGGGATCCAGATCATGATCAGCCAGGTGATGAACTCGGTGAGGATCGCCTTGATGAACTCCTCGATCACCGTCATGACCATGCTGGAGATCTGCAGCAGCTGGGCGATGTCCCCCGCCTGCGCGGCGATCCCGTCGATGCCCTGCGCGAACTTCGCCAGCTTCTCGCCCGCCGCGTTCGCCGCGTCACCGGTCCACTGGGACAGCGACGTCTCCGCGTCTTCACCGAACTTCTTGCTGTAGTTCTGCAGGTAGACACCGATGTTGTTGAAGTTGCCCGCCGCGTTCGACAACGCCGGGCCGTCGCCGCTCACCATGTGGATGGCGTCCTGGATCGGCTGGCACACGTTCATCAGGAAGCTGAGGCCCTGGCCGACCAGCCAGCCGATCGGGTCGCTGGCGATATCCGCCACGCCCATGCACGAGCTGACGAAGCCGGCGCCGCTGGCCGCGATGGTCCCGATGTCGCTCGCCTGGAACCCGTCCGCGGTCGCCTTCTTGACGGTGTCGAAGGTGCTGAAGCCGCTGCCGATCGGACCGGGCAGCGAGGTCAGCATCTTGTCCGTGCGGATGGTGTCCGGGTTGTAGTCGTTGATCTGGATCTTGGTGTGTTCGCCGGTGATCTTCTGATCGGCCACGATCAGTCCCCCTCGCTACTTGGCCGGCCCCATCTTCGGTGTCCTCGATTGCGCCGGCTGCTCCAGCAGCTTGAGGATTTCGTTGAGCGCCTTGACGTTGTCGTCTTCGTTCCGCTCGTAGGCGGTCGCGGCGTTGCCGAGCTTCTCCGAAGCCGCGGTCAGTCCCGCGGACATCTCGATCAGCAGATCCTGCAGATCGGTGAGCATCGACGTGTACTCGTTCTTGACGAACAGGCCGACGACGCCCCACGACTCGTCGCCGACGTCGGACTGCTGCACCAGCCGTCCGACCTCGTTCGGGATCTGCACGTCCTGCCCGAGCTTGCCCGAGTAGGTGCGCAGAGCGCTGATCACCACCTCGTGCCCTCCGGCCATCGGCGGTCCCTCCCTTCGCGCACCTTCCGATGCGGCTCGTCGTGATCGGCGCCTTGGACCCTGGGGCGCCGCTCACGGTTCCGGAAACCCCCGGATCGCGTTTAGCCCGCTAAACGCGATCCGGGGGTCAGTGGTCGTCGTCGAAGAGGTTCTTCAGGAAGCGGTCGCCGTCGGAGCCGCTCGACGCCGGGGGCTGAGGGGCCGGCGGTCGCTGCGGATCGTCGGCGGACTTGAGGACGGAACGCTCGGAGTAGTCGTCGGACTGCTCGGCCGCCGGCTGTGCAGGCGACTCCTCCTCCATCCGTGCCCGCATCTCCTCGACGGAGGTGCCGAACAGCTCGGCCTGGGTCTCCAGCACCTGGTCCACCAGGTTGAGGTCGTCGCCCATATGTCCTTCGACGATGGTGGCCTGCTTGCGCGCCGATTCGGCCACGGCCTGCTGGATGGTCGACATCAGCGCCGCCGAAAGGGCGTCCGGACGCTGGCGAAGGGCGTCTTCGGTGAATTTGACGTCCATGATCGCGCCGCCGGGCCCGGCGGTCACGGTCACCGAACGGTCCGAAGAGGACGCCGTCGCCTCGATCCGGCTGAGCTCGTCCTGCATGCCGCCGATATTCGCGAGCCGATCGTCGACGTTCTGGAGCTGGGACTGGAACTTGTCGAATTGCGCGACCAGCTGCTCGAACTCGGCGGACATGGAGCCTCCCCATTACTTGCGGTGCGACGGCCGGACCGGCCCGGGCCGACGCTGTGACCAGTCTCATCGTGACTCATTCACCGGTTCGACGCGACGGGGTGGTTATCGGATCCATCCGGCTCACCCGATAGGGGAATAGGTAGCGTGGACCGCCGAGCAAGGCGGTATCAGTACGAACGAGGGGAGGCGTCGTGGACGCCGAGCAGAAGGAAAGCACCGAGGAACCCAGGCGGGGGAGTCACGCGGCGCCGGAGGGGGCTCCCGTGCATCCGCTGATCGATCTTTCCCGGGACCCGCATCCGGGCCGGGCCGATCACGCCAAGCCGGAAGACGAATAGAAGCGGTCCGAAACGCCGTTCCATCAGGGTGGCCGCGGCGTGCCGCCCGGCACGATATAGTTATCGACCCCCCGATTTGGCCGGTCCGGAAGTGGCCGGGTATCTTTGGAGACCGTGCCCGGCAGGCGTCGGGCCGTCCCGTGTGCCGTGCGGCACGGACGGGGTGCTCAGGCATCCGGTCCGAAGGCTTCGCCCACACGGGATCCGACGGAAAATCCCTACGGGAAGTTACCGGTCGCAAGACCGTGACGCGGGCCGACACGCCCGACCGCGGGGGCCGGAGACAACACGTAGTAGCAAGATCGCGAACAGAAAGCTGGTCCATTGCCCACGATCCAGCAGCTGGTCCGTAAGGGCCGCCAGGACAAGGCTGCCAAGCAGAAGACCGCGGCCCTCAAGGGGAGCCCGCAGCGGCGTGGCGTGTGCACTCGCGTGTACACCACAACCCCCAAGAAGCCGAACTCGGCGCTTCGCAAGGTCGCTCGTGTGAAGCTGACCAGCGGCATCGAGGTCACCGCCTACATTCCCGGTGAAGGCCACAACCTGCAGGAGCACTCGATGGTGCTCGTGCGCGGTGGTCGTGTGAAGGACCTGCCGGGTGTCCGTTACAAGATCATCCGCGGTTCGCTCGACACCCAGGGTGTCAAGAACCGTAAGCAGGCGCGCAGCCGGTACGGCGCGAAGAAGGAGAAGAGCTAATGCCCCGCAAGGGTCCGGCCCCGAAGCGGCCGCTGATCTCTGACCCCGTCTACGCATCCCCGCTGGTCACCCAGCTGGTGAACAAGGTGCTGAAGGACGGCAAGCGGTCCCTGGCCGAGCGCATCGTCTACGGCGCCCTCGAAGGCGCTCGCGAGAAGACCGGCACCGACCCGGTCGTCACGCTGAAGCGCGCCCTCGACAACGTGAAGCCCACCATCGAGGTGAAGAGCCGCCGCGTCGGTGGTGCCACCTACCAGGTGCCGATCGAGGTCAAGCCGGGCCGCTCGACGACCCTCGCGCTTCGTTGGCTGGTCTCCTTCTCGCAGGCCCGTCGCGAGAAGACCATGATCGAGCGTCTGCAGAACGAACTCCTCGACGCGAGCAACGGCCTCGGCGCCAGCGTGAAGCGGCGTGAGGACACGCACAAGATGGCCGAGTCCAACAAGGCCTTCGCGCACTACCGCTGGTGATGAACGCCCGGCTGCCGATCAAAGCCTTGCCGGGCCCCAATTTTGAGACAGGGGAACACTCTCGTGGCACGTGAAGTGCTGACCGACCTGAACAAGGTCCGCAACATCGGCATCATGGCCCACATCGACGCCGGTAAGACCACCACCACCGAGCGGATCCTGTTCTACACCGGGATCAACTACAAGATCGGCGAGGTGCACGACGGCGCCGCGACGATGGACTGGATGGAGGAGGAGCAGAAGCGGGGTATCACCATCACCTCGGCTGCCACCACCACCTTCTGGGCCGACCACCAGATCAACATCATCGACACCCCGGGTCACGTCGACTTCACCGTCGAGGTGGAGCGTTCGCTGCGGGTGCTCGACGGTGCCGTCGCCGTCTTCGACGGCAAGGAAGGTGTCGAGCCGCAGTCCGAGCAGGTCTGGCGTCAGGCGGACAAGTACGAGGTTCCTCGTATCTGCTTCGTCAACAAGATGGACAAGCTCGGCGCGGACTTCTACTTCACCGTCCGCACCATCGAGGAGCGCCTCGGCGCCCGCCCGCTGGTCATCCAGCTGCCGATCGGCGCCGAGAACGAGTTCGAAGGCGTCATCGACCTGGTCCGCATGAAGGCGCTGACCTGGCGCGGCGAGGTCCAGAAGGGCGAGGACTACTCGGTCGAGGACATCCCCGCGGAGCTGGCCGACAAGGCCGCCGAGTACCGCGAGAAGCTGGTCGAGGCCGTCGCCGAGACCGACGACTCCCTGATGGAGAAGTTCCTCGAGGGCGAGGAGCTCACCGAGGCCGAGATCAAGGCCGGCATCCGGAAGCTCACCGTGAACCGCGAGGCGTACCCGGTGCTCACCGGTTCCGCGTTCAAGAACAAGGGCGTCCAGCCCATGCTCGACGCGGTCATCGACTACCTTCCGTCGCCGCTGGACGTCCCGGCCGTCGAGGGCACGCTGCCCGACGGCGAGACCGTCGTGTCGCGCAAGCCGTCGACCGAGGAGCCGTTCTCCGCTCTGGCGTTCAAGATCGCCGCGCACCCGTTCTTCGGCAAGCTGACCTACATCCGGGTGTACTCGGGCAAGGTCTCCTCCGGCGCGCAGCTGATCAACGCCACCAAGGAGCGCAAGGAGCGCATCGGGAAGCTCTTCCAGATGCACTCCAACAAGGAGAACCCGGTCGACGAGGCCCAGGCCGGCCACATCTACGCGGTCATCGGCCTGAAGGACACCACCACCGGTGACACCCTCGCCGACCCGCAGAACCCGGTCGTCCTCGAGTCGATGACGTTCCCGGCGCCGGTCATCCGCGTCGCGATCGAGCCGAAGACCAAGGCCGACCAGGAGAAGCTGTCCCTGGCGATCCAGAAGCTGGCCGAAGAGGACCCGACGTTCCAGGTCAACCTGGACGAGGACACCGGCCAGACGATCATCGCCGGTATGGGCGAGCTGCACCTCGAGGTGCTGGTCAACCGCATGAAGTCCGACTACAAGGTCGAGGCGAACATCGGTAAGCCGCAGGTCGCCTACCGCGAGACGGTGCGCAAGACGGTCGAGAAGCTCGACTACGTGCACAAGAAGCAGACCGGTGGTTCCGGTCAGTTCGCGAAGGTCATCGTCAAGCTCGAGCCCCTCGAGTCCACCGACGGTGCCCTCTACGAGTTCGACAACAAGGTCACCGGTGGCCGCGTGCCGCGGGAGTACATCCCGTCGGTCGACGCGGGCGCGCAGGACGCCATGCAGTACGGCGTGCTGGCCGGCTACCCGCTCGTCGGGTTGAAGTTCACCTTGTTGGACGGCGCGTACCACGAGGTCGACTCTTCGGAAATGGCCTTCAAGATCGCCGGCTCCATGGCGATGAAGGAAGCCGCGAAGAAGGCCGGTCCGGTCATCCTCGAGCCGCTGATGGCCGTCGAGGTCACCACGCCCGAGGACTACATGGGCGATGTGATCGGCGACCTCAACTCCCGCCGTGGCCAGATCCAGGCCATGGAGGAGCGCGCCGGTACCCGTGTCGTCAAGGCACTGGTCCCGCTGTCGGAGATGTTCGGTTACGTCGGCGACCTGCGTTCGCGTACGCAGGGGCGTGCCAACTACTCCATGGTGTTCGACTCCTACGCCGAGGTTCCCGCGAACGTCGCGAAGGAAATCATCGCGAAGGCGACGGGGGAGTAGTTCCCGTCCGCTCGCGGGCATAAGGAACACTCCTGAACGTCCGCAGCATCCGTCAAGAAACGAATCCCCGTCCGACAGCCACGTTGGCCGGTGAGTAAGCAAAACAGTCCAGGAGGACATTCCAGTGGCGAAGGCGAAATTCGAGCGGACCAAGCCGCACGTCAACATCGGGACCATCGGTCACGTCGACCACGGTAAGACCACTCTGACCGCGGCGATCACCAAGGTTCTGCACGACAAGTACCCCGAGCTGAACACCGCTTCGGCGTTCGACCAGATCGACAACGCGCCGGAAGAGAAGCAGCGCGGTATCACGATCAACATCTCGCACGTCGAGTACCAGACCGAGAAGCGTCACTACGCCCACGTGGACGCCCCCGGTCACGCGGACTACATCAAGAACATGATCACCGGTGCGGCGCAGATGGACGGCGCGATCCTCGTGGTCGCGGCGACCGACGGCCCGATGCCGCAGACCCGTGAGCACGTGCTGCTCGCGAAGCAGGTCGGCGTGCCCTACATCGTGGTCGCGCTGAACAAGGCCGACATGGTCGACGACGAGGAGATCCTGGAGCTCGTCGAGCTCGAGGTCCGCGAGCTGCTGTCCTCCCAGGACTTCCCGGGTGACGACGCTCCGGTCATCAAGGTCTCCGGCCTGAAGGCCCTCGAGGGCGACGCCAAGTGGGGCGAGAGCGTTCTCGAGCTGATGGAAGCCGTCGACGAGAACGTGCCGGACCCGGTCCGCGAGCTCGACAAGCCGTTCCTCATGCCGATCGAGGACGTCTTCACCATCACCGGCCGTGGCACGGTCGTGACCGGTCGCATCGAGCGCGGCCGCGTCAACGTGAACGAAGAGGTCGAGATCGTCGGCATCAAGGAGAAGTCGACCAAGACCACCGTCACCGGTGTCGAGATGTTCCGCAAGCTGCTGGACACCGGCGAGGCTGGCGACAACGTCGGTCTGCTGGTCCGCGGTATCAAGCGCGAGGACGTCGAGCGCGGCCAGGTCGTCGTGAAGCCGGGCACCACCACCCCGCACACGGAGTTCGAGGGCTCGGTCTACATCCTGTCGAAGGACGAGGGTGGCCGTCACACCCCGTTCTTCAACAACTACCGCCCGCAGTTCTACTTCCGTACCACGGACGTGACCGGCGTCGTCACCCTCAAGGAGGGTGTCGAGATGGTCATGCCGGGCGACAACACGGACATCAGCGTCGTGCTGATCCAGCCGGTCGCCATGGACGAGGGTCTGCGGTTCGCCATCCGCGAGGGTGGCCGGACCGTCGGCGCCGGCCAGGTCACCAAGATCATCAAGTGATTTAGACGCCCCGCCCGGGGGTAATACACCCCCGGGTTAGGGGCGTCAAATCACGTGTGCGACACTATTCAGGTTGCTCGTCCTGGGGCGGCCGAACTCGTACTTCCTTCGGAAGACAGGTTCCGGCCGCCCTGGTATGAGCGGCCACGGTCCGCGGAGCACTTCCTTCGGGTGAGGCTAGCGGGCAAGGGCGTTTGAGACGGCGATCCAAGCTTTTCCGCCGGCTCGATGCCTCCTCACGTTGAGGAAGACCAGGCAAGACGAAGATCCCGCGGGATCCGTCTGTGCGTCGGGCACGACACGCCCGACCGCGTGGACCGGGGACAGGGCCGTTGAACTGGGAAAACCTCAGCCAGGCTGAGGTTTGAAAAGACAAAAGCGGCACGAGACGACAAGGAACGAGCAGCCACCATGGCGGGACAGAAGATCCGCATCCGGCTCAAGGCCTACGACCACGAGGCGATCGACACCTCGGCACGCAAGATCGTCGAGACGGTCACGCGTACCGGCGCCCGTGTTGTCGGGCCGGTGCCGCTGCCCACCGAGAAGAACGTTTACTGCGTCATCCGCTCGCCGCACAAGTACAAGGACTCGCGCGAGCACTTCGAGATGCGCACGCACAAGCGTCTGATCGACATCCTCGACCCGACGCCGAAGACGGTCGACGCGCTCATGCGCATCGACCTGCCGGCGAGCGTCGACGTCAACATCCAGTAGCAGCGGCTGGCGAGCGGCGGAGAGTAAGAGACTCATGTCTGACAGGCAAGTGAAGGGCATCCTGGGCACCAAGCTCGGCATGACCCAGGTCTTCGACGAGAACAACCGGGTCGTCCCGGTGACCGTCGTCCAGGCCGGGCCGAACGTGGTCACCCAGGTTCGGACCCAGGAGAACGACGGCTACAAGGCCGTGCAGCTGGCTTTCGGCGCGGTCGACCCGCGTCGCGTGAACAAGCCGCGCACCGGCCACTTCGACAAGGCGAGCGTGACCCCGCGTCGTTACCTTGCGGAGCTGCGTACCACCGACGCCGAGACCTACGAGGTCGGCCAGGAGATCACCGCCGAGGTGTTCGAGGCCGGTATCGAGGTCGACGTGACCGGTACCAGCAAGGGCAAGGGCTACGCCGGTGTCATGAAGCGTCACGGTTTCAAGGGCCAGGGCGCGAGCCACGGTGCCCAGGCCGTGCACCGCAAGCCCGGCTCGATCGGTGGCTGCGCCACCCCGGGCCGCGTCTTCAAGGGCCTGCGCATGGCGGGCCGGATGGGCAACGACCGGGTCACCACGCAGAACCTGACCGTGCACGCGGTGCGTGCCGAGGACGGCCTGCTGCTGATCAAGGGCGCCGTGCCCGGTCCCAAGGGCGGCCTGCTGTTCGTTCGCAGCGCCGCGAAGGGTGGTAACTGAACATGACCAGCGTCGAGCTGAAGACCCCGGCCGGTAAAGCCGACGGCACGGTCGAGCTCCCCTCGGAGATCTTCGACGTGCAGGCCAACGTGCCCCTCATGCACCAGGTCGTGGTGGCCCAGCTGGCCGCCGCTCGCCAGGGCACGCATGACACCAAGACCCGCGGTGAAGTCCGCGGTGGTGGCAAGAAGCCGTACCGCCAGAAGGGCACCGGCCGCGCCCGCCAGGGTTCGACCCGTGCGCCGCAGTTCGTCGGCGGTGGTGTCGTCCACGGCCCCACGCCGCGCGACTACACCCAGCGGACCCCGAAGAAGATGAAGGCCGCCGCCCTGCGTGGCGCCCTCTCCGACCGGGCCCGTGCCGGACAGCTGCACGTCATCACCGAACTGGTGACCGGCGAGAAGCCGTCCACCAAGTCCGCCAAGGCCGCCATCGCCGCGGTGACCCAGGCCAAGCGCGTTCTCGTGGTGCTGCACCGCGACGACGAGCTGAGCTGGAACTCCGTGCGCAACCTGGCCGAGGTCCACATCATCACGCCCGACCAGCTCAACACCTACGACGTGTTGGTCAACGACGACGTGGTGTTCACCAAGGCCGCTTACGACGTGTTCGTCGCCGGCCCCGTCCGGGGCAAGGGCGCGAAGGCTTCGGCTCGGTCGAGCGAGGTTGAAGGGAGTGACGAGCAGTGAGTGCGATCGCCATCCCCGATCCCCGCGACATCTTGCTCGCGCCGGTGATCTCCGAGAAGTCCTACGGGCTGCTCGAGGACCACAAGTACACGTTCATCGTCCGCCCGGACGCCAACAAGACCCAGATCAAGATCGCGGTCGAGAAGGTGTTCGGCGTCAAGGTGGTCAGCGTCAACACGGCCAACCGCCAGGGCAAGCGTAAGCGGACTCGCGCCGGCTTCGGCAAGCGCAAGGACACCAAGCGCGCCATCGTGACTCTTTCGGCTGAGAGCAAGCCGATCGAGATCTTCGGCGGACCCACCGCGTAAAGGACTGAGCTGACACATGGGCATCCGCAAGTACAAGCCGACGACCCCGGGTCGTCGCGGTTCCAGCGTCTCCGACTTCGCCGAGATCACTCGGTCCACCCCGGAGAAGTCGCTGCTGCGTCCGCTGAGCAAGTCCGGCGGCCGTAACTCCAGCGGCAAGATCACCACCCGGCACAAGGGCGGTGGCCACAAGCGCGCGTACCGGCTGATCGACTTCCGCCGGAACGACAAGGACGGAGTTCCCGCCAAGGTCGCGCACATCGAGTACGACCCCAACCGGTCCGCTCGTATCGCGCTCCTGCACTACGCCGACGGCGAGAAGCGCTACATCATCGCCCCGGAGAAGCTCAAGCAGGGTGACACGGTGGAGAACGGCCCCCGGGCCGACATCAAGCCGGGTAACAACCTGCCGCTGCGCAACATCCCGGTCGGCACCGTGATCCACGCGATCGAGCTCCGCCCCGGTGGCGGCGCGAAGATGGCGCGGTCCGCCGGTGCCAAGGTGCAGCTGGTGGCGAAGGACGGGCCGTACGCCCAGCTTCGTCTCCCGTCGGGCGAGATCCGCAACGTCGACGTGCGCAACCGCGCCACCATCGGCGAGGTCGGCAACTCCGAGCACTCCAACATCAACTGGGGCAAGGCGGGCCGTAACCGCTGGCGCGGCAAGCGTCCCACCGTCCGTGGTGTCGTCATGAACCCGGTCGACCACCCGCACGGTGGTGGTGAGGGTAAGACCTCCGGTGGTCGCCACCCGGTGAACCCGAACGGTAAGCCCGAAGGCCGCACCCGCCGCCGCAAGGCTTCCGACGCCATGATCGTCCGCCGCCGGCGTACCGGCAAGAAGCGCTGAGCAGGGAGGTAGAAGAACATGCCACGTAGCCTCAAAAAGGGCCCCTTCGTGGACGACCACCTGCTCAAGAAGGTGGACGCTCTCAACGAGTCGGGCAAGAAGACCGTGATCAAGACGTGGTCGCGTCGCTCCACGATCATCCCGGATTTCCTGGGTCACACGATCGCGGTGCACGACGGCCGCAAGCACGTCCCGGTGTTCGTCACCGAGGCGATGGTGGGTCACAAGTTGGGCGAGTTCGCCCCGACTAGGACCTTCAAGGGCCACATCAAGGACGACCGCAAGTCGCGCCGCCGCTGAGCGGGCACGAGAGAACAAGGAAGCTAGCGATGAACGCCCAGAACGACGTGGCCGAGGCTCTGCCGACGGCTTACGCGCGGGCTCGCTTCGTCCGGGACTCGCCTACCAAGGTGCGCCGGGTGATCGAGCTGATCAAGGGACGTAGCGCCGCCGACGCCTTGGCCGTGCTCCAGTTCGCCCCGCAGGCGGCAAGCGAGCCGGTCGCGAAGGTGCTCGCCAGCGCCGTGGCCAACGCCGAGAACAACCTCGATCTCGACCCGGACACCCTCTGGGTCAAGAACGCCTACGCCGACGAGGGCCCGACCCTCAAGCGCATCCGTCCGCGGGCCCAGGGCCGCGCGTACCGGATCCGCAAGCGGACCAGCCACATCACCGTCGAGGTGGAGTCGCGTCCCAAGGCCGAGGCCAAGAAGGCACAGGGCAAGAAGAAGGCAGGTGGCCGGTAGTGGGCCAGAAGATCAACCCGCACGGCTTCCGCCTGGGTATCACCACGGACTGGAAGTCGCGTTGGTACGCCGACAAGCAGTACGCGGAGTACGTGGCCGAGGACGTCAAGATCCGGAAGCTGCTGTCCACGGGCATGGAGCGCGCCGGGATCTCCAAGGTCGAGATCGAGCGCACCCGTGACCGGGTCCGCGTCGACATCCACACCGCCCGGCCGGGCATCGTCATCGGCCGTCGCGGCGCGGAGGCCGACCGCATCCGCGGCGCGCTGGAGAAGCTGACCGCCAAGCAGGTCCAGCTGAACATCCTCGAGGTCAAGAACCCCGAGGCCGACGCCCAGCTCGTCGCTCAGGGTGTCGCGGAGCAGCTGAGCAACCGTGTGGCGTTCCGCCGCGCGATGCGCAAGGCGATCCAGACCTCCATGCGTTCGCCGCAGGTCAAGGGCATCCGCGTGCAGTGCGGCGGTCGTCTCGGCGGTGCCGAGATGTCCCGCTCCGAGCACTACCGCGATGGCCGCGTCCCGCTGCACACGCTGCGTGCCGACATCGACTACGGCTTCTTCGAGGCCAAGACGACGTTCGGTCGCATCGGCGTGAAGGTGTGGATCTACAAGGGCGAGCTCGTGGGTGGCCTCAAGGCCAAGGAGGCGCGTGACGCCGCCGCGGCCGCCGAGCGCGCCCCGCGCCGTGACCGTGGTGACCGCCCGTCCCGACCGCGCCGTTCCGGCTCGTCGGGCACGACGCCGACCTCGACCGAAGCCGGCCGGGCGGCCGCCGCCGCGAAGAGCGACGACGCCCCCAAGGGTGGCACCGCCACCGAGGCCCCGGCTGCTGAGACTGCAGAAAAGACGGAGGGCTGACACGTGCTCATCCCGCGCAGGGTCAAGCACCGGAAGCAGCACTCCCCGAAGCGCCACGGTGCCGCCAAGGGCGGTACGAAGGTGAACTTCGGCGAGTACGGCATCCAGGCGCTTGAGCACAGCTACGTGACCAACCGGCAGATCGAGTCCGCTCGTATCGCCATGACGCGTCACATCAAGCGTGGCGGCAAGGTGTGGACGACCATCTACCCGGACCGCCCGCTGACCAAGAAGCCGGCGGAAACCCGCATGGGTTCCGGTAAGGGTTCGCCCGAGTGGTGGATCGCCAACGTGAAGCCGGGCCGCGTGATGTTCGAGATCTCGTTCCCGAACGAGGAGACCGCCCGTGAGGCGCTCCGTCGCGCGATCCACAAGCTGCCCATGAAGTGCCGCATCGTGACCCGTGAAGGTGGTGAGTTCTGATGGCGAAGGCAGGTGCCGCCCAGGCATCGGAGCTGCGTGAGCTCACCGCGGAAGAGCTCGTTCTGCGTCTGAAGGAATACAAGGAGGAGCTCTTCAACCTCCGCTTCCAGATGGCGACCGGACAGCTCGACAACAACCGCCGTCTGCGCACCGTCCGCACGGACATCGCGCGGATCTACACGGTCATGCGCGAGCGTGAACTCGGCCTGTCCGTTTCCCCTGACGCCGAGAGTGAAGGTGCCGCATGAGCGAGCAGCCCAACGCTGAGGCGGCCCCCCGCAACGACCGCAAGGTCCGTGAGGGTTACGTCGTCTCGGACAAGATGAACAAGACGATCGTGGTCGAGCTCGAAGACCGCAAGAAGCACCGTCGTTACGCCAAGGTTCTCCGCAGCACCAGCAAGGTCAAGGTGCACGACGAGAACAACGAGGCGGGCGTCGGCGACCGGGTCACCCTGATGGAGACCCGCCCGCTGTCGGCGACCAAGCGCTGGCGTCTGGTGCAGATCGTGGAGAAGGCCAAGTAAGTAGGGCTCTCTGAGTCCCTTAGTTCCGCAAGGCTCGCGGCAGAACGCGAGAACCAGCGCGACATACAGGAGTAGACGTGATCCAGCAGGAGTCGCGGCTTCGGGTTGCCGACAACACGGGCGCGAAGGAGATCCTTTGCATCCGCGTTCTCGGTGGCTCGGGGCGGCGCTACGCGGGCATCGGCGACATCATCGTCGCCACCGTGAAGGACGCCATGCCGGCCGCCGGCGTGAAGAAGGGTGACGTCGTCAAGGCGGTCATCGTTCGCACGCGCAAGGAGCGCCGTCGTCCGGACGGTTCTTACATCCGCTTCGACGAGAACGCTGCTGTGCTCATCAAGAACGACAATGAGCCCCGCGGCACCCGCATCTTCGGGCCGGTCGGCCGCGAGCTGCGCGACCGAAAGTTCATGAAGATCATTTCGCTCGCGCCGGAGGTGTTGTAGAGCATGAAGGTGAAGAAGGGCGACACGGTCGTCGTCATCGCCGGCAAGGACAAGGGTGCCAAGGGCAAGGTCATCCAGGCCTACCCCGAGCGCGAGCGCGTGCTGGTCGAGGGCGTCAACCGGATCAAGAAGCACACGCGGATCTCCCAGACCCAGCGCGGCGCGCAGTCCGGCGGCATCGTCACGCAGGAGGCGCCCATCCACGTCTCGAACGTGATGGTCGTCGACTCCGACGGCAAGCCGACCCGGGTGGGCTACCGCATCGGCGAGGACGGCAAGAAGGTCCGGGTCTCGCGCCGGAACGGTAAGGACATCTGATCATGACCACCGCAGAGAAGATCGCCCCGCGCCTCAAGGTGCGGTACCGCGACGAGATCAAGGGACAGCTCCAGGAGGAGTTCTCCTTCGAGAACGTCCACCAGATCCCGGGCGTCGTCAAGGTCGTCGTGAACATGGGTGTCGGTGACGCCGCCCGTGACAGCAAGCTGATCGAAGGCGCCATCCGCGACCTGGCCGCGATCACCGGGCAGAAGCCCGAGGTTCGCAAGGCTCGCAAGTCCATCGCGCAGTTCAAGCTGCGTGAGGGCCAGCCGATCGGTGCGCGCGTCACGCTGCGCAACGACCGCATGTGGGAGTTCCTCGACCGGCTGCTGACCATCGCGCTGCCGCGTATCCGTGACTTCCGCGGGCTTTCGCCGAAGCAGTTCGACGGCAACGGCAACTACACGTTCGGTCTCAACGAGCAGTCCATGTTCCACGAGATCGACCCGGACGCCATCGACCGCCCGCGCGGTATGGACGTCACTGTCGTCACCACCGCCAACACCGACGACGAGGGCCGCGCGCTGCTTCGCAAGCTCGGCTTCCCGTTCAAGGAGAACTGAGTCGATGGCCAAGAAAGCACTGGTCCACAAGGCCGCGAAGACGCCGAAGTTCAAGGTTCGCGGTTACACGCGTTGCCAGCGGTGCGGTCGCCCGCACTCGGTGTTCCGCAAGTTCGGGCTCTGCCGGATCTGCCTTCGCGAGATGGCACACGCGGGCGAGCTGCCCGGCGTCCGCAAGTCCAGCTGGTAAGAGTCTTTTTTAACTCCCACTTCGCCACAGGCCCTGCAGTGAGTGCAGGGAACCAGGGCGAGAAAGGTTGACAGGTCACCATGACGATGACCGACCCCATCGCAGACTTCTTGACCCGTCTGCGTAACGCGAACTCGGCTTACCACGACGAGGTCGTGCTTCCCCACTCGAAGATCAAGGCGAACATCGCCGAGATCCTCAAGCGCGAAGGCTACATCTCGGGCTACCGCGACGAGCCGGGCGAGAAGCACAAGAACCTCGTCGTGGAGCTGAAGTACGGCCCCAACCGTGAGCGCAGCATCGCCGGCCTCCGCCGCGTGTCCAAGCCCGGTCTGCGGGTCTACGCAAAATCGACCGAACTGCCGTCGGTTCTCGGTGGCCTCGGCGTCGCGATCATCTCGACGTCGTCCGGCCTCCAGACCGACCGTCAGGCCAAGCGCAACAGCGTGGGCGGCGAAGTCCTCGCCTACGTCTGGTAAGGAAGGGGGCACAGACATGTCACGCATTGGAAAGCTGCCGGTCGCCGTCCCCTCCGGGGTCAAGGTGACCATCGACGGTCAGCAGATCAAGGTCGAGGGGCCCAAGGGCACCCTCGAGCACACCATCGCCGAGCCCATCACCGTCGAGCAGGCCGAGAACGGCACGCTCGAGGTCAAGCGGCCCGACGAGGAGCGCACCAGCCGTGCCCTGCACGGTCTCACCCGGACGCTGGTCAACAACCTCGTCGTCGGTGTGACCGAGGGCTACGAGAAGAAGCTCGAGATCCACGGTGTCGGTTACCGCGTGCAGGCCAAGGGCTCGGACCTCGAGTTCGCCCTCGGCTACAGCCACCCGGTGAAGATCGAGGCCCCGGAAGGCATCACCTTCAAGGTCGAGACCCCCACCCGGTTCTCGGTCTCGGGCATCGACAAGCAGAAGGTCGGCCAGATCGCCGCGGTCATCCGCAAGCTGCGCCGCCCGGACCCGTACAAGGGCAAGGGCCTGCGCTACGAGGGTGAGAAGATCCGCCGCAAGGTCGGAAAGACGGGTAAGTGATCATGAGCGACACGACTACGAAGCGCAAGCCGGTCGGCAAGGACATCTCGACCCGCCGCCGCGTCGCGAAGGCCCGTCGGCACTTCCGCCTTCGCAAGAAGATCAACGGCACGGACCAGCGTCCGCGCCTGGTCGTCAAGCGTTCGTCGCGGCACATCGCCGTGCAGCTGATCGACGACCTCGCCGGCAAGACCCTGGCGTCGGCGTCCACCCTCGAGGCGGACGTCCGCGCGCTGGAAGGCGACAAGAAGGCCAAGGCCGCCAAGGTCGGGGAACTCGTCGCCGCCCGCGCCAAGAACGCCGGTGTCTCGACCGTGGTGTTCGACCGTGGTGGCAACGCCTACCACGGCCGCATCGCGGCGCTCGCCGACGCCGCGCGTGAGGCGGGGTTGGAGTTCTGATGCAGCAGATGCTCGTGAATGGAAGGAAAGCCTGATGCCGGGACGTACACGGCAATTCGGCGGCGGCCAGGGTGGACCCGGCGGGCAGGGCGGCAACGACCGCAATGACCGTCGCGACCGCCGGGACCGGCGCGACAGCGGCCGTGGCGGGGCCGGCCAGGAAAAGACCCCGCACCTCGAGAAGGTCGTGACGATCAACCGCGTCGCCAAGGTCGTCAAGGGTGGTCGTCGCTTCAGCTTCACCGCCCTGGTGGTCGTCGGTGACGGCGACGGTCAGGTCGGCGTCGGCTACGGCAAGGCCAAGGAAGTTCCCGCGGCCATCGCCAAGGGCGTCGAGGAAGCGAAGAAGAACTTCTTCCGCGTTCCCCGCGTCGCCGGCACCATCCCCCACCCGATCCAGGGTGAGGAAGCCGCCGGTGTCGTGCTGCTCCGTCCGGCCTCGGCCGGTACCGGTGTCATCGCCGGTGGCCCGGTGCGCGCGGTGCTGGAGTGCGCGGGTGTCCACGACGTGCTGTCGAAGTCGCTCGGCTCCGACAACGCGATCAACATCGTGCACGCGACCGTGGCGGCCCTGAAGGGTCTGCAGCGTCCCGAAGAGGTCGCGGCCCGCCGCGGTCTCCCGCTCGAGGACGTCGCGCCGGCTCGCATGCTGCGTCAGCGCGCGGGTCAGGGGGTCTGACATGACTCAGCTCAAGGTGACCCAGGTCAAGAGCAAGATCGGCACGAAGCACGCTCACCGCGAGTCGCTGCGCACCCTCGGGCTGCGCAAGATCCGCCAGAGCGTCGTGCGTGATGACACTCCCGAGGTGCGCGGCCTTATCCACACCGTCCGCCACCTGGTGGAGGTCGAGGAGGTCAAGGCATGACTGCCATCAAGATCCACCACCTTCGTCCGGCTCCGGGCGCGAAGCGCGACAAGATCCGCGTCGGCCGTGGTGAGGGCTCGAAGGGCAAGACCGCCGGTCGCGGTACCAAGGGCACCAAGGCCCGGAAGAACGTGCCCGCCGGTTTCGAGGGTGGGCAGATGCCCATCCACATGCGGCTGCCGAAGCTGCGCGGCTTCAAGAACCGGTTCCGCACCGAGTACCAGCCGGTGAACGTTGGCGACATCGCCCGCGTCTTCCCGGAGGGTGGCAAGGTCGGCGCCGAGGAGCTCGTCGCGAACGGTCTCGTCCGCAAGGGCAAGCTCGTGAAGGTGCTCGGCAACGGCGACGTGAACGGCGTCAAGCTGGACGTCACCGCCGACGCTTTCTCCGGCTCCGCCAAGGAGAAGCTCTCCGCCGCCGGTGGCTCCGCCACCACGCTCTGAGCTTTCTTCGCTCGCTTCACCGAAAGGCCCGCCAGGCTCTGCCAGGCGGGCCTTTCGCTTGCGCTCCCTCCGGCGCCGCCGACCTGCGTTTCGCGGGCTAAACGCGATCTGGCCCGTTTCGCCCGGCCCTCCCGCCGACCTGCGTTTAGCCCCCTAATCGCGATCTGGCCCGAGCGCAGGCCGCCCGCCCCGGAGCGCGTTTAGCGGGCTAAACGCGCTCCGATGGTCGCGCAGGTGCCCGTCGCCCGGATCGCGATTAGTGGGCTAAACGCAAGTCGGCCACGGCGGTCACGAGCATGGCGGAGGGGTGTCCGAGCTGGAAGGATCGTGAGGTGGCCATACCTCCAGGGCAGGATCCGCAGCCCGTGCAGCAGCAGCCGGACGCCCCGCCGATGGTCGTGTCGGTTTCCGGCCCCATGGATCCCGTAGGCGAGCCGGCGCGGTCCGCCCGGATCGAGCCCCGCAGGCTGGTCGCCGCGGGATTGGCATCGCTGGCTCTGGTCCTGTCCCTCGTAGGCTGCTTCTTCCCGCTCTTCAAGACCGAGCATCGGTTCGCCTTCGACACCAGCGAACAGCTCCTGATGGTGTTCGTGCAAAGCGCGTGGGACACGACGGCGTTACAGACCAACGAACCTGCTTTCACCACTTCATCGTCTCCGCTCGGTATCCCGCTCCTGGTCGCCGCGGCGCTCTTGCTGGCCGCAGCGATCGTCAGCGCGCGAGCCGCCGGACGCCCGGGTGCGATGGACAGGTGGCTCACCACCATCGCGGCGGTGTTCCTCACCGGTGTCGTCAGCACCATCGCCACGCTGAGCGCCGGGCGTCAGCTGGGAGATGACGTCAAGGTGGCCCTGACACTCGAAGCGGGTATGTGGGCACTGCTCGCCGCGGTCGTCGCCGCGGTGGGTGCGGCGGTCATGAGCCACCGCGTCCAGGACGACGCTGTCCCACTGAGCGGAGACTCGGCCCTCGCGGAAATGCCCACACCGAAGGACGGCATCTCCATCACCGTGCTCCCGCCGGAGCCCCCGGACTATTCAGCCTTCGCGCCGCCGCCGGATCCCGGCGCGAAGGAGCGCGATTAGCCCGCTAAACGCGCTCGCGGTCGCCGATACGGTGGGGGAGGAGGTGGCCGATGACTTGGGTGGCGGTCTTTTTCGGAGCGGCGGTACTCGTGGCTTTTACGCCAGGGGCGAACAATCTGCTCGGCCTGCATCACGGAATGACGCAGGGGGCCTGGAAGGGACTCGCGGGCCTGTTAGGCCGATTGGCCGCATTCACGGTGCTCATCGCGGCTGTCGCGGCAGGCCTCGGACAGCTCCTCGCGGCATCCGAGCTTGCACTCACAGTGATCAAGTGGGCGGGCGTCGCCTACCTGCTCTGGCTCGGCGGCCGTCTGCTGTGGTCGACGTTCCGCGCCGGCACCACGCCGGTCCAGCCGCCGCCGGCCGCCGAATCCGTACCGGCACTCCGGATCGCGAGAAAGGAATTCGTCGTCGCGATCACGAATCCGAAGGCGATCCTCATCTTCACCGCGTTCGTGCCCCAGTTCATCGACGCAGCTCACGGCTCCTTTTCCGCGCAGATCGCGATCCTCGGCGCCGTCTACCTGCTCGCCGAGTTCGTCGCGGGCGCGACCTACATCGGCGCGGGTGCGCTCGTGAAGACGCTCCGGCTGTCCCGCCGGGCGACTCGCAATGTGGACCGCGGCACCGGTGTCGCGCTCCTCGGCATGGCCGGCGCCTTGGCGGTTTCGAGCACCTGAACGCCCTCGCTGATCACAGCGCGTTTAGCGGGCTAAACGCGATCCGGCAGCGCCAGGAAAGTGAAGACAGGTAAGGCGATCTGTCAAGGTTCCGGAGCGAGAAGCACAAGTCGATCAACCTCGCGGACCAACCTTCGTCCGGAAAACCCACACGCACTGCGGACACGCCCTGTGAAGCTGTTAGAGTCGGCGGCACGCTTCGGGACGAGTGTGCCCCGAAGCGTTCCTGGCTTGTGCCAGAAAGCTGTGTGTTCCCGCCGGCCCCAGGCCGGCCAAGCCGATCGTCGGTAAGACAGCCGACGACGCCGAGGAGGTTCCCCGCGTGCTCAGCGCCTTCCGCTCGGCTCTAGCGACGCCGGATCTACGTAAGAAGATCCTGTTCACGCTAGCCATCGTCGCGGTCTACCGAATCGGTGCCACCATTCCGGCCCCGGGCATCTCGTATTCCGCCGTGCAGCAATGTACGGAGACCGGGTCGCAGGAGGGCGTCTATCAGCTGCTGAACCTGTTCAGTGGCGGTGCACTGCTGCAGCTGTCGCTGTTCTCGACCGGCATCATGCCGTACATCACGGCGAGCATCATCGTCCAGCTCCTCACCGTGGTCATTCCGCGATTCGAGGAACTGAAGAAGGAAGGCCAGGCCGGCCAGGGCAAGCTGACCCAGTACACCCGGTACCTGACGATCGCCCTCGCGGTCCTGCAGGCGACCGGTGTGGTGGCGCTCGCCGACCGCAAGCAGCTCTTCCCGCAGTGCGACACCGCGATCATCCCGGACAACAGCGTCTACACGCTGGCCATCATCGTCATCACGATGACCGCCGGTACCGCCGTCATGATGTGGCTGGGTGAGCTGATCACCGAGCGCGGCGTCGGCAACGGCATGTCCGTCCTCATCTTCCTGAACATCGCGGCCCGGATCCCGATCGAGGGTGGCAACATCCTCAGCAGCGCGGGTGGCGTCGTCTTCGCCCTGATCTGTGTGTTCGGCCTGGTGATCATCGCCAGCGTCATCTTCGTCGAGCAGGGCCAGCGCCGGATCCCGGTGCAGTACGCCAAGCGCATGATCGGCCGCCGCATGTACGGCGGGACCTCGACGTACCTGCCGATCAAGGTGAACCAGGCCGGTGTCATCCCGGTCATCTTCGCCTCGTCGCTGCTCTACCTGCCGGACCTGATCAGCCGCCTCGTCGGCGACGCCAACAGCAACGCGGGCTGGCAGGTCTTCATCCAGAACTACATCGTCAACCAGTCCAGCTGGGCGCACGTCCTGCTGTACTTCGCGTTGATCATCTTCTTCACGTACTTCTACATCACGATCACGTTCAACGTGGACGAGCGTGCGGAAGAAATGAAGAAGTTCGGTGGCTTCATCCCGGGTATCCGCCCGGGCCGACCCACCGCGGAGTACCTCAGCTACGTCCTCGGCCGGATCACCCTGCCGGGCTCGCTGTACCTGGGCATCATCGCGATCCTTCCGAACTTCTTCCTGTCCGTCACCGGCAGCGGGAACAACCAGAACTTCCCGTTCGGTGGCACGGCTGTGCTGATCATGGTCGGTGTCGGTCTCGACACCGTGAAGCAGATCGAAAGCCAGCTGATGCAACGTAACTACGAAGGGTTCTTGAAGTGACGCGCCTGGTTCTCGTTGGCCCTCCTGGCGCGGGCAAAGGTACTCAGGCGGTAGCACTGTCGGAGAAGCTCCGGATCCCGCACATCTCGACCGGCGACCTGTTCCGCGCCCACGTGGGCGAGCAGACGCCGCTGGGCCAGGAAGCCAAGCGCTACCTGGACTCCGGCGAACTCGTGCCCGACTCGGTCACGAACGAGATGGTGCGTGAGCGCCTCGCCGAACCCGACGCCAAGGTCGGTTTCCTGCTCGACGGGTTCCCCCGCAACACGAAGCAGGCCGACGTCCTCGGCGAGATCCTCGGCGAGGTCGACACCAAGCTCAACGCGGTCATCCAGCTGCAGGTCTCGGAAGACGTCGTCGTCGAGCGGCTGCTGTCCCGCGGCCGCTCGGACGACACCGAAGAGGTGATCCGCCGCCGCCAGCAGATCTACGTGTCCGAGACGGCTCCGCTGCTCGAGTACTACGCGGACATCCTGGTCACGGTCGACGGCGTCGGCACGGTCGACGAGATCTCCGCCCGCGTGCTGGAAGCGCTGCGCGACCGCACGTGAATCTCGGAGGACTGCGTGTACTGCAACGGCTTCGTCGTGGGCGCATGATCGAAATCAAGACCCCTGGCGAGCTCCAGGCGATGCGCGCCGCCGGACTGGTCGTCTGGCGCACCCTCACCGCGGTGCGCGAGATCGCCAAGCCGGGGGTGACCACGGCCGATCTCGACGAGCTCGCCGAGCAGACGATCCGCGACGCCGGCGCGGTGCCCTCGTTCAAGGGGTATCACGGCTTCCCGGCGTCGATCTGCGCTTCGGTGAACGAGCAGATCGTCCACGGCATCCCGTCGAAGACGCAGATCCTGAACGACGGCGACATCATCTCCGTGGACTGTGGCGCCATCCTCGACGGCTGGCACGGCGACTCCGCGGTCACGCTCGCGATCGGTGAGGTGTCGAAGGCGGATCTCGCGCTTTCGGCCGCCACCGAGGCGGCGATGTGGGCCGGGATCGCCGCGGTGTCGTCCGGTGGCAGGCTCACGGACATCTCGCACGCGGTGCAGACCGCCGCCGAGAAAGCAGGCCGGGAAGACGGCGTCGAGTACGGGATGATCGTCGAGTACGGCGGCCACGGCATCGGGCGCCAGATGCATATGGACCCGTTCCTGCCGAACCTGGGCAAACCGGGCAAGGGGCCGCGGCTCAAGACCGGTATGGCGCTCGCGATCGAGCCGATGCTGACCGGTGGCGGTGGGGAGACCGTCGAGCTCGAGGACGGATGGACCGTCGTGACCGCGGACGGCTCGCGGGCCTCGCACTGGGAGCACACGGTCGCCATCACCGATGACGGCCCTTGGGTACTGACCGCCCCCGAAGACGCCTGACCTGCCCCTTCGCCCGCCGGAGCGCGTTTAGCCCGCTAAACGCAGGTGGGGCCCCGGATCGCGTTTAGCCCGCTAAAGGCGATCGGCCTCCCGGAGCGCGATTAGCCCGCTAAACGCAGGTCGGCCCGCTGGCCGGCGCAGCGCCTCGGACCGCCGTTGAGGCGCCCGCCCGCTGCCCCCATCGGGTGCACCTCGGCCGCCGAGCGCTCCAGGTCCAGGCCCCATCGGAGCACGATTAGCCCGCTAAACGCAGGTCGGCGCGGGCGTATGATGGGGTTGGTCGCCCAGGGCGGCCTCAGAGGGCACCTAACACAGTCACCCCCCGTTTGGGGCTCACGACACGGGTTGCGTACACTGTCAAGTCGGTGTACTCATCGCGCCCGGATCCTGCGCGCTCGTGATTTCTCGCGAACGGACATTGGACCCGGGCAGGAGTGTGCCGATGCACCACCCAGCCAAGCACTCAAGCTTTGACTGATCACACAGTGTAGCGACAGGAAATGCGGAGGACATGGGCAAGAAAGACGGGGCCATCGAGGTCGAAGGCCGCGTAGTCGAGCCGCTCCCCAACGCGATGTTCCGCGTCGAGTTGGAGAACGGCCACAAGGTCCTTGCACACATCAGCGGCAAGATGCGGCAGCACTACATCCGCATCCTGCCCGAGGACAGGGTTGTCGTGGAGCTCTCGCCCTACGACTTGTCACGTGGTCGCATCGTCTACCGCTACAAGTGATCACGACGAGTTAGCACAAGCAGGAGAGCAGGAGACGTGAAGGTCCAGCCGAGCGTCAAGAAGATCTGCGACAAGTGCAAGGTGATCCGCCGTCACGGCCGGATCATGGTGATCTGCGAGAACCTGCGGCACAAGCAGCGGCAGGGCTGATCACTCGCACTCGTACAGAGTGGATTGACGGCTACACAATCTCCCCGCACCTGCCGGGCCGTGCGAACGGCCCGGTTCACCCTCGGACTTCAGGCCGAGGCCGGGACACCCGAAGCGCAAGCAGAGGGCACGACAGGCGAGTCGGTCCCGGGACCGGACGGGGAGCAGACCTGGAGATGAATTCTATGAAGGAGCATCAACGCCAATGGCACGACTCGCTGGCGTAGACCTCCCCCGCGAAAAGCGGTTGGAGATCGCGCTGACCTACATCTACGGCATCGGCCGTACCCGCTCGAAGCAGCTCATCGCGGCTGCCGAGCTCAACGCGGACACTCGCGTCAAGGATCTGAGCGATGACGACCTCGCCAAGCTGCGGGTCTACATCGAGGAGAACTTCAAGGTCGAGGGTGACCTTCGCCGTGAGGTGAACGCCGACATCCGTCGGAAGATCGAGATCGGGTGCTACGAGGGCCTTCGCTGGCGTCGCGGACTTCCCGTCCGTGGTCAGCGCACCAAGACGAACGCCCGCACCCGTAAGGGTCCGAAGAAGACGGTCGCCGGCAAGAAGAAGGCTGGCAAGAAGTGAGCGTCCAGGGCAAGAAGGTCGTGCGTATGGGCGGCGTCCACCGCCGCGGCTCGGCTTGTGTCTCGCCCAAGGCGCTCTACGCCCGCCCGATGGCGCTCCGCAACCTGTACACCGACGCCGGTTCGATCATCCGGCGCGGACAGGCCGAAGCGGTCGCCGCTCACCAAGAGAACGCGCGCTAACAGGAGAACCCTCAGAACATGCCACCGAAGTCTCGTACTGCGGCGGGGGCCAAGAAGGTCCGCCGCAAGGAAAAGAAGAATGTCGCGCACGGTCACGCGCACATCAAGAGCACCTTCAACAACACCATCGTCTCGATCACGGACCCGACCGGTGCCGTGATCGCGTGGGCGTCGAGTGGTCACGTGGGCTTCAAGGGCTCGCGTAAGTCCACCCCGTTCGCCGCGCAGATGGCCGCCGAGAACGCCGCCCGCAAGGCTGCCGAGCACGGCATGAAGAAGGTCGACGTCTTCGTGAAGGGCCCGGGTTCGGGTCGCGAGACGGCGATCCGCTCGCTGCAGGCGGCCGGCCTCGAGGTCGGCACCATCCAGGACGTGACCCCGCAGCCTCACAACGGCTGCCGCCCGCCCAAGCGGCGCCGGGTCTGAGGAACGGGGAGGAGTAAGAAGAAATGGCTCGTTACACCGGCCCCGCGACGCGTATTTCGCGTCGCCTCAAGGTTGACCTCATCGGCGGCGACCAGGCTTTCGAGCGTCGCCCCTACCCGCCGGGCCAGCACGGCCGCGGGCGCATCAAGGAGTCCGAGTACCTCCTGCAGTCGCAGGAGAAGCAGAAGGCTCGCTACACCTACGGCGTTCTCGAGCGTCAGTTCGTCCGGTACTACAAGGAAGCCGTCCGGCGTCCGGGTAAGACCGGTGAGAACCTGCTGCAGATCCTCGAGTCCCGTCTGGACAACGTGATCTACCGCGCCGGCATCGCCCGCACCCGCCGTCAGGCGCGTCAGCTGGTGAGCCACGGCCATTTCCTGGTCAACGGCGTCAAGGTCAACGTCCCGTCCTACCAGGTCACGAAGTGGGACATCATCGACGTGCGGCCGAAGTCGTTCGCGATGCTGCCCTTCGTCGCGGCCAAGGAGTCGTTCGGCGAGCGTCCCGTTCCCGCGTGGCTCCAGGTCGTTCCGTCCAACCTCCGTGTGCTGGTCCACCAGCTCCCGGAGCGCGCTCAGATCGATGTTCCGGTTCAGGAACAGCTGATCGTCGAGCTCTACTCGAAGTGATCCACCATCGGGCCGGGGTTTCCCCGGCCCGATGTGGGCACGGGCGGCGGCGCCCGGAGTGCGCCGCCGCTTCGCCATCCCTTTCGGTGTCATATGGCGGGCGCCGTTTGGAAAGGAATTAGGAAAGATGCTGATTTCCCAGCGACCGGCTCTCGGCGAAGAGACGGTCAACGAGACCCGCTCCCGGTTCACCATCGAACCGCTGGAGCCCGGCTTCGGCTACACGCTCGGCAACTCGCTGCGGCGCACGCTGCTGTCGTCCATTCCGGGCGCGGCCGTGACGAGCATCCGCATCGACGGCGTGCTGCACGAGTTCACCACCGTTCCCGGGGTGAAGGAAGACGTCACCGACATCATCCTGAACCTCAAGGAGCTCGTGGTCTCCTCGGAAGAGGACGAGCCGGTCACCATGTACCTGCGCAAGCAGGGCCCCGGTGAGGTCACCGCCGCCGACATCGTGCCCCCGGCCGGTGTCACCGTGCACAACCCGGATCTGCACATCGCGTCGCTGAACGGCAAGGGCAAGCTCGAGATCGAGCTCGTCGTCGAGCGCGGCCGCGGTTACGTTCCGGCCCTGCAGAACAAGCAGGCGGGCGCGGAGATCGGCCGGATCCCGGTCGACTCCATCTACTCCCCGGTGCTGAAGGTGACCTACAAGGTCGAGGCGACCCGTGTCGAGCAGCGCACCGACTTCGACAAGCTGATCCTGGACGTGGAGACGAAGCCGTCGATCACGCCGCGGGACGCTGTCGCGTCGGCCGGTAAGACGCTGGTGGAGCTGTTCGGTCTCGCGCGCGAGCTGAACGTCGACGCCGAAGGCATCGAGATCGGCCCGTCGCCGCAGGAGGCGGACACCATCGCCGCCTACGCGATGCCGATCGAGGACCTGGACCTCACCGTCCGGTCGTACAACTGCCTCAAGCGCGAGGGCATCCACACCGTCGGCGAACTGGTCTCGCGCAGCGAGGCCGACCTGCTGGACATCCGCAACTTCGGTGCGAAGTCGATCGACGAGGTCAAGCTCAAGCTCGTCGGTCTCGGCCTCGCGCTGAAGGACAGCCCGCCCGGGTTCGACCCGACCGCGGCCGCGGCCAGCTACGACGGTGAAGGCTGGTCCGAAGGCGTCGACAGCATCACGGACGGAATTTCGGACAACGGCCACGACGATGGCCAGGACTACGCAGAGACGGAGCAGCTGTAAGGCCAGCTACGGCTCCCTCACCGGTCGGGTGGGGGAGCGCCGGCCTTCAGCTGTGAGCTGAACGAGGAGAACCGATGCCCACCCCCACAAAGGGACCCCGTCTCGGCGGGTCGCCCGCGCACGAACGGCTGATCCTGGCCAACCTGGCCACCCAGCTGTTCGAGCACGGCAAGATCACGACGACCGAGGCGAAGGCCCGGCGGGTGCGCCCGCTGGCCGAGAAGCTGATCACGAAGGCGAAGCGGGGCGACCTGCACAACCGTCGTCAGATCCAGCGCATCGTGCGCGACAAGGATGTCGTGCACAAGCTGATCGCCGAGATCGGTCCGTTCTTCGCGGAGCGTCCGGGTGGCTACACCCGGATCACCAAGACGATGGCGCGCAAGGGCGACAACGCCCCCATGGCCGTCATCGAGCTGGTGGCCGAGAAGACCGTCACCGCCGAGGCCGAGGCCGCGCGCAAGACGAAGTTCGCCAAGGACGAGCCGAAGGCTGCCGCCCCGGCCGCCGAGGAGACCACCGAGGCCACTGAGGCTGCCGACACGGCCGCCACCGAGGCTCCGGAGGCCACCGAGGCGCCCGCCGCCGACGAGGCCGCTGAGGCCCCCGCCGCGGACGCGGACAGCAAGAAGGACTGACGTCCTGACGGCACCGAACACCCCGGACGAGCCCGCCACTCCCACTGCGGAGGGCGGGCTCGTTCGTCTGCGTCTGGACGTTTCCTACGACGGGACCGACTTCTCCGGCTGGGCGCGGCAGCCCGGGCGGCGCACGGTGCAGGGAGTCCTCGAAGAGGCGCTCGCTAAGCAGCCTCCAGGAGCCTCGGTCCCGAAGTCCGTCGTCGTCGCCGGCCGCACCGATGCCGGTGTGCACGCGGCCGGCCAGGTGGTCCACGCCGACGTGTCGCCTTTAGCGGGCAAAACGCGATCCGGCCGCCTGGAACTGGACGAGCAGGGCATTCCTGACCTGGGGCGGATGCGGCATCGCTGGAATCGGTACCTGCCGGGGGACGTGCGGGTGCTGGATGCCCGAGTGGCGGCACCTGGGTTCGACGCGCGGTTCTCGGCCGTGCGACGTCACTACCTCTACCGCGTTTCGGACGCGCCGTGGGGCGTGGATCCGTTGCGGCGTCACGACACTCTGGCTTGGGGCCGTCCGCTGTCGGTGGACGCGATGAACGAGGCTTCAGCGGCTCTCTTGGGGCTGCAGGACTTCGCGGCCTTCTGCAAGCAGCGTGAAGGCGGAACGACCATTCGCGAACTGCAGCGGCTTGTGTGGCGACGGACCGGACCGCACGCGGTCGAGGTCGAGGTCTCCGCCGACGCCTTCTGTCATTCCATGGTGCGCAGTCTGGTGGGGGCACTGCTCTTGGTCGGTGACGGCCGACGCCCGCTGGGCTGGCCGGGTGACGTTTTGGAGAGCCGGACGCGCGACAGTGCTGTCGCTCCCGCGCACGGCCTCACGTTGATGGCCGTCGACTACCCACCAGACGCCGAACTTGCCGCGCGTGCCGATCAAACGCGCGCCATGCGCACCCCCTCTTGACCCGGACGCGGCGCCTTTAGTGGGCTAAACGCGCCGCGGCGGGCCTGCCAGACGGCTTCGACGACGCCTTTGAAGTCGTTCGCCAGGTCTTCCGCGGTGACGACGACGAATCGCCATCCCTCGGCCTCCACGCGTCTTCGACGTTTGCGGTCATAGGCCTGTTCCTTCGGTGTGTTGTGCCATCGGCCGTCGTACTCGATGGCGACCCGGAACTTCTCGTCCGCGAGGTCGAGACGAGCGAGGAAACGGCCGGTCCGGGACGTGACCTCGACCTGAGGCGTCGCCGTGATGTCGCCGGCGGCCAGCACGATGCGGAGCTCCGATTCCGGGGGCGACTCCGCACGTGGATCGGAAAGGCGTAAAGCATGCCTGGCCAAGCGAATTCCTCTATTGCGGCGACCGTAGAACTCGCCGTTGAGGTGCAGATCGGTCAGGTTCTCGGCTCTCATGTACTGGTCCAGATCCGGGACGCCGATGCGGAGCCGTCGCACCCATCCAGACTTGCGCGGAGAAAGCCGCAGGAGCAAGTCCAGTGCTATTCGGCGTTTCCGCGCGATGCGAATGCCGTTCCAGGGTCTTGATTCTTCGGGTTTGACCTCTGTCCGCCGGACTTTGATGCCGACGATCGGGCCGAAGCGATTCTTCTCCGGCACGATCATCTCGACGGGATCGTTGGGTTTGGCCAGTTCGACACCGTGAACGGTCGCGGCCGATCGCCCGGTCAGGACAGCTTCCGGAGGTGCCAGCAGTGTGGCGCCTCGGCATCGCAGCTCGTGTGTGACCTCGACGCCGGCGCGCGTGTAGACGTCCTGAAACAGCCGCCGGACGCTCGAACCGCGTAGCTGGCTGGCCGTGATGAGGCCCGCCTTGCGTGCTTCCGATCCGCGGAAGACATCGGGGAGATGGGATGAATCGAAGGGTTTGGTCATATCGACACCGTGGCCGACAAGACCGACAACCCGAGTTCATCACCGCCATTTCAGGGCGATTTATCCACAACACCCGGCTTATCCACAGGTAGCGCCATTGCCCCTTGACTGACAAACCCCGCGTCTCGGATCGCGTTTAGGGGGCTAAACGCGACGCGGCGGCACGCGAAAGGGGCACCGTCCGATGTGGACAGTGCCCCCGAAGAGCGCGATTAGCCCGCTAAAGTCGACGCGGGCCGGGTTAGTCGCCTCGGCGCACAGGGCCAAGGATCTGCTGTTCTTTCGCCGTGGTGACCAGGCGAAGAGGACGCCACAGGTTGCGGCCAAGGGCGACGACCTGGTCGTCCTTCAACGTCGTGAGCTGCTTCATCATCTGGGGCGGGAGCCGCCAGATACGGGCGGCGAGTTCGGCCTGGCCCGGCGGGAGCCGCTGCATCAGCACCAGGTCGGCCGCGTTCGCGGTCGCCCCGGCCTGCGGGTGCAGGTACGGCAGCACGTAGACCGTCGTCTGCCACGGCGACCGCGGCGGGAACAGGTCCTGCGGTGTCGGACCGCCGTCGGTCACCACCAGCAGCGGCGCGTCCTCGGACGGCCGCGGGAGGTCCACCGGCGACAGCCGCCGGATCTGCACCAGCGGCGAAGGCCTGCCGTTCGGTTGGTTCCCCGCGGCCTGGGGGAGCACCTGCCACGCGGCCGGACGTCCGGTCGCCACGACGACCCACGCCCCGACCGCCATCGCCCGCAACGCCACCTGGCGAGCCAGGTAGAGCCCACCGACCAGCACGATCCGGGTCGGTGCCGAGCGCAGCGCGGAGATCGTCAGCGGCTCACCCTTGAGCCCGGAGCCGAGGACGATCCCGCCGCGGTCACCCGACGGGCTGATCGCGTCGAGCATCGCCGGATCGACGGTGAATTCCGGGGCGACACCGGCGCTCTGGCCTGCGTCGCGCATACGGGTGCTCATGCCGTGCCTCCGATCGGCAAAGTCGCGGAGAACCCGGAGATCTGCAGGCCGCGCAGCGGCGTCAGCGTCACACCCAGCCGGTCCGAGACGCCCTGCAGCCGCTGGTCGGCCGCGTCCAGTTCACGCGGGTTCCGCGCGCTCAGGCGAACGATTCCGCGCAGACCGATCTTGCCCTCGTCCGCGGACGGCGAGATCGACATCGCCACCGTCGCCGACAGCGCGCGGACACTGGTCAACGCGTTCAGGCTGCCGCTGATCTTGCCCTTCGGCCAGCTGGTGATCGCGTAGCTCGCGTGCCCGATTCCTGCCGCTGTGACGCCGGTCCAGCGTTCCTGCAGGCCGACCTTCCCCTGCGAACCGGCGACCGCGGTCAGTTCCGCGGCCGAAATGCTGGACCGCAGCAGCTCGTCCGGGTCGAGCGGCCGCGTCGGCACGCCCTGTGACTCCAGGGCGTTGCGCACCCGCGAGAGCGCGCCGATCAGCGCGCGGTGCGCACCGACGACGCCGCCGCCGCGTTCGCGGATGGCGGCCGGGCACCGGCGCGGATCGAGGCGGATGGCGACCCATGTCGTACGCCGCGCGGCCGCGGGAAGCGGGCCGAGCACCTCCATGTAGGAGCTGAGGGCGGGCGAGTCCGACGGAAGCGCGGCGCTGCCCGGGTAGCAGTGCCAGATCATCTGGATCGAGTCGAGGACCACGCCGCGGTCTTCGAGGCACGGCGCGAGCGCGGACAGCGGCAGGCTCGGCGCTCCACCCGCCTGGGTGATCAGCGCGGGCGCGGGTTCGACGAGCAGGACGGCGGTCCACGTCCCGTCGTTCCACGCGATGCCGACCTGCTGGCGTTCGTGATCCACGCCGTGCGCGACGACGAGATCGGGGACGGCGAGGCGAAGCAGGTTCACGCGGGCGTCGTCCGGGCCGGTGACGGCGTCCTCTTCGGCGGCGAGCGACTCGATGCTGCTCGGCGGAAGCGGATTCGCCACACGATCGTGTGAACGGAACATGTACCGCATCGTGAGTCCAGCCCATTGGGTGAACCAACGGCCGCCCCAGCGCAGGAACGCGATGATGAGCGCGAACACGAGCACGCCGATCGCGACGTACTTCAGCTTCATGTCGATCGCGAGCAGGACGAGGCCGATCGCGAGCCCGAGTTCGAGCACGACCAGGTTCGCCACCGGCAGCGGGCCGAGGTTGATCCCGCCGGTCCGGCGTCGCGCGGGCGCGGCGATCCGCGTCGCCGGAGCGGGCGGAGGACCGGACTGCGGGCCGGGGCCGCCGGACGGAGGACCGCCCGGGCCGCCAGGCCCGCCGGGGCCTCCCGGACCACCAGGTCCGCCGGGGCCACCGGGTCCCTTGGGGCCTCCCGGACCACCGGGGCCGCCAGGACCCTGCGGTCCGCCAGGACCTCCAGGGCCGCCTGGGCCCCCGGGACCGCGAGGAACACCGGGACCTCCCGGGCCTCCGGCCGGGCCGCCCGGACCACCCGGTCTGCCGGGCCTTGGCGGCGGCCCCGGCGGACGACCAGGAGGTTGAGACCCCGGAGGGCCGGGCGGACGTGGAGGAGTGGTGACGGACATCCGCGCTTTCTCTTCCCCTCGTGCTTGCTGCGTACCCGGAAAGCCGGTCCCGAGGAACTTGACACTAGCTGGAGTTGGTAGAAACCCCACACCAGACGGTCCCCGTACGGCTATCCTGCGGAACCGTACCGCGACGGGGAGGACTGTAGGTCGAGAATGCCATCAACACCGACTACTAAGTCTCAAGTTCAGGCTTATCAGTTCGTTCTGCGACGGATGCAATCCGCGCTGGTCCGTCGCGACGCCGTCATGCTCCACGACCCGATGCGCACGCACACGCGGGCCACCATCGTGGGTGTCGTGCTGGCCGCGCTGGGCGTCCTGGTCTTCGTCATCTGGGGCCTGCTGAGCCCGAAGCCCTCCGTGCCGGACGCGGGCAACATCGTCATCGGCGAACAGTCCGGAACGGTGTACGTCGTCGCCGGGAACCCGAAGAAACTGATTCCGACCTTCAACCTCGCCTCCGCGCGGCTGCTGATCATCGCGCAGTCGAAACAAGGGGCCCAGCAGTCGGGCGGCAAGCCTTCCGGGCCAACGCAGGCCTCCGAAGTGAAGAACCCCACAGTCGTTTCCGATGAACAGCTGAAGAACATTCCCCGCGGCCAGCTCATGGGCATCCCCAACGGCCCGCAGCTGATGCCGACGGACACTCAGCGCGTGTCCCCGGAATGGGGTGTGTGCGACGAGGTCATGTACGACCCGACGGTGCCCCAGCCGGATCTCTCGAAGACGGAGACGACCGTCTACGCGGGCGTGAAGCAGCTCGGGAGCCGTGAACTCGGTCAGAACGAGGCGTTGCTGGCCAAGGGCGCCAACGGCCGCGAGTACCTGATCTACCGGCAGACGCCGGACCCCAACGCCCGGAACGCGAACGCAGTCAAGGCCGAAATCAAGCCCGACGCGAACGCCGTCCGTTCCGCGCTGAAGCTGTCCGATCAGCCTCGCGGTATCTCGCAGGGTCTGCTGGACGCGATCCCCGAGGTGCCGGAGCTGAAGCTCCCGGAGGTCCCGGGCAAGGGCGAGAGCCCCAACTACGAGATCGAAGGCATGAAGGTCGGCGACGTCTTCTCGACGGAGCAAGCCGAAGGGCGGAAGGACTTCTACCTCATCACGAAGGAAGGAATCCAGACCATTTCGCCGGCGGTCGCCGACATCGTGCAGACCGGGAAGAACGACGGCAGCACTTCGGTCATGTCCGTGCCGCTGGGGAAGATCCGTAACCTCACGCGTGTCTCCCAGGTCGTCGAGCTCGACGCCTACCCGCAGACCGTGCCGACGGTGCTCAACGCGACCCAGGGTTCCCGGGTCTCCTGCCTGAGCTGGTCCATCACGGGTGAAGGTGCCAGCCGGGACGGGCACACGGCGGTGTTCGTCGACGACAAGCTGCCGAAGGGCAGGAACGCCGACGGATCCGCGCCCGGCGTCAAGATCGGCACCCCCGGTCCGGTCGGCGCGCCGATCAACAGCTTCTACATGGAGCCCGGTTTCGCGGCCGTCGTCCAGTCGGCGACCGGCAAGGAGACCTTCGACAAGGGGCCGATCCAGCTGATCTCCGATCGCGGGATCCGTTACGGCGTCCCGGACGCCGTAACGGCGGATTCGATCGGGCTCAACAAGCGCGTTCCGGCGCCGGAGGCCATCGTAAGGATCCTGCCCACCGGCGCTTCGCTGAACACGCAGGACGTGCTCCGGACGTTCGACACGGTGCCGATCGACGACAGGGCAGGCTCGGTCGCCACGCAGTCGCAGCAGGCGCCGGCGGGTAACTGATCACGGGAACCCGCCGGACGGCGCGAGCGTCTCAACGCCCGAGCGGTATCGGGTGAGTGGAGGGTGCAGTGGCCGGCCTGAAGATCGACGGCAGCGTCGTCGGTGACTATGCGAAGCGGGTGGACGCGGCCGCCGGAGAGCTCGACCTGGCGGCCGCGGAGGTGACCGGTGAGGGTGTCACCGTCGAGTCCCACGGCACGCTGGGGGAGGAATTGGGCCTCGGTGCGTCGTATCGGCGTGCGACCGAGGCCATCCAACGTCAGCTGGTGGAGGGCGCGGCCGCGCTGAGGTCGGCGTCCGAGGCCCTGCACACGGTGACCGCGCGGCATGCCGGGCACGACGACGAGGCAGCGCAGATGATCAAGCGCGCCGTGGAGCTCTGAACCGCATGATCGCCGAATCGGAGAACCCGACGGATTCCATCCCGCACCCGATGGCGGCCGCGCGTCCGTCCGCTCCCGAGCCGCCCCCGAGCGCGTTTAGCCCGCTAAACGCGACGGGCTCGGGCGGAGAAGAGCTGGTCGAGGCCGCGGCACCGCATCTCGCCTTCGTTTCGGAGCTGTCCGGCCACCTGGGGCTGATCGATCCGGTCGAGACCTACCTGACCCCGCTGGCGGGGCGCTGGGAGGACTTGAAGAACGAGGCGGATCTCCTCCGGAAAGCGGCGAAGACCGCAGGAAACGTTTCGAAAGAGCTGTCCGAGGACCTCGGGCGCCTCGACGCCGGGTGGTCCGGCAAGGACGCCGACGCGTTCGTCGCGTACATCGTGGACATCCACGCCGCCGGCTCTGACGTCGAAGACGCCCTGACCACGTTGGCGAGTTCGCTCGACGAACTGGTGCTGTCGATCCGTCGCATCCTGACCGACCTCGTCGAGGTCCTCGTCGACACGGCGGAACTGACCTCCGAGACCGCGATGCTGCCGGTCGGCGGCGTGCGGCGGGCGCGTACCCAGCTGGAGGAGGCGCAGGAGTCGGCCAAGGCGCTCTTCGAAGCCGCTCGCAACGTCCTCGAGGACTTCGTGCGGTTTTGCGACGGCGTCGACGATCCCGACGCCGGCTCGCGGAGTATCGAGATCACTCACCGGTACCCGCAGGACGAATTCAAGCTCCACGACGATTCCGAGGCGCCGGGTGCACCGGTCCAGGAGAAGGCCACCGTCGAGGCCGATTCCGGTGCCGGGTCCGACGACCAATCGACGTCGCCGTCCGCGGCCGAAGGCAGGCAGACCGGATCGCAGGAACCGCTGATCGAGCAAGGGCAGGCGCCGATCCCGGAGGTCGCGCCCGTGCAGGCCGCTCCGGCGCATGGATCGGGTGTCGCCGGGGCCGGCTCGGCGATGATGCCGATGGGAATGGCGCCGATGATGGGGATGGGCGGCATGGGCGGTGGCGGCCAGACGGCTCACCAGTCCAAGACGCGGCCCGCTTCGAAGCCGTCCGATGTGGTCGGTGAGCCCGGCCAGGTCGTCCCGCCCGTGATCGGCGAGGACGAGACCCCGCCGAAGCCCGCTCCGAAACCCAAGCCCGCCAAGTAAGGCCCCAGGGCCGAGCGACTTTAGCGGGCTAAACGCGATCTGGGCGGCTCTGTGGCGAGTCCGGGTCAGATCGCGTTTAGCCCGCTAAACGCAAGTGCTACGGGGTTTTGCGGCCTGGTGAGGCGGTCGGCCGGTTGCGGCGGACCGAGTGCACTACGAACAGCGTGACGAGCAGCGCCACCAGGCCCCCGCCGGTGCCGGCGAGCGCGACGATCATCGGGGCGGGGTCACGGTCGTTCGCGGGCGGCAGATTCGCGGGCAGCTGGACCGGCTTGGCCTTGTCCGCCTCCGACGGCACGATCGCGGTCAGCGCGGCGATCGGGTCGATGACGCCGAAGCCGACGAAGTTGTCCCGTCCGCCGGGCGCCGCGGGGTGCTGCGCCGTCGCCTTGATCCGGGTCATCACGTCACGAGCGCTCAGCCCCGGGAACTTCGCGCGCACAAGAGCGGCCACACCGGCTACATACGGGGCGGCGAAACTGGTCCCTTGAATGGGACCGGGGTCCTTACCGCCCTCGATGGTCAGGTTGGCGAGGCTGCTGGACCCTTCCGCCGGGTCCAGCGAAATGATCTTGGTGCCCGGAGCGGCGACGCTGACCCACGGCCCGTGCACACTGAACTCCGCCACACCGCCGGTGTCGTCGATCGCCGCGACCGACAGCACGTCTTCGGCGAACCACGGCGGCGTGACGATCGTTTTGGGCGCCTTGGGATCCGGCTGGTCGTTCTGCGGGCATTTGTCGCCGGCGTTGCCCGCCGCCGCGACGACGACCACGTTGTTGTCGACGGCGTAGTTCACCGCCGCCTGCAGTTGCTGCTCGCCTTCGGTGATGCCACCGGTGGCCGGACGGCAGTTGTCGACCGACATGTTGATCACGTTGGCGCGCTTGTCGACAGCCCTGACCACGGCCTGCGCGAGCGTCTTCAGCGTGCCCGCGGTCTTGCCTTGGCCTTGCTGACGTCCGCCCTTGTCCTGGCCCGGCGCGGTTCCGCCGACAGCGCCGTTCCCAGAGGACGGCGGAAGCTGCGAGCCCGGATTGTTCGATGAGGCAGGAGGAGCCGAGTTGGACGAAGCCGGCGGCGCCGGCGGCTCTTCCTTCTTCTCCGCTTCCTCGTAGTTCTGGCTGGACTGGCGGATCGACATGATCGTGGCGTCCGGCGCGACCCCTCGGAACCCGATGCTGGCGTCGGGCGGGTTCGCGGCGATGATCCCCGCCACCTCGGTGCCGTGGCCATCGCAGTCTTCGAGACCCGGTGCCTTGCCACCGCCTGGAGTCGCGACGTAGTCGCCACCCGATTCGACGGGGTTCTTGAAGTACGGGTGCGCGGAGACGCCGGTGTCGATCACCGCGACCTTGACGTTCGCGCCGACCGAACCGGTGGCGCCGCGCATCAGCTGGTGCACCTTTTCGATCTGCAGATACTCCTGGCCCCAAGGCCGGTTCTTGATGTCGACCTGGTCGCCGCCGAGCTTGCTGCGCTGGACGCACTCGGTCTTCTTCTCGTAGGTCTTGTCCGGCTTGCCCTCGTCGACCGGCTTCTTGGACTTGTCCACCGGAGGCGGGGTCGCGTAGTAGCCGCCGGCATCCGGCGCGACGCTGCTTTGCTGCGCCCACGCGGGAAGCGCCACCGACGCCGGCGAGAGAACACCGATACCGGCCGCCAGCAGCACCGTTCCGGTACGTCCGGCGAGGCCGAAGTGGCGGACGCGCGTCCCCCTGGACTTCCGCGCTACGGCCATCAGAGCATCATCCGATCGGGTCGTCACTTGAAGTTGAGGTGGCGCAGCGTCGTGTAGAGATCCATGACGCCGAGGGCCAGCGGCAGCACCGTCGCGATGAAGACGGCCTCGAAGATCTCCACGGTCCGCCGAAGCGGCGGCGAGAAGCGCTGGTTCGGGAAGATCACGCCGACCACGAGCGCGCCGGCGCCGATCAGCAGCAGCGCGCCGAACACGAACAGAACGCGGTTCAGCGGGCTCGCCGACCACATCCAGCCGAGCAGGATGCCCGCGCCGGACACCATGCCGGTGGTCAGCAGGGCGATGGCCTGCGCGCCGTTCGCGTACGCCCGCGCCCTGAGGAGCAGGACCAGCGTGGCGATCACGCCGAGGATCGGGCCGAAGATCGTCGGCGACGTCGAGGCGATGATCGCGAACAGCGCCGTGGCCGCGCCGCAACCGGTCAGCAGACCGGTCATGTACTCGTGGGCGACCGCGGTGCGGCGTTCGATGGCGCGGTAGTCCGGGAAGCCCGAGTCTTCCTTGAGCTCTTCGGCGCTGCCGGGAACGTGCGGCGTCGGCAGGGCCGCGAGCTTGATCGTCGCGCGGGGCAGGATCGAGATGCAGGCCAGCGAGAACGCGGTGGCGCCGGCGGCGATCCCGGCGATCGGGGTGTCGATGAGCGTCGCGGCCAGGAAGGTCAGCGCCGAGATCGTGGCCGTCGTGGCGGCCGCGATGAAGGTGGTGATCCCGTGCCCGATGACGAGGATGCAGACCGCCGCCACGATGATCACGAGGGTGCTCGCGAGCAGCAGGTTCGCCCACAGGGACAGCCCCGGCACGATGTAGAACCCGCTGACGAACGCCAGCGGCAGACCGCCCGCCGCGGCGATCAGCACACCGGTCGCCTCGGCCTGGTAGGCCTTGGCGAGCGTCGCGCCGATCGCGACGCACGCGATGGCGCCGACACCGCCGGCGATCGCGGCGGCGAGTGCGTTGCCGCCGTAGAAGGAGCCACTGGTGAAGAGCGCGAGGGCCGCGAAGAACAGCGCCAGGCCGCCCGCGATGTGCCCGAAGCGGCGCGCCGTCTCCTTGGTCCACGGACGGAAGCTGTCCGGAGACGACTCGGCGATCGCGTCGACGACGTCGTCGTACAGCGGGGGCGGCGGGTTCTCGTTGCGCTTGCGCAGCTGAAGCAGCTCGCCGTCGACGACACCGAGGGACGCGAGGGTCCGGCTCGGGTCGAGTGGCGCGTCGCCCAGCTTCGCCAGTGCCCAGCCGCCGTGGCGGGCGCCGCCGTCCGGCGTCGCCTCCTTCGCCATCTCCAACAGCATGGGCAGCAGGTCCGCCACCGCGACGTCAGCCGGCAAAGCCACGTCGATCCGGGTGCGTGGCGCGACCACCGTCACCCTGCTGAATACCGTCGTGCCCGTTGCCACTGCCTTCCCCCTGCCCTGAGAGTCTGCTCCCGGGGGAACCTATACCGAACCCGGGTGCCCACATCATCGACTGTCGGAAAAAGACCGGCAAAAGTAAGAGAGGCGACCTCCGAGCCCCGCTCACCGGCTGCCGGCGCGTCGACTTTAGCGGGCTAAACGCGATGCGCCCGAGCCCCGGGCACCTGGGTGCCCCCAGACCGCCGGATCGCGATTAGGGGGCTAAACGCACGTCGGACGTCTGGGGCGCCGGATCGCAGTTAGCCCGCTAAACGCACGTCGGCGCGGCCGGAGCCCTACACTCCTGGCGTGCGTATGGTCCCGGTCGGGGCCGTTCTCGGCGTTGTCCGGATTTCACCGGCCACGTTCGATAGGTTGTCTCGCGCACCCGTACGCGCACCAACGGTGGCCGCCATCGTCGAGTTTGAAGAGGGGTCCTTCGATGAGCACGCTGCAGTTCAAGAAGTCACCGCGCCTGGCGGCGCCGCGGCCGCCGGGCGGCGAGGTGCATCTCGAACCGCCGCCTGAGGTGCCCCGCACCATCCCGGGCAACATCGTCATGAAGCTGCTTCCCGCGGTGATGATCGTCGCCTCCATCGGGATGATGATCTTCATGTTCACCACGGGTGGACGCAATCCCATGATGATGATGATGGGCGGCATGATGGTGCTCAGCACCGTCGGCATGATGGCCGGCGGCGCGGGCAAGGGCGGCGGCGCCAAAAAGGCCGAGATGGACGAGGACCGCAAGGACTACCTGCGCTACCTCGGCCAGATGCGCGACAGGGCCCGCGAGGCCATGGTCGACCAGCGCGCAGCTCTCGAATGGGTCCACCCCGACCCGCAGACCCTGTGGTCGCTGGCCGCGAGCCGCCGCATGTGGGAACGCCGCCAGAACGACCAGGACTTCCTCCACCTCCGTGTCGGCCGCAGCTCGCACCGTCTCGCGACGCGGCTCGTACCGCCGCAGACCGGCCCTGTCGACGAACTGGAGCCGATCGCCACGCTCGCGCTGCGCCGGTTCGTCCGCGCGCACTCGATCGTCCCGGACCTCCCGACCCAGATCACCCTCCGCGGGTTCGCCGCGGTCAGCATGCAGGGCGACCGCGGCCTCACCCGCGGCCTCACCCGGGCGATGCTGGCCCAGCTGGTCACCTTCCACAGCCCCGACGACGTCCTCATCGCGGTCGCGACGGCGGGCCGTGCCAAGGAGGAATGGGAGTGGGCGAAGTGGCTGCCGCACGCCCAGCACCCGGCGCTCGCCGACGGTATCGGCCAGCTGCGGATGATGGCGGGCTCGCTCGCGCAGATCGAGCAGTGGCTCGACGAGGAACTCCGTGACCGCCAGCGGTTCTCCCGCAACGCGACACCGGCGCCGGACCAGCCGCACGTCGTCATCATCATCGACGACGCCGAGGTCACCCGCGAAGAGCAGATCATCCTCGAAGAGGGTCTGGTCGGCGTCACCCTGATCGACCTTTCCGACTCCATCGGCAACCTCGCGGCCCGTCGTGGTCTGCGGCTGGTCGTCGAGGAGGACCGGCTCGGCGCGCGCAGCGCCGGCGGCGTCGAATGGTTCGGCCGTCCGGACACGCTCAGCGTGGTCGAGGCCGAAGCGCTGGCCCGGCTCCTCGCCCCGTACCGCGTCGGCACCGCCGCGCAGGACGCCGCCGAGGAAGAGCCGCTGCTGTCCAACCCCGGTCTGCTCGAACTGCTGGGCATCCCCGGCGACCCGATGACCTTCGACGTCCAGCAGGCCTGGCGGCCGCGCCCGGTGCGAGACCGCTACCGCGTCCCGTTCGGCGTCGGTGAGTACGGCCAGCCGGTCGAGCTGGACATCAAGGAAGCCGCGATGGAGGGCATGGGCCCGCACGGCCTGTGCATCGGGGCGACCGGTTCCGGTAAGTCGGAGTTCCTCCGCACGCTGGTGCTGGGCATGCTCGCCACGCATTCGTCGAGCACGCTGAACTTCGTCCTCGTCGACTTCAAGGGTGGTGCGACGTTCCTCGGTCTGGACTCCGCGCCGCACGTCTCCGCGGTCATCACGAACCTCGCGGACGAGGTCACGCTGGTCGACCGCATGAAGGACGCGCTCGCCGGCGAGATGAACAGGCGCCAGGAGGCGCTGAAGAACGGCGGTAACTTCAAGAACGTCTGGGAATACGAGAAGGCCCGCGAGAACGGCGCCGACCTCGACCCGCTGCCCGCGCTCTTCATCGTCTGTGACGAGTTCTCCGAGCTGCTGGCCGCGAAGCCGGACTTCATCGACCTGTTCGTCGCCATCGGCCGTCTGGGCCGGTCGCTGCAGATGCACATGCTCCTCGCGTCGCAGCGCCTGGAAGAGGGAAAGCTGCGCGGTCTCGACTCGCACCTTTCCTACCGCATCGGTCTGAAGACGTTCTCCGCCGCGGAATCCCGTGCCGCGATCGGCGTGCCCGACGCGTTCGAGCTGCCGTCCGTGCCGGGTGGCGGTTACCTCAAGTACGACACCTCGACGCTGGTCCGCTTCAAGGCCTCCTACGTCTCGGGCCCGTACCGGCCCGCGGGCATCAAGGCGGCCGGTCCGGTCGCGACCGTGGTCCGCGCCGACAAGCGCCCGCAGCTGTTCGTCCCGGACTTCGTCGAACTGCCGAAGGAACCGGAGCCGCAGCAGATCGAGGCCGCGCCCGTCGAGGAGGCCAAGTCGGAGGAGGCCGTCGAGCCCAGTGAGCTCGACGTGATCGTGTCCCGGCTGATCGGCCAGGGCCCGCCCGCGCACGAGGTGTGGCTGCCGCCGCTCAAGGAGCCGAACTCGCTCGACACTCTGCTGCCGAACCTGAACCCCACCGACGACCGCGGGCTTTCCCCGGTCGGGTTCTTCGGCAACGGACGGCTGCAGGTGCCGATGGGCATCGTCGACCGCCCGTACGAGCAGCGTCGTGACCTGTTGTGGGCCGACTTCTCCGGTGGCGCCGGGCACGGTGTGATCGTCGGCGGCCCGCAGTCGGGCAAGTCGACCATGCTCCGCACGCTGATCATGTCGATGGCGCTGACCCACACCCCCGAAGAAGCGCAGTTCTACGCGCTCGACCTCGGTGGCGGTACGTTGGCCGGTCTCCAGGGCCTGCCGCACGTCGGTGGGGTCGCCGTCGCCCGGCGCGAGCCGGACAAGGCCCGCCGGATCGTCGCCGAACTGACCACCCTGCTCACCGAGCGGGAAGGCCGGTTCGGTGCCATGGGCATCGACTCGATGAACGAGTTCCGCAACCGCAAGCGGCGGGGCGAGATCAAGCACGAGGAAGACGCCTTCGGTGACGCCTTCCTGATCGTCGACAACTGGAAGGCCCTGCGGGACGACTTCGACGAGCTGGAGACCTCGATCACCAAGCTCGCCACCCAGGGTCTTTCCTACGGCGTGCACGTCATCATCGCGGCGAATCGGTGGGCGGACATCCGCCCGGCGATCAAGGACATGATCGGTACCCGGTTCGAGCTCCGCCTCGGTGACCCGAGCGAGTCGGACATCGACCGCCGCGTCGCGGTGAACGTCCCGGCCGGCCGCCCCGGCCGCGGCCTCACCAGGGACAAGCTGCACCTGCTGACCGGTCTGCCGCGCATCGACGGATCGAGCAACCCGGACGACGTCGCCGCCGGTGTCGCCGACGCGGTGGCGAAGATCAAGGCCGCGTGGAAGGGCCGCCCGGCGCCGCAGGTCCGCCTGCTGCCGGAGATGGTCACCTACGACGAGGTCCTGGCCATCGACTCCAAGCGCAACACGAAGCTGGTGCCGATCGGTGTCAACGAGGAAGACCTCCAGCCGATCTACCTCGACTTCGCGGCCGATTCGCACTTCTACGCGTTCGCGGACGGCGAGTCGGGCAAGACGAACCTGCTGCGCCAGATCACCCGGGGTATCACCGAGCGGTACACGACGCAGGAAGCGGTCATCATCCTCGTCGACTACCGCCGCACGATGCTCGGCTTCGTCGGCGGAGACCAGCTGCTCGGCTACGCGGTGTCCGCCGCGCAGCTCGACAGCATGGTCAAGGACGTCCACGGGTCGATGACCCGGCGGCTCCCCGGTCCGGACGTGACGCAGGAGCAGCTGAAGACCCGGTCCTGGTGGACCGGTCCGGAGCTGTTCATCATCGTCGACGACTACGACCTGGTCGCCACGCAGACGAGCAACCCGCTGAAGCCGCTCGCCGAGTTCCTCGCGCAGGCGAAGGACGTCGGTCTGCACATCGTCGTCGTCCGCCGCAGTGGTGGCGCGAGCCGGGCGATGTTCGACCCGATCCTCGGCAAGCTCAGGGAGATCGCGGCGCCCGGTATGGTCATGAACGGCTCGCGCGACGAGGGCAACCTCGTCGCCAACGTGAAGCCGAGCCAGATGCCGCCGGGTCGAGGAAACCTCGTGACCCGGAAGCACGGCAAGCAGCTCATGCAGGTCTCGTGGATCCAGCCGGACTGACCTCCCGCGGAACCAGGTGAGGTACCGGCCGGGCTCGGGGTGACGACGACGATCTGCGGGAGTGGCTTGTGACAGTGCGGGTTGCGGTGGACTTCGGGACATCGAGCACCTGCGTAGTCGCTTCGATCAACGGCCGCGAGCCGCAGGTCGTCGTGGTGGACGGGCAGCCCTTGATGTCGTCGGCGGTCTACGCCGCGCCGGACGGGACGCTGTTCGTCGGCCAGGAGGCGGAACGGCAGGCGGCGGTCGACCCGTCGCGCTACGAGCCGAACCCGAAGCGCCGGATCGACGAGGGCGATCTGCTGCTGGGCGACAACGTCCTGCGCGTGACCGACGTCGTCCACGCCGTGCTGAAACGCGCGGTGACCGAGGCGCGACGGCTCGCCGGTGACGCCGAGGTCGAGCTGCTCGTCCTGACCCATCCCGCGGATTGGGGCGCGACCCGCACCCGGCTGCTCCGCCAGGCGGCGAGCGGGCTCGCGCGTCAGGTCGCGCTCGTGCCGGAGCCGGTCGCCGCGGCGGTGTACCACGCGGCGACGTTCGCCCCGGCGGATCTCAACTCCGAACGCACCGTCGAGTTCAGCGGCCGCCCCGGCGACACGCTGGCGGTCCTCGACCTCGGCGGGGGCACCGTCGACGTCTCCGTGGTGCAGCGCATGCCGGGCAGCCCGGCGGATCGCAGTTCGCCCGCTAAACGCGCCGGGTTCCAGGTGCTGGCCACCCGGGGGGATCCGAGCTTCGGGGGAGCGGACGTCGATCAGGCGCTCCTGGAGCACGTGGGTTCGCTGGTGTCGGCCGTCGATCCGCCGGAATGGCGGAAACTCGTCGAAGGCCGCGAGCTCACGGACAGGCGGCGGCGCCGCGTGCTGCGGCAGGACGTGCGCGGCGCGAAGGAGACGCTGTCACGGCACGCGTACACCGACGTCCCCATGCCGCCGCCGTTCGCCGACGCGCATGTGACCCGGGAAGACCTCGAGCGGCTCATCGCGGGTCCGCTCGGACGCGCGGTCGAGCTGACCGTGGCCGCGATCGGCGATTCCGGGCTGCGGCCGAAGCAGCTGACGGCGATCTTCCTCGTGGGCGGGTCGAGCCGGATCCCGATGGTGTCCAGGCTGGTGCACGAGCGGACCGGGGTCGTCCCCACCACGCTGGATCAGCCGGAGACCGTGGTCGCCAGGGGTGCCCTGCGTGCCGTGCTGATCGACCCGGACCGGACGGGATCCCTGGCGGGCTCCGCCGTCTCCCGGGTCGGCGGCGCTCCCGCGCCCGCCGACCGGCGCCCCGATGCCCCGCGCCCCCCGTTCCCTCCCGGCCCGCCCCCGCAGAGCGCGTTTAGCCCGCTAAACGCGACGCGGCCGCAGGGGCCGCCGTCGCCGCCGATGGGCCAGCAGGGGGTCGCGCCCCCGCCGCCGTGGCGGCCGGGTGAGCCCGCCCGTGAGGCCAAACCCGCCGAGCGTGGCGGGAAGGGCAAGAAGACGCCCTGGATCATCGCCGGGGCCGTGGTGGCCGTGGCGGCGATCGTCGGCGGCATTCTCTTCGCGGTCAACAGCGGGGAGGCCGAGCCGGAAGGCCGGACGCTCGCCCAGTACGACTACCGCTTCATCGCGCCACTGGACTGGACGCAGACCGACGACCGCGTCGCCAAGCGTCAGGTGGTGATCCATCCGAGCGACTCCCTCACCGGCGACGACCTCGTGGTCGCCCAGGAGAACGTGATGGACTACGACGCGACGGCCGACAGACAGAAGCTCGTCGACGAACTCGGCGGCCTGGCCCGGCTGGAGCCGGACAAGTACAGCGGCTTCAACGGCGCCGCGGAGTACGCCGGCAAATCCGTCATCTACTACCGCGAGACCAAACCGAGTGCCCGCGTCGACTGGTACGTCGTCGCTCAGGGAAAGATCCGCGTCCACATCGGTTGCCAGTACGGCACCGGCTCACCGCACGAACAGCGGGTGCGCGCGGCCTGCGAGCAGGTCGTCAAAACGATGGTGGTCGTCAACTGAAGGGGGAGGCTCATGCCACCCGAACCCGAGACCGCCGCTGAGCACTTCGCGCGCACAGGACGCGACGCGGTCACCTATGCCCGGCAGGTCGCCCGTACGGCCAAGGCGCGCTACGAACGCCGCCGCGGCGAGAACGCCGAACTGGCGAAGCAATTCGGCAAGGGGCGGCTCGCGGGCGGTGAGACCGCGCCGACCCCCGCCGTCGTCCGGAACGCCGCGAAACGGTTCCGCGCGAGCGCCGGTCTTCCGGTTCCCGCGTTGCCCCTGGCGGCGGATTTGGTTCCCCTTCGGCCGGAACCCGTGTCCAGACGGCCACGTGTGGGTGACGACGACGAGGACTTTTCGCAGTCGCGAATCATGAGCCGGGGCGATTGACCGTTCGCTGTGCATTCGCTAAATCGCGTGGTGGAAGCCCTTTTTCTCGCGGGAATCGCAGCGTGCCGCCCGGGTTCCCGCGTTCGGTTCCCGCCGGGAGCGTTAACGCAAGCAACTACTTGAAACCAACGAGCGACAAGAGGGAACCAGACGTGGCAGTGTCTCCGTCGTAGGTCCGTACCAAACGAACTTCACCAAGTACGGATAAACCACGAACGAAGGGGGTAGCTCCCATGGCTGGCGGATTTACCGGGACAGTTGAGCAGTTCACCGAGGCCGAGAAGCGCGTGACCGAGGTCCGCGTTTCGATGGACCAGAACCTGAGCAAGCTTCGCGACAACATCGAGGCCACCCGCGCGGGCTGGACCGGCGACGCGGCGCTCGCGTTCAACAACGTGATGACGCGCTTCGACTCGGCGGGCCGTGGGCTCAACCAGGCCCTCCAGAACATCGGTGACCTGCTCGAGCAGGCCGGTTCGAAGTACAACGCGACCGAGCAGCAGCAGCAGGAGCTCATCAAGTCGGTCAACCAGGGCTTCGGCGTCCTCGGCTGATTCGGCTACACCGCACCAAAACCAAGACTTTTTTCTGAATACTGGAGGAACTTATGGGCGAGATGAAGGTCGATTACGCCACGATCCACGCGGCGGCCGACGACTGCAAGAGCACCGGTGGCGAGCTGGAGTCCCTCTTCGGGCAGCTGAAGAGCGACCTGTCCCCGCTGGTCAACACCTGGGACGGTGACGCGAAGGTCGCGTACATGGCCGCTCAGCAGGAGTGGGACAACAAGTTCGAGGAGCTCAAGCAGCTGCTCGCGCAGGTCGCCGGCGTGCTGCCGCAGCTGGCCGACGGCTACCAGGCCACGGAACAGGGTGTCACCGGCCTGTTCTGAGTCTTCCGGCTCCGAACGAGCAACGGCGGGCAGGCATCTTCGGATGCCGAGCCCGCCGTTTCGTTTGTGTCAAAGGAAAAGCCGCGACGGTCACCGTCGCGGCTTCTCCGTGTCCGTACCTGGTCAGTGCGGCGCGCCGACCTCGAATTCCGGGGTGGTGTTCAGCACCCGGACGGTGACTTTCTTCTGCTGTCCCGAAAGGTCGATCGAGCAGTCGAACGTGGTGCCGTTCTCCACCGGCTGGCCGGAAGGACAGCTCACGTTCTTCACGTCCGGCTCCCCGTAGTGCTCGTTGAGCACACGGACGACACCGTCCTGGACCGACTTCTGATCGAGGGTGTCACCGGCGAACGCGCCGAGCAGCCAGGCCCCGACTCCGCCCGCGATCACGACGGCCGCCGCGATCCCGCCGATCAGCAAGGTCTTCTTGGAGACCTTGGGCTTCTTCGCGGGCTCCGCCCCGAACGCACCGAGCCCGCCGTACTGCGACGACGGCGCCTGCTGTGCGGTCTGGAATCCACCGCCGTACTGCATCGGCGGGGGAGTGGCCGGACCTTGTTGCTGGGCCTGCCAATCCTGCTGCTGTGGCGTGGGCTGCTGCTGCGGTTGCTGCCACGCCGTGCCCGGTGCCGGAGGGCCGCTTTGCTGCCAGGGCCCGGAAAAAGAGCCGGTGACGCCGGGCTGCTGCTGCCATTGCCCGGTGTAGGAGCCGGTGTTCGCGCCCGCGTCGTTCTGCTGCCACTGCCCGGAATGCGGTCCGGTGGCTTGGCCTTCCTGCTGCCAGCCTTGCTGCTGGTTCCCGGGATTCGCCGGTGGCTGCCACCACTGCTGCGGCTGTTGTGGTTGCTGTGGCTGCTGTTCGGTCATGCCTCAGACACCCTTCAGCTCGTTGAACCGGCGGTTGAAGTCGTCCTTGGCCGCCTTGTCCGGCAGCACGGTGATCTGCGAGGCGTCCGGCAGCTTCGGCAGGTCCTGCGCGCTCGCCTTGCCGGTGAAGCGGAAGTCGTAGCGCAGCTCGATCTTGTGCCCGCCGCCCTCGATCTTGGCCTCCATCACGATCTGGCTCAGCGTCCCGTCCGGGTTGAGGGAGACGGTGGTCCGCACCGGGGCCTTCTTCATCTCGGCCGTGACCGCGCTGCTGATCGACGTCGGCAGGATCTCCACCCGCCGCTCCATGAACTTCCCGAACGGGATGTCGGCGGTCAGCTCGATCCGGTTCTCCGGAAGACTTTTGGCGCTCTTCACGATCTTCTTGTCCGCGTTGTAGGACACGGCGATCGCGTCCGCCATCTTGCAGGCGGTGATGATGCCGACCCACGCGCAGGGGATGGTCAGCCCGGCTTCGGACTTCGGCATCGAAACCCACGGGGTCGGGGCGAGGCTCTTGTAGACGGGGCCGAGGTACACGTACTCGACGGTCCCGTCGCCCGGGGTGTACCAGTCGATGCTGTCGTCCGGGTTCTTCTGCGAGCGCTGACGGCTGACCCGGCCTTCCGGCGAACCGGTGCGGGCCGAGGAGATCGTGCTGCGGATGTACTTCTCGTCGAAGCGGAAGTAGGCGCCCGACTCGCTGGTGACGTCGCGCTGGTCGCCGATGGTGTCCTGCAGCTTGTTCATCGCCGTTTCGAACTTCGTGCCGACGTAGGTCGCCGCGTCGTCGCCCTTCGGCACGGCCGTGCCCGCGCGCCCCTGGCCGCAGGCGGTGGTCAGCGCCAGCACGGCGCCCAGCACGCACAAGATGGTCGTTGGACGTTTGTTCATCGCCGTTCCCCTGATCGAGTCCCCCGCGCGCGGTGCGCGTCCGGATCGTCTCATCCTCTCCCGCGAAGGATGATGCCGTGGGCGGTTCCGCCACACCGGCGAGGTACAGTTGCGGGGCGCCCGCCGGGCGCCGGTCCTAGTATGGGACCCCGGACCGACCCCCGCTTCGCAGTAGGGTCGGGCGTGGGGGTATCTTCATATGTCGTTGTGCGCTGCGGCGCGTAAGCGCTAGGCCCGCACAGAACCCACACGCAATGTTGACGACGAGGTAGACCCTTGCCCACGTACAGCCCCAAGCCCGGCGACGTCACTCGTGCCTGGCACGTGATCGACGCCGAGGATGTCGTGCTCGGCCGGCTCGCGACCGAGGTCGCCACGCTGCTGCGCGGCAAGCACAAGCCGACCTACGCCCCGCACGTGGACACCGGTGACTTCGTCATCATCGTCAACGCCGAGAAGGTCGCGCTCACCGGTAACAAGCGCGAGCAGAAGTTCGCGTACCGGCACAGCGGTTACCCCGGTGGTCTGCGTAAGCGCTCCTTCGGCGAGCTGCTCGACACCAAGCCCGAGCACCTGCTCGAGAAGGTCGTCAAGGGCATGCTCCCGAAGAACAAGCTCGGCCGCGCCCAGGCGAAGAAGCTCAAGGTCTACGCCGGCGCCGAGCACCCGCACGCCGCGCAGCAGCCGCAGGCGCGCGAGATCGCCAAGATCGCGCAGGTCGCGAAGTGAGTGAGGAACAGTCTGTGACCAGCACCGAGACCGAGGCCGTCGAGGCTGTCGAGACCCCCGCGGTCGGTGACGCCGTCGCGACCAGTGAAACCCCCGCCACCCCGCGCCCCTCGCGTGCCGCCGGTGGCAACGCCCAGACCGTCGGCCGCCGCAAGGAAGCCGTCGTCCGGGTGCGCGTCGTTCCCGGTACCGGTGAGTTCAAGCTCAACGGCCGCACGCTCGAAGAGTACTTCCCGAACAAGGTGCACCAGCAGCTCATCCGTGAGCCGCTGGTGACGGTCGACAAGCCCGACTCGTTCGACATCTTCGCCAACCTGCACGGTGGCGGGATCTCGGGCCAGGCCGGCGCGCTCCGTCTCGCGATCGCCCGTGCGCTCGTCGAGGTCGACGCCGACGACCGTCCGGCCCTGAAGAAGGCCGGCTTCCTGACCCGTGACGCCCGCGCCACGGAGCGGAAGAAGTACGGCCTCAAGAAGGCCCGTAAGGCTCCGCAGTACAGCAAGCGCTGATCGCGCCTCTGGCGCAACCCGCGGAAGCGCCCATCCGTCTCTCGGATGGGCGCTTCCGTGTTTCCGGGGTCCCTCGGGCCCCCGCTCGCCCCCAGTCCCACTTGTCACACCCGCCACACGTGCCCCACCCGTGTCGCGTTTAGCCCGCTAAAGTCGCGCGCGTCGCGTTTAGCCCGCTAAAGGCGAACGGGGGTGCGGGAGGGTGGGGAGGGGCACTGGCTAGGTTGTCGTGGTGGTTTTTCAAGGAGGTCGACAGATGGCTCGTCTATTCGGTACCGACGGCGTACGTGGCCTCGCCAACGAGGAGCTGACCCCGGAGCTGGCGCTCTCGCTCGCCGCCAGCGCCGCCCGTGTCCTCGCCGCCCACGACCGCTCGCACCGCCCGGTCGCGGTCGTCGGCCGTGACCCGCGCGCCAGCGGCGAGATGCTCGAGGCCGCCGTCGTGGCGGGCCTCACCTCCGCGGGTGCCGACGTGCTCCGCCTCGGCGTCCTCCCGACGCCCGCCGTCGCGTACCTGGTCGGCGCGCTCGAAGCGGATCTCGGCGTGATGATCTCCGCCTCCCACAACCCCATGCCCGACAACGGCATCAAGCTCTTCGCGGCGGGCGGCCACAAACTCCCCGACGGGATCGAAGACGAGATCGAAGCCGGTCTCGCCACCCCCGTCACCCGTCCGACCGGGATCGGCGTCGGCCGGGTGAAGGACGTCCCCGACGCGGGTGACCGCTACGTCCAGCACCTGCTGTCGGCCACCCCGCACCCGCTCGAAGGCCTGCGTGTCGTCGTCGACTGCGCCAACGGCGCGTCCTCCTTCGCCGCCCCCGAGGTCTACCGCAAGGCCGGCGCCGAGGTCATCGCGATCCACGCCGACCCGGACGGCGTGAACATCAACGAACACTGTGGGTCGAATCACCCGGACGCGTTGCGCGCAGCCGTCGTCGAGCACGGCGCCGACCTCGGTATCGCGCACGACGGTGACGCCGACCGCTGTGTCGCGGTCGACGCCGCGGGTGAGCTCGTCGACGGCGACCAGATCATGGCCGTCCTCGCGCTCGCTCTCGCCGAGACCGGCGAGCTGACCAAGAACACCCTGGTCGCGACCGTGATGAGCAACCTCGGCCTGCACCTGGCGATGCGCGCGCACGGCATCGACCTCGTCACCACCGCCGTCGGCGACCGCTACGTCCTCGAAGAGCTCCGCGCGAGCGGGTTCGCACTCGGCGGCGAGCAGTCGGGTCACGTCGTCCTTCCCGCCTACGCGACCACCGGCGACGGCCTCCTCACCGCGCTGCGCGTGATGAGCCGGATGGCGTCCACCGGCAAGTCGCTCGCCGACCTCGCCGCCGTCATGAACCGCCTGCCGCAGGTGCTGGTGAACGTCCCGGTGGCGGACAAGGCGGCGGTCGCCGTCTCGGCCGCGGTCCGTGACGCCGTCGGCGCCGTCGAGGCCGAGCTCGGCGAAGAAGGCCGTGTCCTGCTGCGCCCCTCGGGCACCGAGCAGCTGGTCCGCGTCATGGTCGAGGCCCCCGCGCACGACACCGCACAAGCGGCCGCGGACAGGCTCGCGGGAGTCGTCTCCTCCGCCTCGTAACCCCTCTCACGATCTCCCCAAGTCGCTGCGCTGCGGTTACCGGCCCGGTACATTCCGTATGCGGATACCTAGGGGAGGGTGACGGTGGCCGGTAAAGGGCACAAGGTCGATCCAGCGCAGCTGAACGAGGCGGCAAAGGTCCTGCAGGACGTGCCCAAGCAGGCTTGCGAAGGGCCGATCGGGGCGGTCGAGCAGATCAACCTGAACGCCGGGAGTTTCGGCCCGGCGCACGGGGACAACTTCAGCGGGTACTCCGCGAGCATCCAGCGCCTGGCGAAATGCGCGCGCAGCTATCTCGCGGCTTCGGACGAGTTCGGCCGCAAGCTCGCGGCGTCCAAGGACCTTTACCAGTCCAATGAGGACTCCAACGCCGCCGAGATGAGGAAGCACTGATGCCTCTCGCAGATGTCGGCGGGGACACCGGTCACGACATTCCCAGCCGGGCCGAAGTCGAGAAGATCCTCAACGACCCGAACATCGACCGCGACACCAAACGCGAGCTCGCCCTCAACTACATCGACTACATCGAGGACGAGACGCCGGAAAGCTGCGGGTTCGCCAGCGAAGCCGAACGGAACGGCTTCCGGGACTACATCAAGTCGATGAACGGTGACTGGATCACCGAAAGCGACATCGGCTCCAACGACGCCTACCTCGAAGACGTCCAGAAGGCTTACAAGACCGCGCACGAGAAGTACGACGCGAACCAGGCCGCTGGGCGGCAGGGTGATCGTGACGCGCTCAACAAGGACGCGGCGAAGACCCAGGAGATCGCCGGGCGCGCCACCGAGACCGATCCGGGCTGCGCGAATTCGAACGACATCATGGTCCCCGGCCTGTCGGGGTTCAAGGTCTACGAGATCTTCCACCCGCTCTACGTCCGCGCGCTGGGCCTGGCGGGTGGCGGAGCGGCGGTCTCCCTCGCCGAGCTTCAGCGGCTGTACCACGAGCAGGACAACATCCCGTTCAACCTCTTCAAGACGAGCGCGGAGGAGCTGACCGCGGTCGGCACGGCCGTCACCGGGTCCGCGCAGGACGTCTCCGGAAAGCTGGGGAATTCGCTCGGCACCTGGGAAGGCGCCGCGGCTGAACAGGCGCGCGCCTACCAGAAGGCCTATTCGGACAAGACCGGCCTGGTCGCCGAAGCGTTCAAGGCCGCGGGTGACGGGCTACTGCGCACCACCGCCTCGGTGGGCAAGTTCTGCCGCGAAAAGGTCGAGTGGCTGCAGAAGTGGTTCACCGACAACATCGACGGTGCCACGGCGCAGGACATCGAGCGGATCATCCGCATCGCCGACGGCTCGTGCAGCCACAACGACATCGTCCACTGCATCAAGTTCCTGAGTATCGACGCCAAGAACGCCTACAACAAGGACTGGGGCGACATCGACCAGAGCACCATCGACGAGGTCCTCAAACCTCAGGCGGTGGCCTGGCTGAAGAACGTCTTCCTCGGCTGGTTCGGCCAGCACATCGAGAACTTCCAGCTGGTGTGCAAGAACACTCGCGACGCGATCAACGGCGCGTGGAAGGCGTACTTCGACTCGCTCGGCCAGGTGGTCGAGAATCCGTTCGCGGATCTGGGCAAGACCCCGGAAACGGGCGGCGAGAAGCCTGTCGAAAAGCCGCCCGTCGAGAAGGGCGGTGGCGGCCCGCCCGCCAGCGGTGGCAGTGGCGGTGCCGGACCGTCGGCCGGTGCTGGCGGCGCTGGGCGCATGACGCCGAGCAACACCGTGCTCCCGGAGCCGGAAAAGCCCGAAGTCCCGGGCCAGGAGAAGAACCCGGTCACGGACAAGCCGCTCGACGTCGACCCGGCCACCGGCGAGCCGTATCCGATCGACCCCCGCACTGGTGAGGCGATCAAGGACACCGTGCGCCCGGAGCCGGTGACGGTCGAGCAGGGCGATCGCAAGATCTCCATGGCCGAACCCGATGCCGACGGCAAGATGGGCATCTCCGTCCAGGACGGCACGGGGCAGGCCAAGGACTACGACCTCGACTTCGGTGACGGCAAGGCCACGCCGGAGCAGGCGGGCGGCGAGCGACCGGAGCAGCAGCCGGCCTCGCGTCCACCGGCGACTCCGGGCCCCGACGGCAAGATCCACATCGAGGACGGTGGCCTCAAGATCACCGCGGAACGGCCGAACGGTCCCGACGGGCCGACGCTGGTGACCGTCGACGACGGTTCGGGACAGCCGTCGAAGTACACCTTGGGTGAGGACGAATCCGCAGGCGGCCGTCACGCGAGCCCGGACGCCACGCCGCAGGCGGCCGGACGGCACGCCGCGGCGCAGCCTGTCGAAGAGGCAGCGCGTCAGCAGGCCGAGCAGGGGGCTCCTCCGCGTGACACCACCGGCGGGTCCGGCGGCGGAGCGCCCGTCCAGGCCGAACCGGTGGTGGCCGAAAGTGATCCGGAAGCGACGACGGCACAGTCGCTGAGCGATCCGTTCGACGGTGGGGACAACGGTCTCGGCGAGGCGTCGGATCCGGCCGGGTCCGGCGGCGGCGGAGCCTCGACCACGACGTCGTCCGGGCTCGGCTCCGCTCCGGGAGGGGGCGCCCAGGATCCGGCCGCGGCCAGTGCGGGAATGATGGGTGGCATGGGCATGATGGGCGGCGGTGCGGCCGGAGGCGGGCAAGGGTCCGGTGAAGACCAGCAGCGCACGTCCAGCGGATACCGGGTCGACGGCGGCCTGTTCGACACCGCGACGACGACGGGCAGCCGGATCAGCGGCTCGCTCGACGACGACGGCGTCATCGGCTTCCGCTAGGGGAGGGGTCAGTGAATCCTGAGGAGGGTCTCGCCACACTCCGGCACAAGCTGGCCGGGCTGGAGCGCGAGAACGGCGACCGGATGTACCTGGTCGACAACCGCGCGGCCAAGGTGATCGAGGAGACCCGGACCGCGGGCGACCAGCTCAAGCAGGAGACGGCCGCGGCCTTGACGGCGCGAAGCGAGCAGAAGCGGCGCGCGGAGGCCGCCGGCGGCTGGGAGACCGAGTCGACGCTGAGTGAGAAGGTCGAGGACGACGGCGACTTCGGGTTCGAAGAGGACGAGGCCGAGAACGAGCGCCGGGCCGGGTATCGGACGGCGGAGGAGCCGCCGATCGCGTACCGGCCGCCCGCTCCGTCTGTTCCTGCGCCGGCACCCCCGCCGCCTCCGGCTCCCGCTCCGGAAGAGCGTCCGGCCGGGCGGCACCGGCGGGCGGCGGCCGCGCGGGGTGACGACGACGATTTCGCCAACACCGACTGGCTGGCGACCTGAGCGGTCAGGTTCGCAGCGCGACGATGGCCCGCTCGACGCCGTGGAAGACGGCGTGCGTCTTGTACCGCACGTCTTCGGCGACGTGGTCGGGAGTCAGGATCTCGGCGAGGGCGCGAAGCGCGACTTCGCCCTCGGCGACCGCGACCCGTGAGCCGGGGCAGGTGTGCCGGCCGAGGCCGAAGGCGAGTTCGGCGCCGGGGCCGAGCGGGATGGCCAGTTTGTCCCCGGTCGTGAAGTCCTTGCCCGCCAAGGAGAACGGCGCGATCACGCGGCGGGCGGCGAAGCGGGTCGGGGCGATTTCGTGGATCAGGCCGCGTACGTCGTCGAGAACGTCGGGGCGGCGTAGGAGTTCGAGGCCGGCGAGGGCGAGGAAGTTCATGGAGTTCTCGTACGCCGCGTGGGCGAGCATCACCGGCGTGATCATCAGCTCGTCCTCGGTGATCCGGCCCGCTTCGTGCGCTTCGCGGAGCAATGCCAGCCCGCCGCCTTCGACAGCCGTCGCCTTGAGGAAGAACATCGCGACCCTGAGCGCGGCGGTGTCGGCTCCGGCGGGCCCGCCCGACCAGACGTCGAGGTTCGCGGCTGTCTCCGAAAGGTTCGTCAGCAGCTTCTCTCCGAGCGGCTCGACCGTGCCGAGTACCGCCTCCGTCACCCTGGCCGCCGCGGGCCTGGCGAAGTCGGCCACCAGATCGAACCGCCGGAGCGACTTTAGCGGGCTAAACGCGATCCGGAGGTCGGCGAGCACGGCGTCCGGAAGCGGCTCCACCAGGGCGATGACCTCCTTGACGACCGCGCGCAGCCGCCGGTGGTCCGCGCCGTCCATCAGCAGGAGGTTCGGGGTCTCGGCCGCGGCGCCGCCCGGGTTCGAGCTGAGTTCGCGGTCGCGCAGGGCCTTGACGCGATCCGCCGGATCGTCCAGCACGAAGAAGTCGTCCACATTCGTATGATGCCCATGCCCCGGCCGGAGGATGTGCCAGTGCGCTCAGAAGTGCCCGAAGAAGTCCTGCGGACCCCGCTCGTGCGGCGGCTGCTGGAACGCGCCGAGGTCGAGCGCCCGGCGTACACGCACCTCGACTGCTCGAACCGGCACGAACCCGTCGAGGACACGCTGAACTGGGCGGAGCTGCTCGTCCACGTCCGCGCGGTCGCGGCGAAGCTGCGTGAGGTGATCCAGCCGGGAGACCGCGTCGCGATCACGGCGCGGCAGGACCTGTCTTACGTCGTCGCGTTCTTCGGCGCGTTGTACGCCGGGGCCGTCGCGGTGCCGCTGTCCGCGCCGGACGTCCGCGCTCACCGCGAGCGGCTGGTCGGGGTCCTCAACGACTGCGACGCCGACATCTGGCTCACATCGGAAGCCCTGGTCGGACGGCTGACGGAGTTCGCCGAGACCGAGCCGGTTCCGGCGCCTCGCGAGATCATCGCCGTCGACACGCTGCGGGGCGATCCGGCGGACCAGTCGCCGCCGTCGCCGGTTTCCCCGGAAGACCCCGCCTACCTGCAGTACACCTCGGGCACGACACGATCGCCCGCGGGCGTCATCATCACGCATCGGGCGCTGTCGGCCGCCTGCTGGCAGATCTGCGAGGCCTACGACGTCGACGAGCGCACCACCTGCGTCGGCTGGATCCCGTTCTTCCACGACATGGGGCTGGCGCAACTGCTCGCGGGGACGATGCACTCCGGCGGCCGGACGGTGTTCATCGCGCCGCTGGAGTTCATCCGGCGGCCGGAGCGCTGGCTGCTGCTGATGTCGTCCTATCCGAACACGCTCACGGCGGCCCCGAACTTCGCGTACGACCTGGTGACCGAGGCCGTTCCCGAGGCGAAGCGCGCCGAGTACGACCTCTCGACGGTGTCGATCGCGCTCAGCGGCAGTGAACCGGTCCGGGCGGCGACCGTCCGGGAGTTCCTCGCCGCTTACGAACCCCACGGTTTCCCGCGCGGCGCGTTCCGGCCGTCCTACGGTCTGGCCGAGGCCACGGTCTACGTCGCCAGCGGCGACTCCGACGGCCCGGTGGTGACCGAAGTGGACGGCCGGGAAGTCGTCGAGATCGGCCGGCCGAGGGGGCAGCGGGTCCGCGTCGTCCCCACGCCGGATCGCGTTTTGCCCGCTAAAGGCGACCCGGATCGCGTTTTGCCCGCTAAAGGCGAAGTGGGCGAGATCTGGGTCAAGGGGCCCAACGTGGCGGCCGGGTACTGGCGGCGTCCGGACTTGACCGCCGAGGTGTTCGACGCCGAACTCGACGGCGAGGGCGGCTGGCTCCGCACCGGCGACCTGGGCACGATCCGTGACGGCAGGCTGTCGGTGACCGGTCGTATCAAGGACCTGATCATCATCGACGGCCGTAACCACAGCCCCCACGACATCGAGGAGACGGTCGCCGCCGCGCATCCCCTTCTCGGGCCCGATCGGGTCGCCGCGTTCTCGGTCGACGGCGGCGAAGGCGAGGGTGTCGTCGTGGTCGCCGAGCGCGCCCGGAAGGCCCCCGACTTCGACGAATCCGAGATCGCGCGGGCCGCCACCCGAGCCGTCGCCGAGCGGCACGACGTGCGCCTCCGCGCCTTCTTCCTGGTGAAACCGGGCGGCCTGCCGCGGACCTCCAGCGGCAAGGTCGCGCGTTCCGCGGCCAGAACGCGGTACTGGACGGCGGATGGGACAGAATCCACCCATGGCAGCTGACGGGAGCGAGTACGTCGACGAGATCAAGGCCCTCGTCTGCGAGACCTTCGACGTCGATCCGGAAACCATCGACGAGAACACGCCCTTCGCCGAGATGGGTGTCGACTCCCGGCGCCGTGTCCGGCTCCTGGCGACGGTCGAGGTGGAGTTCGGGGTCGACCTCGACCTCGACGAGCTGGACCGCCTGGTCGACATCCGGGGCGCGGCGTCCGTGCTCGCCGAGGCCGTCGAGGCGGGCGCGAAACCGCGAAAACGCGGTCTACCAGGCTTCTTGCGCCGAAATCGTTTGAGTTAGCAAAGGTGTGAATGTTCCTGCGGTCTCGATGACCGGTGGGTACATTCTGTGTGCATATGCGACGGCACCTGATGCCGTCGGCGTGCGTCGTAGGTAGGACAACGAGGCGGATACAGCGGGACGAAGGGGGCACCGGTCATGCCGGACGGGGGCTACAAAGCCGATTCAGAGGCGATGCTCACGGCGTCGACGTCGTTGGAGCGCGCGGCTGAGAAAACGACGTCCGAGGCGGGGAAGGTGGGGCCGACCCAGGTCGGACCCGAGAACTTCGGCCGGGTCCACAAGGACTACCAAAAGGGTTACGCCACCGGGATTCTCGCCATTTCCGACGCGATGAAGGGCTACGCGGGCCAGCTCACCCAGCTCGCCGGCGGGGTCAGCACCGCGTCGACCCGCTACACGTCGTCCGACCAGGCGAACGCCGCGGCTGCCAACAAGGCGGGAGCCCAGTAATGAGTCAACCGACGCAAGCACAGATCGACGAAATGCTGAAGGACCCCTACGTCACTCAGGGCACGAAAGACGCCTTGATGCTGCCGTGGGGCGACCGGGAAGCGGCTTACAAGAAGGCCGTCGCCGAACGCGACTCGAACGCGGCCGGGGACAAGAAGCAGGCGGCCGAAACGAAGCAGGCCGACAAGGACCTCGACGCCATGTCCCGGCCTGCCGCCGGGGGTGCCACCACCAAATCCGACCAGGTGCTCGACCTCGGAAAGCCGGCACTGGACTTCTTCTCCGACTGGGCCGAGCAGGTCTGGAACAAGATGCCGGAGAAGTCAGGCGAAATCAGCTACAAGACCGACATCTGGGACCGGTTCCACGAGAACCGCGAGATCAATTTCCAGAAGATGTTCGACGAGGTCGAGGATCTCGCCGACGCCAAGAAGATCGTCGAGCAGACCCAGAGGGACGCGACTTCGGCGCTGACCACGCTCTTCCACGACTGGAAGGGCGAGGGCGCGACGGCCGCGAAGGTCAAGTACGAGCAGCGGATCCAGCCCGACGCGAAAGAACTCATCGCGCAGATGGAAGGCGCCATCAAGCTGGTGCCTTCGACCATCGACAAGATCTACAGCGCGCTCAAGCTGAAGGTCGACGAGACGCTGAAGCTCCGGGTCGACAAGGTCGCCACGGCACCGCTGTACATCGCGAAGCAGGTCGTCGACATCGCGAACGGCAAGGTCGACTCCAAAGAAAAGCTCATGGACGTCGCGTACTGGCTCGACTCCGCGTGTCCGGGCAACAACCTCGCCGAACGGCTGCGTCACGACGACTGCAAGCTGAACGACGAGAACAAGGACTACGCCATCGGGGCCGCGAAGCAGTGGCTGAAGGGTTCGTTCGCCACCGAGTTCGGTGAGCGGTACGAGAACTTCAAGAAGCTCTGCAAGAACGCGACCGAGACGATCAACACGCAGTACCACGAGCTTTCGCGGTTCATGGAGGACTACACGAACCCCTTCCCCGCGCCCGGGTCCGAGAAGCCGCCCGCCGACGACGGCAAGGGCAAGGGCAACGACACCGGCGGCGGTGGGAACACCGGCGGCGGCAGCGGTGGTGGAAGCGGCAGTGGCAGTGGCGGTGGCAGCGGAAGTGGTGGCGGTGCCGGAACGCCGCCTGCCGCGGAGGTCCCCGAGACGCCGAAGCCCGAGGACAAGCCCGCCGAGGGCACGAACCCGGTCACCGGCAAGCCGCTGGAAATCGACCCCGAGACCGGCAAGCCGTACCCGATCGACCCCGCGACGGGTGAGGCGATCAAGGACGGCATCGACGGTCAGGACACCATGACCGTCCAAAAGGGCGACAACAAGATCGAGATGACCGAGCCGGATAAAGACGGCAAAATGGACATCAAGGTCGACGACGGCAAGGGCAACGAGAAGGACTACAAGCTCGACTTCGACGACCCGAAGGGCGAAGAGGGCAAGCCCGGCGAAGAGGGCAAGGAAGGCGAGTTCGGGCCGAAGGGCACGGTCAAGGAAGGCGAGCCCGGCCCCGACGGCGTCTACCGGCCCGGCCCGGACGGCAAGATCCACATCCAGGACGGCAACCTCAAGATCACCGCCGAGCAGCCGGACGGTCCGAACGGCCCGACCGTGGTGACCGTCGACGACGGCAAGGGCGAGCCGACCACCTACACCCTCGACGAAAAGGGTGAGAAGAAAGAACTCAAGCCCGGCGAAGACCTCAAGAACGGTCTCGACGACCGGAATCCCGGCAACCCGCAGCCCGGCAAGACCGACGACATTCGCACGATGCCCGCCCCGGCCGAGGGCGGGATGGCGCCCGGTGGAGGCGGCGGCGGTGGCTTCAGCGCTCCTGGCGGCGTCGAGGTCGGTGTCGGTGTCGGCGCCGAAGGGACCGCTGGGGTGTCCGCGGGCGCCGAAGCCGCCGGTGGCGGTGGTGCTTCCGGTGTCGGTGCCGATGGCACCGCGCCGGCCGCCAGTGGTGGCGGCGGAGGCAGCTTCGAAGGCGCGCTCGGGAACCCTCTCGAGGGTGCTTCGGCCGGTTCGCTGAACGAAGCCGGCTCGCTGGAAGCGGGTATGCAGTCCGGAGGCGGCGCGCAGCCGGCCGGGGCCGAGGGCGGTCTCGGGATGGCCCCCGGCGGGATGGACCCGGCGCCCTCGGGTGCCGGCGGTGCCGGAAGCTCGCCCGCCGGAATGGGCGGCATGATGGGTGGCATGGGCGCCATGGGCGGCGCGGCCGGCGGTGGCGGGGGTGACACGCAGCGCGGGTCGAGCCAGTACCGCGTCGAGGGTGGCATTTTCGAGACCAGTGGCGCGGGCGGCCGGATCAGCGGATCGCTCGACGACGAGGGTGGCGACCGTTCGATCAGTTACGAGCGATGATCGCCTGACCGGGGAACGAGGGAGGACCGATGAGCGCTGTTGACCGGCTGGCGGCCGCCATGTCCAGGCAGGACGCCGCCATCACGGAGCAGTTGGAGCAGCGCGGGCTGCGGGAGCGGCATCTCGCCGACGCCAAGGCCCAGGCGGTGGAGACCATGCAGAAGGACGCCGCCATCCACGACAAGTACGCCGCTCACATGCAGGAGCTGGGGAAGCGGAGCAAGGAGGCGGGCGGCTGGCTGACCGGCAAGACGACCGCCGACCGCAGCCACACGATCGGCTTCGACATCGAGGACGACGACAAGCCGGACGCCAGGTTCGCCGAGTTCGGGGCGCGTCCCGACGCGCCGCGGCCGGTGGCCCCTCCGCCGCCGCCTCCGATCGCCCCTGGTGTGCCCGGGATACCGGCGACGGTCGACGTCCCACCCGCGGCGCCGACGCCCGCTCCGAGTGCCGCGGAGCCTGAGGCTCCTAGTACGCCCGCGCGTCGTCGTGGCCGTCACGCCCGTGACGACAAGGGCTTCGACGACGACGACTTCTCGAACAACTCGTGGATGGTCGACTGACCTGGCCTGGAACCGGAGCGCGTTTAGCGGGCTAAACGCGCTCCGGCAGTTCGTCCTGGAGTTCGATGGGGGCGCGTTTGACGTCGGCGTCCAGCAGCGGCTGGTACTTCGTCGTCCCCGTCAGGTGCGTGAGGAAGAACGCGGTGAACAGCGCCCGCGCCAGCTGCTGGGTCCCGCGGTGCGGCTTCCCGTGCAGCAACAGCCGGCTCCAGTGCCTGCCTTCGGTGACGCCGAGGTGCGACGACTTCCCGAGCTTCCGCAGTTGCACCGGCCCGCCCCACGCGTCCGCGATGGCCTCCGCATGGCCGACCGGCGGCGCGACCAGGTCTTCGCTCGCCGCGAGATGCAGTCCGGGCACGGTCACCGACCGGGCCGAAACCGTCGCCGGCGGCAACGTCTGCGCGGGGGTGATGGTCGCGACGGCGCGGATGTCGGGCCGTTCGTCGTTCTCGGCCGCCTGCGCGGCGGCCAGCACCGCCGAACCACCGCCGGTCGAGTGCCCGGCGAGGCCGAGTTTCGCCGGGTCGACGCTGATGCCGTCCGGTCCGAGGCGGACCGTCGTGATCAGCTCGAGCGTGGTGAGCAGGTCGCCGGCCAGCAGCCGGTGCGAAGGCAGCGGCCCGCGCTGCGTGGCCGGGGCCGCCGCGACGATGCCCCAGCTCGCGAGGTGCCGGAGCAGGTGCCGGTAGCTCCCGGTCGGCTGCAGCCAGCCGTGCCCGAAGGCAATGGCGGGCAGACCGAGCCCGGATCGGGGCGTGAACACGACACCGGGCAGTCCGACCAGGGCGAGGTTGCCGCGCAGAACGTCGTGCGGACCTGGGTGGGACAGCTCCGCGAGCAGCTGCTTGGGCTTGCTGGCCATGGTCGTGACCTTACTGCCCGCACCCCCGTCCGGCCCGCGCGCCGCCCCACGCGTCGCGTTTAGCCCGCTAAACGCGACGCGTGGGCGCCCGGGCGAAGGGGCCGAATTTCCGTCGTTAGGCTGGTGGCCGTGTGTGGAATCGTGGGATACGTCGGACACCGCCCGGCCCTGGACGTCGTCATCGGCGGCCTGCGCAGGATGGAGTACCGCGGCTATGACTCGGCAGGCGTCGCGGTCCTCGACGGCGCCGGCGCGCTGAACGTCGAACGCAAAGCGGGCCGCCTGGCCAACCTGGAGAGCCGGCTCGACACCGTCGGCAGGGACGCCTTCACCGGCACCGCCGGGATGGGCCACACCCGCTGGGCCACCCACGGCGCCCCGGTCGACCGCAACTCGCACCCGCACCGCGACGCCTCCCAGCGCGTCGCCGTCGTGCACAACGGCATCATCGAGAACTTCGCCGCCCTGCGCGCCGAACTCGAGGCCGAAGGCGTCGAGATGGCGAGCGACACCGACTCCGAGACCGCCGCGCACCTCATCTCCCGCGCGTACACCGAGGGCGACACGAAGGGCGACTTCGCGGCCAGCGTCGCCGCGGTCTGCCGTCGTCTCGAAGGCGCGTTCACGCTGGTCGTGACCATCGCCGACCAGCCGGACACCGTCGTCGCCGCCCGTCGTTCGTCGCCGCTGGTCGTCGGCGTCGGCGAGGGCGAGCACTTCGTCGCTTCCGACGTCGCCGCGTTCATCGAGCACACCCGCGAGGCGGTCGAGCTCGGCCAGGACCAGCTCGTCGTGATCACCCGCGACGGCTACGAGGTCACCGACTTCCACGGCGACGCCGCCCAGGCCAAACCGTTCACCGTCGACTGGGACCTCTCGGCCGCGGAAAAGGGCGGCCACGAGTACTTCATGCTCAAAGAGATCGAGGAGCAGCCGGAGGCGCTGGCGAACACGCTGCGCGGCCACTTCGACGGCGGCCGGATCATCCTCGACGAGCAGCGCATCTCCGACCAGGACCTGCGCGACGTCGACAAGGTCTTCGTCGTCGCCTGTGGTTCCGCGTACCACTCGGGTCTCGTCGCCAAGTACGCGATCGAGCACTGGTGCCGCCTCCCGGTCGAGGTCGAGCTGGCCAGCGAGTTCCGCTACCGCGACCCGGTGCTGGACCGCGCGACGCTGGTTGTCGCCGTCTCCCAGTCGGGCGAGACCGCGGACACGCTCGAAGCCGTCCGTCACGCGCGCGAGCAGAAGGCCCGCGTCCTGGCCGTCTGCAACACCAACGGCGCGCAGATCCCGCGTGAGTCCGACGCCGTCCTCTACACGCACGCCGGTCCGGAGATCGGGGTCGCCTCGACCAAGGCGTTCCTCGCGCAGATCGCGGCCAACTACCTGGTCGGCCTGGCGCTCGCGCAGGCCCGCGGCACCAAGTACCCGGACGAGGTCGCCCGCGAGTTCGCCGAACTCGAGGCCATGCCCGCCGCGGTGCAGAAGGTCCTGTCCACTGTGGACCAGGTCCGCGACCTCGGCCGCCGGATCGCCGACTCGAAGGCCGTGCTGTTCCTCGGCCGCCACGTCGGGTTCCCGGTCGCCCTCGAAGGCGCGCTGAAGCTCAAGGAACTGGCGTACATGCACGCCGAGGGTTTCGCCGCCGGCGAGCTCAAGCACGGCCCGATCGCCCTGATCGAAGAAGGCCTGCCCGTCGTCGTGGTGATGCCGTCGCCCAAGGGGCGCGCGGTGCTGCACTCGAAGCTGGTGTCGAACATCAGCGAGATCCAGGCGCGCGGCGCCCGCACGATCGTGATCGCGGAGGAGGGCGACGAGACCGTCCGCCCGTTCGCCGACGAGCTGATCGAGATCCCGGCCGTCCCGACCCTGCTGCAACCGCTGGTCTCCACAGTGCCGCTGCAGGTGCTGGCCGCCGAGATCGCCCGCACGCGCGGGTACGACGTCGACAAGCCGCGTAACCTGGCGAAGTCGGTCACCGTCGAATAGAGACCGGAGGCGTCGTGCAGGGAATCTGGACCACGGAACGGATTCGCGCGGCGGAGGACCAGTTGCTCGCCGTCACTCCAGACGGCGAGCTCATGCGGCGCGCGGCTTTCGGGCTCGCGGTGCACGCCGCCGAGATGCTGGCCGAGCACACGGGTTCGGTGTCCGGGCGGCGGGTGACGTTGCTCGTCGGGTCGGGCAACAACGGCGGTGACGCCCTGTGGGCCGGCGCGTTCCTGCGTCGGCGCAACGTGGCCGTCTCCGCGATCCTGCTGAAGCCCGAACGCGCGCACGGCCCGGGTTTGGCCGCGTTGAAGCGATCCGGTGGCAAGGTCGTGTCCCTTGAGGACGGTCCACAGTGGATCAAGCGGGCCGACCTCGTCGTCGACGGGATCGTCGGTATCTCGGCGCGCGGGCCGTTGCGGCCGGACGCGGCCGCGCTGCTGGAGCACGTTAACTCGCCGGTGCTGGCCGTCGATCTGCCGAGCGGGGTGGATCCGGACACCGGCGCCGTCGACGGTCCGGCGGTCGTGGCCGACCGGACGGTCACCTTCGGCGCGCTCAAGCCGGTGCACGCCCTCGCGCCCGCGTCCTGCGGCGAGGTGTCCCTCGTGGACATCGGACTGCGGCTCAGCGAGCCCGATCTGCGGCGGCTCGACACGGTGGATGTCGCCGCCGCGTGGCCGGTGCCCGGTCCGGACGACGACAAGTACAGCCAGGGCGTGGTCGGGGTGGCCGCCGGGTCGGCGACGTATCCGGGCGCGGCCGTGCTCGCGGCAGGGGCGGCGGTGCGGGCGACGTCCGGGCTCGTGCGGTACGCCGGTCATGCGGCGGACGTGGTGCGCGGGCAGTGGCCGGAGATCATCGCGACGGGTTCGGTGACCGACGCGGGCCGGGTGCAGGCGTGGGTCGTCGGGCCGGGGATCGGCACCGGGCACGAGGGGCGGGACGTGCTGCGGTTCGTGCTCGGCCGCGGTGTGCCGGTGTGCGCGGACGCCGACGCGACGACGATCATCGCGCGGTCGCCCGACGTGCTCGACGCGCGTGATCCGGACACGCCGCTCGTGCTGACCCCGCACGCGGGGGAGTTCGAGCGGCTGATGGGTTCGCCGCCGGGGCCGGACCGGGTCGCGGCGGCGCGTTCGGCCGCGCGGAAGTACGACGCCGTCGTGCTCTTGAAGGGGCATTGCACGGTGGTCGCGGCGCCGGACGGGCGTGCGCTGGTGAACACGCCGCGGGGGTCGTGGCTCGCGACGGCGGGTTCGGGGGACGTGCTGTCCGGTCTGGTCGGCGCGCTGCTCGCCTCCGGACTCGATCCGTGGCTGGCGGCCGGTGCGGCCGCGCACGTCCACTCGCTCGCCGGCTCGCTCGCCGCCGACGGCGCCCCCACCTCGGCCTCCGGCATCCTCGGCGCCGTCCCCGATGCCATCCGGTCCGTCCGATCCCTGACCTCCTGACCAGGGCGCCGACCTGCGTTTAGCCCCCTAACCGCGCTCTGGGGTCGGGCGCCCTCAGATGCCCGCATTCTGCAGGCGGGCGCCATCAGAGCGCAGTTAGGGGGCTAAACGCAGGTCGGCGGGGCAGGCGGCGGGAGTGGGAAAAAATGCGGGAGTTATCGAGTTACGTGTTAACTCCGGGCGAATAATCTGGTAAGAAGCAGGTGTGAGCGCCGACACCCACCCCGCCGAGACCGCGATGGTCCGGGTCGTGAACGGTGTCGCCCATGTCTAAGACCAGGCCCTCGGACGCCGCCGTCGAGCAGCGACGCCAGGAGATCCTCGACCACGTCATCGCCACCGGCGAGGTCCGCATCGACGACCTCACCACCCGCTTCGGCGTCAGCCTGATGACGATGCACCGCGACCTCGACGATCTCGCCGACCGCCGTCTCCTCCGCAAACTCCGCGGCAAGGTCGAGGCCTATCCCGCGACGACCATGGAGTCGGCCGCCCGCTTCCGCGACACCTTCAACCAGGCGACCAAGGACGCGCTCGGCGAAGCCGCCGCGGCGCACGTCCACTCCGGCCAGACGGTCTTCGTCGACGACTCGACGACGCTCTTCCCGCTCGTCCGCCGCCTCGGCCAGGTCGAGGACCTCACCGTCATCACCAACTCGCTCGAAGCCGCCCGCATCCTCGGGCCCGCCAAGAGCGTCGAGGTCGTCCTGGCGGGCGGGCGCTACCACCACGAGTTCGACTCGTGCGCCGGCCCGGATGTCGTCGGGTTCCTCGACCGCACGCACGCCGACATCGCGTTCGTCTCGGTCGCCGCGGTCGCGGTCGGCCGCCTGTTCCACCCGGTCCAGGACTACGCCGAGCTCAAGAAGGCCGCGCTCCGCACCGCCGATCGCAACGTCCTGGTCGTCGACAACTCCAAGTTCGGCCGCACCGCCACCTACGCGTACGGCGACATCGGCGACTACGACCTCCTGATCACCGACGAAGAGACGCCGACCGAGGAGATCGAGGCCGCGCTGACCGCGGGGACCGCGATCGAGCAGGTCGAGTGCGCGCCAGAGGGGCCGGAATATGAGTTCTGACCTGGTCGCAGGAATCGACTCGTCGACCCAGTCGGCGAAGGTCGTCGTCTGCGAAGCGAACACCGGCGAGATCGTCCGCACCGGCCGTGCCTCACACCCCGACGGCACCGAGGTCGCTCCCGCCGCGTGGTGGGACGCGTTCCGCGAGGCCACGGACGGCCTGCTCGACGGTGTCGGCGCCATCGGCATCGGTGGTCAGCAGCACGGCATGGTCGCCCTCGACGAGGACGGTGAGGTCGTCCGGCCCGCGTTGCTGTGGAATGACACCCGCTCCGCGAAGGCGGCCGAAGACCTCGGCGCCGAACTCGGTGCCGAGAACTGGGCGAAGTCCGTCGGTTCAGTGCCGGTCGCCAGCTTCACCGTCACGAAGCTGCGCTGGATGGCGGAGAACGAGCCCGAGCTGGCCGATCGCGTCGCCCGTGTCCTGCTCCCGCACGACTGGCTGACCTGGCGGCTGCTGGGCGACGGCGCCGAGCCGGTCACCGACCGCGGCGACGCGTCCGGCACCGGGTACTTCTCGCCCGCCACCGGCGAGTACCGCCAAGACCTCCTCGCGCACGCCTTCGGCGGCCGCACTCCCGAGCTGCCCAAGGTCATCGGCCCCGCCGAAGCCGCGGGCCGCACGCCGGACGGGATCCTGGTCTCGGCCGGGACCGGCGACAACATGGCCGCCGCCCTCGGTCTCGAACTCGTCCCCGGCGACGTCGTGGTCTCGCTCGGCACCAGCGGCACCGTCTTCGGCGTCTCCGAGACCGCGAGTGCCGATCCCTCCGGAATCGTCGCGGGATTCGCCGACGCCACCGGCCGCTTCCTCCCACTGGCCTGCACCCTCAACGCGGCCCGCGTGCTCACGGCCACGTCCGCGATGCTCGGCGTCGAACTCGCGGACTTCGACAAGTTGGCGCTCGCCGCCACGCCCGGTTCCGGCGGCCTCACCTTCCTTCCTTATCTCGACGGTGAGCGGACGCCGAACCTCCCGGACGCGAAGGGCACGCTCTTCGGCCTCACTCGCGCGAACATGACGCCCGAAAACCTCGCGCGCGCGGCCGTCGAGGGCATGCTCTGCGGTCTGGCCGCCGGTCTCGACGCCCTGCGCGAACAGGGGCTCGAAGTCCGACGCGTCCTCCTGATCGGCGGCGGCGCGCAGTCGGCCGCCGTCCGCGCGGTCGCGCCGATCGTGTTCGGCGTGCCCGTCGTAATCCCCGAAGTCGCCGAGTACGTCGCGATCGGTGCCGCGCGGCAGGCGGCTTGGGCCCTCGCTTCCAGCACGGAACCTCCCCGCTGGCAGGAACAGCACGGCTACACCCCACTCGAGCCGACCGAAGCGGACAGCGCCGAGGGGCGCCGGATCCGGCAACGGCATCTCGAAGCCCGCGAACTCGGGCACGGCATTTCCGCGAAACCGAAAGAGGACTGAACCGATGGCCACGATCACCTACGACAAGGCGACCCGGCGCTACGCGGGTTCCGAGCGGCCCGCCGTGGACGCACTCGACCTCGAGATCGCCGACGGCGAGTTCCTCGTGCTGGTCGGGCCGTCCGGCTGTGGCAAGTCCACCAGCCTGCGGATGCTCGCCGGCCTCGAAGACATCGACGAAGGCGCCGTCTGGATCGGCGACCGCGACGTCACCCAGCTGCCGCCGCGCGCCCGCGACATCGCGATGGTGTTCCAGAACTACGCGCTGTACCCGCATATGACCGTGGGCCAGAACATGGGCTTCGCGCTGAAGATCGCGGGCCGCCCGGCTTCGGAGATCAAGCAGAAGGTGCTCGACGCGGCCAAGCTGCTCGACATCGAGCAGTACCTCGACCGCAAGCCGAAGGCGCTCTCCGGTGGTCAGCGCCAGCGCGTCGCCATGGGCCGCGCCATCGTGCGCGAGCCGCAGGTCTTCCTCATGGACGAGCCGCTGTCGAACCTCGACGCGAAGCTGCGTGTCTCCACCCGTACGCAGATCGCCGCGCTGCAGCGCCGCCTCGGCGTCACCACCGTCTACGTCACGCACGACCAGGTCGAGGCCATGACGATGGGCGACCGGGTCGCCGTTCTCTCGGACGGTCTCCTGCAGCAGTGTGACACCCCGCGCGCCCTGTACGACAAGCCCGCAAACGCTTTCGTCGCCGGATTCATCGGTTCGCCCGCGATGAACCTCGTCACCGCGAAGCTCACCGAAGACGGTGCCGAGCTGGGCGGCGCCCGGGTGCCGCTGACCCGCGAGATCCTCGCCAAGGCCGATGGCGACACGGTCACCCTCGGCTTCCGTCCCGAGTCGCTCGAGGTGACGACCAGCGAAGACGGCACCCTGCCGATCAAGGTCGACCTCGTCGAGGAGCTCGGCTCCGACGCGTACGTCTACGGCAAGCTCGCCGAGACCGACGCCGAGGGCTCGAAGTCGAACGTCGTCACCCGGGTGGACCCGCGCACACCGCCGACCATGGGCGACACCCTGCACCTGCGGATCCGTCCCGACGAGCTGCACGTGTTCTCCGCCACCGACGGGGCGCGCCTGTCCTGAGCCGGTTCGTGGGAAACTGGTGGTCGTTATGACCGCCAGTTTCCCGCGTGCCGAGGTCGTCATCGACCTGTCCGCCATCCGGCACAACGTCGCCCTGCTCGCTTCCCGCGCCCCCTCGGCCCAGACGATGGCCGTGGTCAAGGCCGACGGCTACGGGCACGGCGCCCTCGAGGTCGCCCGGGCCGCCGTCGAGGGCGGGGCCACCTGGCTGGGCACCTGCTCCCTCGGCGAGGCGCTCGCGCTGCGCCGGGCCGGGATCGGCGTCCGGCTCTTCAGCTGGCTCGACACCCCCGAAACCGACTTCGCGCCCGCAGTCGCCGAAGACATCGACGTCGCCGTGAGCTCCCTGGACGAGCTGGCCCGCGTGGTCGACGGCGCGCGCCGGGCACGCGACTTTAGCGGGCTAAACGCGATCTGCCGGGTTCACCTCAAGATCGACACCGGGCTCAGCCGAAACGGCTGCCCACCTGCGGAATGGCCCGCGTTGGTCAAGGCAGCGGCGGCCGCGCAGCCATTCATCGAGGTCGTCGCCATCTGGTCGCACCTCGCCTGCGCCGACGAGCCCGGCCACCCCTCCATCGACGCGCAGGCGAAGCGGTTCGACGAGGCGTACGACATCGCCCGCGCCGCCGGCCTGCACCCGATGCGGCATATCGCGAACTCCGCCGCCGTTCTGACGAGGCCCGACCTGCATTTCGACCTCGTGCGCCCCGGGATCGCGATCTACGGGCTGAACCCGGTGCACACCGACGACGATCTGCGCCCGGCGATGACCTTCAAATCGTCGGTCGTGCTCACGAAGCGGATCCCACCCGGCGAATCGGTCTCGTACGGCCACAGCTGGACGGCCGAGCGCGACACCACGCTCGCCCTGGTCCCGGTCGGATACGCCGACGGCGTGCCGCGGTCGCTGTCCGGCCGCATGGACGTCTGGCTCGCCGGGAAGCGGCGGCCGGTCGTCGGCCGGGTCTGCATGGACCAGCTGATCGTCGACTGCGGAGACGAAGAACCGGCCGTCGGCAGCGAAGTGATCCTCTTCGGCCGAGGCGCGTCCGGCGAGCCGACCGCCCGGGAATGGGCCGACAAGCTGGGGACGATCGACTACGAGATCGTGACTTCGATGTACCGGCCGCGAATCCGTCGAACGTATCTGGAGGCAGGCTCGTGACACCTTCACGAAGACTGCTGGCCATCGTCGGCGGGGTCGGGGCGGTGGCCACCGGCACCGCCGCCGCGATCGCCGTCGCCGCACAGCAGCGGCGGCAGAGTGAGGATCCGTTCGTGGACGAGCCGTTGGGGGACCTCGCACCGGATCGGACATCGACAGTGGCGGCGGAGGACGGTACGCCGCTCGCGGTCGAGGAGATCGATCCGGCCGATGGGGGAGAACCGGAGCTGACCGTCGTCGGTGTGCACGGTTTCGCGTTGTCGAAGCGGTGCTGGCACTTCCAGCGGCGAGACCTCGCGTCGCTGAAGCTGCCGCGGGTGCGTCAGGTCTACTACGACCATCGCGGGCACGGGCAATCCGGCGCCGCGACCGCCGAGACCAGCACCATCGAGCAGCTGGCGCGCGACCTCGACATGGTCCTGCGTTCGGTGGTGCCGGAGGGGCCCATCGTGCTCATGGGGCACTCGATGGGCGGCATGGTGATCATGGAGCTCGCCGCGGAGCATCCAGAGCTGTTCGATGACCGTGTCTGCGGCGTCGCGTTCATCGCGACCGCGGCAGGCGAAGTCGGCGCCCGAGGGCTACCGAGATCACTGCTCTCGAAGTACAACCCGCTCACGCGCGGTGTCGGCGGACTGGCCGGCTGGCAGCCGGGGCTCGTCGAGTTCGTGCGTGCGGCGGGCGGGCAGCTCACCCGGCAAGCCGTGCGCAGGCTGGCTTTCGGCAGCCGGGACGTGTCCCCGCGGCTCGTCGACTTCATGCTGGAAATGCTGGAAGTGACGCCGGTGCGCGGGCTGGTGAACTTCGTCGACACACTCGGCAGTCACAATCGGTACGCCGCGCTCGCCGGGCTGAAGCACGCGCACGTGCTGGTCGTCGGCGGGGATTCCGACCGGTTCACGCCGATCGCGCACGCCGAGCGGATCGCGGCGGAGCTGCCCGACGCGGAGCTGGTGCGCGTGCGCGGCGCGGGACACATGGTGCAGCTGGAACAACCCGAACTGGTGAACAGCCACCTGATCGACTTGGTGCAACGGTGCACGGGCACCGATGGTGAGACTTCCGAACGGCGGACCTGGTGGTGGCAACGCTGATGAATTTCGCTTTCCCGACCCCCGAATCGACGATGGATTTCGGGCGCGAGCTGGGACGTTCGCTGCGCGCGGGCGATCTGGTGCTGCTCTCCGGGCCGCTCGGGGCGGGCAAGACGACACTGACCCGCGGGATCGCGGACGGTCTCGGCGTCGGCGGGCGGGTCAGCTCGCCGACGTTCGTGCTGGCCAGGGTCCATCCGGCGGGCGCGGCCGGGGTCGCGCTGGTGCATGTCGACGCGTACCGGCTCGGCGGGGATCTCTCGCAGCTGGACGACCTGGACCTCGACACGGAGCTGGAGCGGTCCGCCCTGGTCGTCGAATGGGGCGAGGGAGCCGCCGAGCGCCTGTCGGACGACTACCTCGTCGTCCGCCTGGAGCGCCGCGAAGACGATGTCCGTCTGGTCACCCTGGAGCCGCACGGCACCTGGGCCGCCCGCACGCCCGACCTGCGTTTAGCGGGCTAATCGCGATCCGGCGGCCCGACTTGCGTTTAGCCCCCTAATCGCGATCTGCGCCGTCCGACCTGCGTTTAGCGGGCTAAACGCGATCCGCGGGGCCCACGACGGAGCGCGCGATTCCCAGGTCGACCAGGTCTTGGGGGCGTAGCCGCAGCCGGTCCGCGAGGGCGGGGACTTCGTCGGCTGGCAGCTTGAGGATCGCCGCGGCCGCCTCGGGCGACGTCACCGAGAAGTACGCGTCGGGCGTCACCCAGGTCGACCCCGGCGCCGCGAACGCGAGCGCGCCCCCGGAACCGCCTTCCCCGATCACCAGCGTCGTGATCGGCACGGCCGCGCTCGCGACCGCCTCGAACAACTCCGCGATGGCCGCGCCGGCACCGGCCCGTTCGGCCGCCTCGTCGTTCGCCGCTCCGGGAGTGTCGACGAGGGTGAGCACCGGGATCCCGAGCCTCGATGCGAGCCGCACCAGACGCGCCGCCGTCCGAAAACCAGCAGGCGCCGTCGGCGTTCCGCACTGCGCCGCATACGCGATCGCTCGGCCGCTTCGCCAGCCGAATCCGCACAAGACACCCGAGTCGACTCCTCCGCACCTGTCGCCCGAGACCTCCTCGCGCCAGTCGAAGTACGCGTCGAGGTACTCCGCAGCTCTCGGTCGCTCAGCGGAGCGCGCCGCCTGTACCGCATCCCATCCGCTGTCGGGCAGATCTGTGGACCCGAGCGCTACGGGCGGTTCGGCGGCTTCCGTCGTCGACAAAGTCAGCAGGCGCAGCCACCGTTCCAGCGTCGAAGGAAGTTCGGCCGGGGTCACGACCTGATCCACCTGCCCCCACGCGAGCTTCGCTTCGGCCGTGTACGCCTCCGCGGACGCGCCAGCGGGCCGCACGCGAGAACCGGCGAAGCCGACCTGCGCCCCTGGCAGCGCGAGGACGACGTCGGCGCTCGCACCGAGCGTCGCCCAACCGCCACCCGTGGTCGGATCGCGCAAGACAGAGATCTGCGGTACCGACCGGGCCCCGGCCGCCGCTCGCGCGATGCGCTGCAACTGCGAAAGCGCCCGCATCCCGTGCTGCATGCGGCTGCCGCCGGTCGCGATCAGCGACACCACCGGCAACCGGGACTCCACGGCCCGCGCGAACGCCGCCTCGACGCGATCACCGGTCCGCTGCCCGATCGAACCGCCCAGAAAGCCGAACTCGAAAGCGATCACCACCGCCTCGACCGCACCGATCTCGGCGGTCCCGCAGAGCACGGACTCGGTCTCGCCGGTCCGCTCCTCGGCGGCCTCACGTGCCGAGCGATAACCCGGCCAGCCGATCGGCCCGTCGTCCGGCTCCCCGGAACGCGGAACGTCCAGCTCCTCGAAAGCGGTCGCGATCTCCTTGATGGCAGACCGCGCCGAGAGCCTGCTCATCCGAGGGCCCGCTTCATGACCTTGCCCATGTCGTTGCGCGGCAACGCGTCCAGATAGCGGACCACCCGAGGCCGTTTGTGCGGCGACAACAGGCGTGAGACGTGATCGGCGAGCTCCGACTCTGCCGGACGTTCCCCTTCGGGCACCACCCAGGCCACAATGCGCTCGCCGAGGTCGTCGTCGGGCTCGCCGGTCACCGCGACCTCCGCGACACCGGGATGCTCCATGAGCGCGTTCTCGATCTCGCCGGCTCCGATCTTGTAGCCGCCGCTCTTGATCAGATCCGTCGCCTTCCGGCCGACGATCTTCACGTACCCGGCCGCGTCGCGGGTCGCCATGTCGCCGGTCCGGAACCAGCCGTCGTCGAAGGCGGCTTCGGTGGCGTCGGGCCGGTTGAGGTACTCGGTGAACAGGTTCGGGCCGCGGACCTGGATCTCGCCGACGGTCTCAAGCTCCTCGACGGGCTCGCCCGATTCGTCGACGAGGCGCAGGTCGACGCCGGGCAGCGGGACACCGACAGTTCCGGGAACGTGCTCGCCGTCGGCGCGGATGCTGGTGTTCATGAGGGTTTCGGTCATCCCGTAGCGCTCGATCACGCGCCTGCCGGTCGCTGCGGTGATGCGCTGATGGTCGTGGACGGGCAGCGCGGCCGATCCGGACACGAGTAGCCGGGCGCTGCTGAGCGCTGCGGCGAGCGATGCGTCTTCGCCGACTTCGCCTGCGATGCGGTGATACATCGTCGGGACGCCGAACATCATGGTCGCGCCGGTGGCGAGTTCGTGTGCGACGCCTTCGGTGGAGAAGCGACCGAGATGCCGCACCGAGCCGCCGCGCCGGAGCGGCCCGAGGATGCCGAGGATCAGGCCGTGCACGTGGAACAGCGGGAGACCGTGGACCAGGACGTCGTCGGCGGTCCACTCCCAGGCGTCCTTGAGCGCGTCGAGAGTGGTGGCGATCGCGCGGCGGGGGAGGACGACGCCCTTGGGCGGGCCGGTGGTGCCGGAGGTGTAGACGATCAGCGCCGGGGCTTCGGCGTCCGGTTCCGCGGGGGGATCGACAGGAGTGCCTTCGAGAACGACGTCGCGTCGCGGCAGCCCGTCGAGACCGGCGGGCAGGTCGGCGCCCGGTTCGGCGAGGACGAGGACGGGGTCGCTGTCGGTGAGGATGTGCGCGAGCTCGCGCTCGCCGATCTTCGGGTTGAGCGGGATGGCGGGGACGCCCGCGAGCAGGGCGGCGATCACGGCGACGCTGGTGTGCACCGAGGGCGTCGCCCAGACGGCGACGCGGCCGCCCGGCAGGTCGCGGGCGAGCGTGCCGGCGATGGCCGCGACATCGGCGTAGGTGAGGGAGGTGTCGCCGAAGCGGAGCGCCTCCTTGCCGGAGCCGCTCGCCAGCGTGGGGAACAACCGATCGGGCACCGTGTGACCTCCTGCTCGACTCCGCCGGCCGGGGCGCTTGGAGCCAAGGAACCCCGCTTCCGAACCGTACCGTCGCCGCCCGCCCGTGCCCTGCGACCTGCTTCACACCCTGGCGTCGGATCGCGGTTAGCGGGCTAAACGCGATCCGTGGGTACAGAAGGCGAGGGCCCGCCAGATCGCATTTAGCGGGCTAAACGCGATCCGCAGGCAGGAGGAGCGGGATCGCGTTTAGCCCCCTAATCGCGATCCGGCGGCGGGGTCCCGGGCCCGGCGGCAGCCTCCGTGCGCGTCGCGTTTAGCGGGCTAAACGCGATCCGGCCCCGGGGGAGCGGCCGCGCCACCCGATCGCGTTTAGCCCGCTAAACGCGCTCCGGGGCGCTGGTCGTAGGCTGGGTAACCGTGCTGGTACTGGCCATCGACACCTCGACCCCGGCGGTCACCGCGGGCCTCGTCGCCCTGGACGGCGACGCCATCGAGTCGCGCGGAGACCGTGTCACGGTCGACCCGCGCGCCCACGGCGAGCTGATCACGCCGCACGCCCTCGAAGCCGTCAAGGCCGCGGGCGTCACGCTTCGCGACCTCGACGCCATCGTCTGCGGCGTCGGCCCTGGCCCCTTCACCGGCCTTCGCGCCGGCATGGCCACCGCCGCGTCGCTCGCCCACGCCCTCGGCGTCCCCGCCTACCCGGTCTGCAGTCTCGACGCGATCGCCGCCGACGTCGCCCCCGGCGAAGCGCCCTTCCTCGTCCTCACCGACGCGAGGCGTCGCGAGGTCTACTGGGCCGCGTACGCCGCCGACGGCTCGCGCACCGCTGGCCCCCACGTCGAGCGGCCAGCGGACCTCCAGACCACCATCAAGGTCGCGGCGGGCGACGGCGCCCTCCTCTACGCGGACGCCCTCGGTGTCCAGCCGATCGAGCCGCGCTTCCCGTCACCCATCGGGCTGGTCAAGGCCGCCCACAAGGACTTCAACAGCGAGCCCGCCCCGCTCACCCCGCTCTACCTCCGCCGCCCCGACGCCGTCGAACCGGCCGCACGCAAGAAGGTGACCACGCCGTGAGGCTGGAACCCTTACGCCGCAAGGACATCCCGCGCTGTGTCGAGATAGAGAAGATCCTCTTCCCCGGCGATTCGCCGTGGACCGCCTACGCCTTCCACGCGGAACTCGACGCGGGCGGCCACTACCTCGTCGCCCGTCCGGAGGATAGCGACGAGGTCACCGGTTACGCCGGGCTCGCCGTCGTCGGCCGCCGCGGCGACTACGAGGCGAGCATCCACACGATCGGCGTCGCCCCCGAACACCAGCGCAAGGGCATCGGCACGGTCCTGCTGAAAGCGCTCCTCGACCGCGCGGACGAGCTCGCCGCGCCGGTCTTCCTCGAAGTCCGCACCGACAACGACGCGGCGATCACGCTCTACGAGCGGCACGGTTTCGAACGCGTCGGCCTCCGGAAGCGCTACTACCAGCCGTCCGGCGCCGATGCCTACACGATGGCCCGCCCGCGGGCCCAGGTCCGAGACGAGGTGGCGGGCTGATGCCGCGCATCATCATGGGCATCGAGAGTTCGTGCGACGAGACCGGCGTCGGCCTCGTCCGCCTGCACGACGACAACACGGTCGAGCTCCTCGCCGACGAGGTCGCCTCCAGCGTCGACCAGCACGCCCGCTTCGGCGGCGTCGTGCCCGAGGTCGCCAGCCGCGCGCATCTGGAGGCGATGGTCCCGACGGTCGAACGCGCCTTCGACAAGGCCGGCCTGAAACTGTCCGATGTGGACGCCATCGCCGTCACGGCCGGCCCCGGTCTCGCCGGCGCGCTGCTCGTCGGCGTCGCCGCCGCCAAGGCCTACGCGGCCGCGCTCGACATCCCGCTCTACGGCGTCAACCACCTGGCCGGGCACATCGCCGTCGACACGCTCCAGCACGGCCCGTTGCCCGAGCGCTGCCTCGCCCTGCTCGTCTCGGGCGGGCATACGCAATTGCTGCTGGTGGACGACATCGCTTCCGAAATCACCGAGCTCGGGTCCACTGTGGACGACGCCGCGGGCGAGGCTTACGACAAGGTCGCCCGCGTGCTCGGCCTGCCGTACCCGGGCGGCCCGCCCATCGACAAGGCCGCCAAGAACGGCGACGGGGCGGCCATCGCCTTCCCCCGCGGGATGACCGGGCCGCGTGACGCCAAATTCGATTTCTCCTTCTCCGGCTTGAAAACCGCGGTCGCGCGCTGGGTCGAAGGCGCGGAGCGCCGCGGCGAGGACATCCCCGTCGACGACGTCGCCGCGTCGTTCCAGGAGGCCGTCGCCGACGTTCTCACCATGAAGGCGATCCGCGCGGCGAAGGAACACGGCGTGGACACGCTGGTGATCTCCGGCGGCGTGGCGGCGAATTCGCGACTGTCCGAACTCGCCGCCGAGCGCTGCGCCGAGGCCGGGATCACCTTGCGGGTCCCGCGGCCGCGTCTGTGCACGGACAACGGCGCGATGATCGCCGCGCTCGGCGCGCACGTGGTCGCCGCCGGACGCCCACGCGCGTCGCTCGACTTCTCCGCCAACCCGGCCCTGCCGGTGCAGATCGTCTCGATCTAGCGGGATTCGGCGGCGGTGCGTGGCGCCGGCGCGAGGTTGAGCAGTTCCTCCAGCGCCGCCACCGACAACGCGGCGGCATTGCCGTCTCCGTAAGGGTTTCCGGCGTGCGTCGGATGCAGATCGCCACGCAGGATCTTCGCCGCGGTGTCGGCGATGAGACCGGTGTCCGTCCCGACCAGCCAGGCGCAACCGGCCTCGATCGCTTCGCGTCGCTCGGTGACGTCGCGGAGTACCAGGACGGGGGTGCCGAACGTCGGCGCTTCCTCTTGGATACCACCGGAATCGGTCAGGACGAGCTCGGCGAGCCGCAGCGCGCGTACGAGATCGGGATATTCGAGCGGCTCGGTGATCGTCACCCGCGGCGTCCCGCCGAGCGCGGTCGTCACCTGGTCCCGCACGGCCGGATTGGGATGCACCGGGAACAGCACCTGGACGTCGCTGTGTTCCGCGACGATCAGTTCGATGGCCGCGAGCGTCCGGCTCAACGGCTCACCCCAGGACTCACGCCGGTGCGATGTCACGAGGACGAGCCGCTCACCCGCCTCGGCGATTTCCATCTCCAGCAAGGCGAGCGCGGTGTCCCGTGCGGGGAGATCACGTTCGGCGATCGCGATCACGGCGTCGACGACGGTATTGCCGGTGACGGCGATCCGTTGGCGCGGAACACCTTCCGTGCGCAGCGCGGCCGCGGCGCCCGGCGTCGGCGCGAGATGCAGGGCGGCGATACGCGAGATCATCTGCCGCGTCCCCTCTTCGGGGAACGGCGCGGCGAGGTCGTGGGTGCGCAGTCCCGCTTCCAGGTGTACGACCGGGATGCCCTGCCAGAACGCGGCGAGCGCGCCCGCGAGTCCCGTCGTCGTGTCGCCCTGGACGACGACCGCGGCCGGTGCGACCCGGCGAAGCACCTCGTCGAGCGCGGGAAGCAGGCCGGAGACCAGTTCCGCCTGGGTGCCGGTGGTCCTCGGCGGAATGTCGAGCCAGGCGTCGACCGGCAGGCCGAACGGGATCAGCGCCTGCTCGACCATGCCCTGATGTTGTCCACTGTGGACGACGAAGGGCCGCAGGTGCGGGTGTTCCGCCAGCGCCAACGCCAGCGGCGCGAGCTTGACCGCCTCCGGCCGCGTCCCGGCCAGCAACATCACATCCACGCGTTCGCGCTCCTCATCCACGTTTCGAGTGTCCCGCAAAACGCGGGTGATGGCCGCCGGCGCGCGAGGGGCCCACGCCGGCGGCCGGTCCGTCCAGGGGAGCGTCAGTTCCCCATCTCGCCGAGCCGTTTCGTGCGGCGGTAGCCCGCGATGACCGCGATGGTTCCGAGAACCAGCAGGATCACGCCGACGGCCAGCCACCAGCCGACATCGGCCCCGGTGGCGGCGAGGGCACCCACCCCGCCACCGGCGACGCCGACTCCGGCGCCAGGCAACTTGTACATTTCGACCTCACTTCACCCAGGTCAGGCGGTGGTCGCCGGACGCCGGTTGCGGACCACGCGGATACCGACCGGGATGGCGACGGCACCGAGCAGGCCGAGACCGATCCACAGCCCCGCGCCCGAAGCGAGCGGCACGGGCAGACCGGCCGGACCGCAGGTCGCCGACGAGACGATCACATCGCCCGAACCGAGCGGGGTGAGGGCGTCGCCGAGCAGCTTCACGTGGATGGCGTTGACCGTGAGGCTGCCGTCGGGGTTCTTGATCTGCTCGTTCAGGATGATCGTCGCGACGTTGACGGTGCCGAGACCGACCTTGATCTGCGTGTTCGGGGCGGGCGTCGAGTCGACCGTCCCCGCGCTGCCGAGGTTCGCGCCGACCAGGTTCGTCGCGCCCTGCACACCCTTCTGGGTCGCGGTGCAGGTGGCTTCGACGACCTTGACGCCGACGTCGCCGAGAGCGTTCTTCAGCAGCGGCAAGCCGACATCGGCGGTGCTGGCCTTGGCGGTCACGGCACCGGAGTTGTCGTCGCGCTTGGCTTCGGTGTTGATCGCGCCTGCGGTCAGCACACCGGTGAGGTTGACCTTCGCGAGGCTGTTGGCGGTCGGCCCGGAGGTCTTCGCCTCGGCGAGCGGCCCGGCCTTCACCGCGTCGAGGCCGAGGAGCTTCACATCGACCTTGACGCCATACGCGGAGCCGTCACCGGGGGCCGCCGAGGCGGGCACCGCACCGGCGAGAGCCACGCTCGCCACCACAGCGGCGAGTACTCCGCCTCGTCGCAAGAGGTGCGTGTTCTTCAACTGGTCCTCCGAATTGATTCGTGGGGGGTTTCTCTCATCTGCGGTCGGCACGAGGGCACAACCGTTGCGGACGAATCCTCAGCTGGCCTGACTCGGCTCGCGGATCGTCTATCGCCGAGTGTTTCTTAAATTGAACGGAAAACTGCGAGGATCACCGGATCGGGTGGTCTTGCGGGCATTTCCCGCTGGTCGCCGAAGCTGTCACTCTTTCGGCCTAGTCAGTTTCTCCACGATCGTGCCGAAAGGGCCCATGATCACGTTGGAAATGCGAACCCCGGTCGAAAGGGCCGGTTCCCGCTGACTTACTCTCGTCGGCGAGTTCCTGTCCGCTGCGCCGGATCCCCGTCGTCTGCTGCGTCTTTCCTGAGAGGGTCACCGTGGCCGTTGCGAGCGCTCCTTTGCCGAGTTCCAACCGGTTTCCGCTGCGTATGGCGGTGCTGGCGGTGATCGCCGTCGCGGTCGGCCTGGTGCTGGCCGAACGTCTGTACCGGGTGTTCGAAGTGCAGCTCTCGGGTCTGATACTGAGGGTTATCACCACATCGGGTGTCTTCGTCGCCGGTGAACGCGAGACTGTCTACTTTGGGTTGTCGGGCGATACTCCACTCGGGTTAAGAATGACTCCGGAATGCTCGTCGGCATTCATGTTGCTGCCGCTGTTGTTGGTGACCGCCGTCATGTTGTATTTCCGTCCGGGAAATGCGAAGCGGCTCTTCACTTCGTTGCTCATTTCCGCGATCGTCGTCATTCTTGTCAATCAGATGAGGGTTTTGGCCATCGTCGGACTCGTGAACGTGATGGGTATCGACGAAGGCTATTACTGGGGTCACACCTTGCTCGGCTCGATGGTCAGTGTCCTCGGTGGTGCGGTCGCCCTCGTCCTGTTCGTGTGGCTGAGCACCCGCAAGCCCCGCGCCGAACGCGTGGCCGCCTGATGGGCGGCGGATCGATCAAGATCCTTCTCGCGATCACGCAGGCCTTCGCGCTCACCATGAGCGTGGCGTTCATCGTGTACGTGGTGGTGATCGTCGTGCCGTATCTACGGCGCAAACCCGCGCCCGTCGGCGACGCGGCCGACTTCACCTGGCACTTCTTCGTTCCGTGCCGGGACGAACAGACCGTCATCCGGGAAACCGTGCGGTACCTGCGGTCGACGTTCCGGCACGCGCACGTCTGGGTCGTCGACGACGACTCCGAGGACCGCACGGCGCGCGTGGTCAAGTCGATCTGGCGGCGCAACGGCGGATACGACCCGTATCTGCACCTCGTTCCCCGGCGCCGTCCGGAAGCGAGGACGGGCAAGGGCGACGCGCTCAACGCGGCCTATCAGGCGCTCAACGACTGGATGGGCCCGGACGCGAGCCGTGACGACGTGGTCGTCGTGGTCGTCGACGCGGACGGACGGCCGGCGGAGAACTGCCTCGAGGTGTGCGCCGCGGACCATCTCTTCGGCGACGAGACGATCGGCGCCGTGCAGCTCGACGTCTGGATGGGCAACGCCGGAACCCGTCCGCCGGGGAAGAACTGGTTCTCCCGCGCCTTCGGGCTGAAGCTGGCCCAGATGCAGGATCTCGAGTTCCGCACGGCCATCGCGGCCATCCAGACCTCGCGCGGGTTCACGGGCACGATCTCCATGGGCGGCAACGGCCAGTTCACGCGACTGTCCGCATTGGACTCCATCGCCGGGCCGGACGAGCAGCCGTGGCGCGGCTCGCTGCTGGAGGACTTCGAACTCGGCGTCCACCTGCTGACCGCGGGCTGGCGGACCGGCTACACGCCGGATTCCCATGTGAAGCAGGAAGGGCTGTACAGCCTGCGGCGATTCCTGGTGCAGCGCACGCGTTGGGGCCAAGGGACGATGCAGTGTTCGCGGTATCTCCGGCGGATCTGGGATTCGCCGCATGTGAGCACGCTGGGCGCGGCGGAGATGATGTACTACCTCGCGCAGCCGTGGATGCAGCTGCTCGGCTCGCTGCTGTACCCGATCCCGTTCATCCTGCTGCTGTTCAGCACCGCGGGCGATCCGGCGCAGGTGTGGACCTGGTTCGCCGACGACGGCGCGTGGATCCTGTTCGCCATCTACGGCTCTTTCGGGCTGCTGCCGTTCATCGTGTGGGGCCCGATCTACCAGTACAAATGCCTGAAGAGCCGCAATGTCCTACGTGGACTGGGGATGGGCTTCGCCTACGCGCTGTACATCTACACGTTCTACATCACGTCTTGGCGGGCCCTGTTCCGGCTGGTGCGCGGGCGCAACGGCTGGTCCAAGACGCGGCGGAACACCGAGCACGCCCCCGGGGTCAAGGTCGCGCTGGACTCCTGACCCCGGGGACGGCCTCAGACGGCGGGCAGGATCCGGACGTCGTCCGCCTTCACGAAGGCGATGCGGTGTCCGAACTGGATCTGCACGTACTTCGTCTTGCCCTTCACGACGACGTGGTTCGCCGGATCGAACGTCGTCGCCGAGTAGTACTCCGAGCCGAGCATGTTGCCGAGCGAGTACCGCTGCCCGGCCGAGAACGTGTACGGCAGCGGGATCACCTGCTGCACCGGCACGTTCGCCGGATAGGCCTCGGCTTCGGGATACGCGCGGCCGAACACCGGCACGGTCGCCAGACCGGGCTTCGGCGTGACCACCAGCCCGAACGCGGGGCTCGTCGTGCGCTGGTCGCGGAACCAGCCCTTCTGGCCGAGGTACCAGATCGCCGTCCAGCCGTCACGCCGCTCGGCGACCACGTAACGCTGGCCGGTCTCCGCGCGGCTGCCGATGTCGGAAACGGCCATCGTGCTCGCCGAACCGTCCGGGCGCAGGCCGATGTCCTTGAGCAGCGGCGCGGTGTCGTTCGGCTCGCTGCGCAGCACGACCGAACCGGAACCCCTTGCCGGGCAAGGCTTTCCGGCGGTCTCGCAACCGGTGAAGGCGGGCTGGTTGGTGGCGAAGTCCGGCGTGATGGTCACCAGCGGCGAACCGGGACGGCCGAAACCGGACAGCGGCGCGCCCATCAGCTCGAAGTAGTGCGCCCAGTCCCAGTACGGGCCCGGATCCCAGTGCATGCCCTTGATGGTCGAGGGGATCGTGCCGGGGACGTTGTCGTGGCCGAGGATATGCGCGCGGTCGAGCGGGATGTCGTACTTCCGCGCCAGGTAGCCGACGAGCTTCGCGGAGGTGCGGTACATCGCCTCCGTGTACCAAGTGCCCTTCGCGGCGAAGCCCTCGTGCTCGATGCCGACGGACTTCGCGTTGACGTACCAGTTGCCCGCGTGCCAGGCGACGTCCTTCGTCGGCACGTGCTGTGCGATCTGGCCGTCCGAGGAGCGGATCGTGTAGTGCCAGCTCACGTACGTCGGGTCGGTGACAAGGTCCATCGCCGTGTCCCAGTAACCCTCGGTGTCGTGGATGATGATGTATTCGACCTTCTGGCTCTTCGGCCGGTCCGCCTTGTCGTGGTTGCCGTAGTCGTTGTTCGGCAGCTCCTGGTACGGCGCCGGCACCGAAAGGCACGAGACCTTCTTCGGGCACTCCGTCTTCGGGGTTTCCGCCTGGGCGCGCGCCGGGCTCACCGGTGACGCGGCGAGGGTGACGTTCTGACCGTCGTCGGTCCGGCGGCTGACGCCCTTGGAGATGGTGTCGAAGACTTCGTCGGCGAAGGACTGCGCTCCCTCGGCGTCCTTCGCGCCGCTGTAGCGCGCGACCGCGGCCCTCCAGTCGCCGGTCTCGCGCTGGTACTTCGCCAGCAGAGCGGCGCCACCGCGGATGTTCTGGGTGGTGTTCGTGCGCAGTGTCGCGACGTCCTGGCCGATGAGCGCGGCCGCGTCGTCGATGGTCTGGAGACCGGGAGGGGGAGGCTTCGGCGCCGGCGTCACCGGGAGTTTCGCCGGGCGGGCGTCGTCGCCGCGCGGGTCCTCCTCGCCTTCGTCGTGATGCGTGCCCGTGCCCGCTTCGCGCAGGTCGGTCAGGTGCATCGGGCCGTAGCCGGCGGACGTGCTCGGGGTGCCGGCGTTGAAATCCCAGCGCGACTCCAGGAAGGAGACGCCGAGGAGGACGTTCTCGGGGACGCCGAACTCCTGCGCGGCGGCCGCGAAGTCCCGCTGACGCTGCTGGTCCGCGGGGGCGGCTTCGGCGGGGACCGCGGCGAGGAGGCCGGCGGCGAGGCTGAGGATCGCGAGCCCGGCGGTCCGTTTGGAGCGGCGCCGGGTTACGGGACGGAAGGGACGCGGCATGGGCGTATACCCCCAGATGACTAGGTCTGCTCGAACAGGACCGACCCCAATGGTCGGAACCTAACCAGAAACCGGCTTCGTCCGTAAGGTCCCCGCGGATCGCGTTTAGCCCGCTAAACGCAGGTCGGTGGCAAGGTGGGGGGCATGGGTGGGGTGCGGGAGCTTCTGCAGGAGAAGGACCACGTCTTCCTCGACTTCGACGGTCCGGTGTGCGACGTGTTCGCCCGGCTGCCGGCGAGCGAGGTGGCGGACAGGCTCAAGCGCCTCGTCGAGCCCGAGGTGATCGCCTCGGCCGATCCGTTCGACGTGCTCCGGTTCGCGGCCTCGTGCGGGCCGAACGCCGCGAACGTCGTCGAACGGCAGCTCAGCCGCTTCGAAGGGGAGGCCGTCGCGCAGATCTCGCCGTCGCCCGGTGTGGCGGACGTGCTCCGTGACTGGCGTGCGCAGGGGTTCACGGTGACGATCGTCAGCAACAACTCGGTCGACGCGGTCAGGTCCTTCCTGGGACTGCACGACCTCGCCGAGCTCGTTCGCGGGATCATCGCGCGGACGACGAGCGACCCGGCGCGGCTGAAACCTCGGCCCGCGCTCCTCGACGCCGCGGTGAAGGCGCTCGGCACATCGCCCGGGCAGTGCGTCATGGTCGGCGACTCGGCCGCGGACATCCTGGCCGCTCGCGCCGCCGGTGTCGCTTCGATCGCCCTCGCGAAGACGCCCGCGAAGCGCAGGGCCCTCGCCGCCCTCGACCCCGATGCCCTGGTGACCGACCTCGCCGACCTGCGTTTAGCGGGCTAAACGCGATCCGGCGGTGCCGGGCGGGGCAAAACGGCCGGTCAGGGGCTCGGCGGCGGAGTTTCCCTGGGGTGAGCGGACCCTCCTTGCGAAGCTGGCACTCACATGGCTAGAGTGCTAATTGCACGGCCCGAACACGCCCCGGCACCCGCGACGGCGGGGGTGGTAGGAGCCGTAACTAATCCTGCCAACGCTTTCGACGACCGTGGAGGTCAACCCGGTGAGCGTGAACATCAAGCCGCTCGAGGACAAGATCGTTGTCCAGACGAGTGAGGCCGAGGAGACGACCGCTTCCGGCCTCGTCATCCCCGACACCGCCAAGGAGAAGCCCCAGGAGGGCAAGGTTCTGGCCGTGGGCCCGGGCCGCATCGACGACAAGGGCAACCGCGTCCCGCTCGACGTTTCCGTCGGCGACGTCGTCATCTACTCCAAGTACGGCGGCACCGAAGTGAAGTACAACGGTGAGGACTACTTGATCCTTTCCGCTCGCGACGTGCTGGCCGTCATCAACTGACGTCCGCTCTCAGCGCATGACGCCCCGGGCCCCGCATTGCCGGGGAACGGGGCGTTCGTGTTTTCCGAGCTTTAGAACTGGAAGGTAAGCGGAACAGGCCATGCCCAAGCAGATCAGTTTCGACGAGGACGCTCGTCGCGCGCTCGAGCGCGGGGTGAACAAGCTCGCCGACGCGGTCAAGGTCACCCTCGGCCCGCGCGGTCGCCACGTCGTGCTCGACAAGAAGTTCGGTGGCCCGACCATCACCCTCGACGGCGTCACCGTCGCTCGCGAGATCGAGCTCGACGACCCGTTCGAGAACCTCGGCGCCCAGCTCGCCAAGAGCGTCGCCACCAAGACCAACGACGTCGCCGGTGACGGCACCACGACCGCGACCGTGCTCGCGCAGTCGCTGGTGAAGGTCGGCCTGCGCAACGTCGCCGCCGGTGCCAACCCGACCGCCGTCGGCCGTGGCATCGAGGCCGCCGCGGAGAAGGTCATCGCGGTCCTCAAGGACAAGGCGACCCCGGTCAAGGGTCGCGACAACATCGCACAGGTCGGCACCGTCACCTCGCGTGACGCGGCCATCGGCGCCCTGCTCGGCGAGGCCGTCGAGCGGGTCGGCGAAGACGGTGTCATCACGATCGAGGAGTCGTCCACGCTGGCGACCGAGCTCGTGATCACCGAGGGTGTCCAGTTCGACAAGGGTTTCCTGTCGGCGCACTTCGCGACCAACCCGGAGGAGCAGAAGGCGATCCTCGAGGACGCCTACATCCTGCTCGTCCGCGAGAAGATCTCGGCGCTGGCCGACCTGCTCCCGGTGCTGGAGAAGGTCGTCGAGGCGAAGAAGCCGCTGCTGATCATCGCCGAGGACGTCGACGGCGAAGCGCTGTCCACCCTCGTGGTGAACTCGCTGCGCAAGACGATCACCGCCGTCGCGGTCAAGGCGCCGTTCTTCGGTGACCGCCGCAAGGCGTTCCTGGACGACCTCGCGGTCGTCACCGGCGGTGAGGTCATCTCGGCCGAGATCGGGCACAAGCTGTCCGAGACCACGCTGGCCCAGCTGGGCAACGCCCGCCGGATCGTCGTCACCAAGGACGACACCACGCTCGTCGACGGTGCCGGCACCAAGGACGACATCGCGGGCCGTGTCGCGCAGATCCGCAAGGAGATCGAGAACACCGACTCCGACTGGGACCGCGAAAAGCTGCAGGAGCGGCTGGCGAAGCTCGGCGGCGGTGTCGCGGTGATCAAGGTCGGCGCGGCCACCGAGACCGAGCTGAACGAGCGCAAGCACCGCATCGAGGACGCCGTGGCTTCGACCAAGGCGGCCGTCGAGGAGGGCATCCTGCCCGGCGGTGGCTCGGCTCTCGTGCACGCGGTCAAGGAGCTCGACGGCTCCCTCGGCCTCGAAGGCGACGAAGCGACCGGTGTGCGCATCGTCCGTGACGCGCTGTCCGCCCCGTTGTTCTGGATCGCGACCAACGCGGGCCACGAGGGTGCGGTCATCGTGAACAAGGTCCAGGAGCAGAACTGGGGGCACGGTTTCAACGCCGCCACCGGTGAGCTCACCGACCTGCTGGCCGCCGGCATCGTCGACCCGGTCAAGGTGACCCGGTCCGCGGTGGCGAACGCCGCTTCCATCGCCCGGCTCGTGCTCACGACGGAGAGCTCCGTCGTCGAGAAGCCGGTCGAGGAGGAGCCCGCCGCGGCCGGTCACGGCCACGCGCACTAGTTCCACCCCTGAAACGGGGCGGCACTCCACTCGGAGTGCCGCCCCGTTTTCGCTGTCCCGCCCCTCGCGCGCCCGGATCGCGTTTAGCCCGCTAAACGCGATCCGGCCACGGGACCGCAGGCAGAGCGACTTTCGCGGGCTAATCGCGATCTGGCCGGCGACCCTCGCCCACTTGCGTTTAGCGGGCTAAACGCGATCTGGCCGCCTGGGCCCGCCCACCTGCGTTTAGCGGGCTAAACGCGATCCGGTGCCCGGAGACGCGGAAGGGCGGCACCCCACCCGGATGCCGCCCTTCCGCGTTGCCGACTCGGCCGGATCAGCCGTTCGACATGCTCAATTGGCGCTTGTCAGCCTTGATGATGTGCTCGCGTTCCGATTCCGACAGCCCGCCCCAGATCCCGTACGGCTCGTGCACGGCGAGTGCGTGGTTCCGGCACATGGCCAGTACCGGGCAGGCGAGGCACACGGCTTTGGCCCGCGCCTCGCGGCGGGCTCTGGCCGGCCCGCGCTCGCCGTCAGGGTGAAAGAAGGACGCGCTGTCCATGCCTCGGCACGACCCTTCGAGCTGCCAGTCCCATACATCCGCGTTGGGCCCCGGGAGCCTGCGTGTGTCCGCCATCCTGACCGCCTCCGTCATCCGGTCGAAGCGTTTACCTGCTCTGCTGCGCTGCGGATACTCCATTCGGTGCAACGGCGGTAACGTTAGAAGCGCGCCAATACTTGTTCAAGAGATTCAAGACGATTCAGCCGTTAGGCATCCCCCGGATGTGTGAGCCCTACTTTCCGCTCCGGTTGCCCCTGTCCCGGCCTGCCTGGATATTGGGTCGAGTGGGATCTCGGACCAGCAGTGAAGAACCCACCCTGCCGGTGGCCTCCGTCGCTCGCCGGCTCGGGGTCGCACCGTCCACCCTGCGCACCTGGGACCGCAGATACGGCGTAGGACCGAGCCGCCACACCAACGGCCGTCACCGTCGCTACGGCAGTTCCGACATCGGCCGTCTCGAACTGATGCAGCGAGCGCTTCTTCGCGGCGCCTCGACGGCTGAAGCGGCGAAGTACGCGCTCGAGCAGATGCCCCGGACGGCGACGGAGCCTCCGGAATCCGCCGTCGTCCAAGTGGCGGAGCAGTCCGCCGCGCCGGCCGCGGAGGATCACGACGTCCCGTCCCGCCTCGCCAGGCGGTTGAGCACGGCCGCGCTCGCGATGGATTTCGGTGCGGTCCAGCGCATGCTCGCCGACACGATCCGCGAGCTCGGCGTCCTGCCAGCCTGGACGGGTGTCGTGTCCCCGGTCCTGACCGCGCTCGGCGCACGCTGGCGTGGCGTGAGCGCCGGTGCGGAGGTCGAGTATCTGCTCGCCGAATGCGTGTACGCCGCCCTCGTCCGCGCGACGCCGGTGCTCCGCGAACCGCGTAACCAACGCCCGGTCCTGCTGACCTGCGTCCCGGACGAGCGCGACAACCTGCCCATGTACGCGCTCGCCGCGGCGCTGGCGGGCCGCCGGATCGGCGCCCAGCTGTTCGGGGCGTCCCTGCCTGCCGAGGTGCTCGCGGTGACCGTCCGGCGCAGCGTCCCGGCGGCGGTCGTCCTGTGGTCGGGACGGCGCGCGACCGCGGACCCGCGCCTGTTCGCCAGGGTGTCCCGCGGCCGTCAGCGCAGCAGGCTGTTCGCGTGCGGTCCCGGCTGGGATCCCGCCACGCTCCCGGACAAGATCGAACTGCTCGGCGAGCTGACGACCGCCGCCGACCGGATCGAGCACGTTCTTGTCGGTGCGAGGCGATAGAAAGGACGCATGGAATCGTCCTTGCGGTCCGCCGCGTTCGGTGACGGCGTGCCGCCGCCGGACCCCTTCGCGGTGCCCGCGTCGCCTCGCGGACGGTTGCTCGCCGCGATCGGGCTCGGCGCCCGCGGCCGGTACGCGGCGGCGGCCACGCTGCTGAACGGGTTGCGCGCGAGTGGTGGCCCGGTGCTCGCGTCGCTGGCCGCGAGCACGCTGGCGTCGCATCGGCGGCAGCTGGGCGGGCACGCGGCGGCGCTCGTCCTCGACGGCGAGGCGCTCTCGTCGGTGATCTCGGAGCCGCTGGGCGAACCCGACCCCGACGGTCTGGACGCCGAGGGAGCGCGGGCGGACGCCCTCCTGGGGCTCGCGGCGGACAATCTCGGGCGCGGCAGGCTGACCGCCGCCCGGCGGTTGCTCGCCCGTGCGAGCGTGCACTCCGGCAACTGGCGGACCCGGACCAGGGCCGGTTGGGTGGGCGCGGAAATCGAACTGGCGGGTAACCTTTCCGAGGCGGCCATCGCACCTGCGGAAATGGCGTTGGAAACCGCGCATGCCAGGGGTGCTTGCCGACATGTCGTCAAATCGCGGCTCGTACTCGCCGTGGCGATCGCGAATGGCGGTTCCGCTGAGCGGGAGCGTGCGAAAGCGCTGGTCGAGAGCGCGCGCGAAACCGCCGAGAAATACGAATTCAATTCACTTCTGTGGGTGGCATGCCTGCTCGAGGCGGACTTCGGGGCAGGACACGCCGATGAGTATCGATTCAGAAGTGCCGAACTGTTGCACGCAGTGTTACGGCATGCGGATCCTTGCGGGAGGTGGCTCGCCCGGCAATCTCCGTGGGTCCCCCACTGAGGGCGTCTAGCCTGTTGGAGGGCCCATTCCGGCAACCGGGCTAAGAACTTTCAAAAAAAGCCACCGGATCGTGTCAAGGTTCGGGCTAAAGCGTCCGATAGGGGAAGTGGAATGTCACCCGGCTGCAGGAAGGAAACCCCGTGACGACGGTCTTGATCTGCGACGACCGACGCAGTGTCCGCGAAGGGCTCACTCGAGTGATGTCCGCGGTCCCAGGGGTCAGTCGCATCGACTGCGTAGCGCACGGTGACGAGCTGCTGGCCCGGTACTCCCGTCAGCCGGTCGACGTCGTGCTGGTCGGAACCCAGCGCGCTGTCCCGACTGGCGTCGAAGCCACCCGGCGGCTCGTCTCAGCGAACCCCCAAGCGAACGTGATCGTGTTCGGCGCCCCGGACGACGCGGGCAGCATCGCCGCCGCCATCGCCGGCGGCGCACGCGGCTACCTGCGCTGGGATGCCTCGCGTCCCGAGCTGGTCGCCGCGCTGGCGCACACGCTGGCAAGCACCTCGGTGCCGGCGCCGCGCCAGCCGTCCGACCCCGGCGTCCAGCTCACCGAGCGCGAGCTTCAGGTGCTTCGCGGGATGAGCCAGGGCAAGAGCAACGGACAGATCGGCCGCGAGCTGTACCTGTCCGAAGACACCGTGAAGACCCACGCGCGCCGCTTGTTCCGCAAGCTCGGCGTTCGGGACCGCGCTCAGGCGGTCGCCCACGGATTCCGCCGTGGACTTGTTTCCTGACAACGCTTTCCTGATTTCATCGGTCAGATTGCACAACGGGTGACGAACGGGCCGGGGGAGTACCCCTGGCCCGTACCTGTGTTCCCTGTCACGCTTCGCGCATTTATGTTCGACGCTCAGGCACTCTTGCCCGAGCGAGTCCGCCTCTGGGCGGACCGTCGTACCCCTCTGCGTTCCGGCTCGTTGAAAGTTCGACTACGAGCGAAGGGAACCAGGAAGACCCGGGTTCAGCGTGCTCGCCGGAGAGGCGGCGCGCCGATGACGGCCGTCAGTGAAGGTGACGGACCCGGGCGGTACGGTAGCTGTCACCGGTAGTGGTCTCCGAAGTCACGCGCCGGACTCTTTGCACGCCTATACGTAACACTGGGACTGTTGTCTGCGATGGCCAATGTGGGGGACGGACTGGATGAGCCGGTCGCCGCTGCTGTTGAGGGTGATCCTCAAGCGGTCGAGCGGTTGCTGGCGGCCATCCGTCCTTTGGTAGTGCGGTACTGCCGCGCTCGGGTTGGCAGGCAGGAGCGTTCGTTCGCTTCCGCAGACGACGTTGCTCAGGAGGTGTGTCTCGCGGTGCTCACGGCATTGCCTTCGTACCGTGATCAGGGCCGCCCGTTCCTGGCCTTCGTCTACGGGATCGCCCAGCACAAGGTGGCCGACGCGCATCGCGCCGCGGCCCGTAATCGCGCCGAACCGGTCGCCGAAGTCCCCGACGAGGTCGAGGGTGGCGTCGGTCCCGAGCAGCGTGCTCTCCAAGGCGAGCTGAACGAGCGTATGTCGCAGCTGCTGCGCGTCCTCCCCGACAAACAGCGTGAGATCGTGGTCCTGCGGGTTGTCGTGGGATTGTCCGCCGAAGAGACGGCGGAGGCCGTGGGGTCCACCCCCGGCGCCGTCCGGGTGGCCCAGCATCGCGCCCTCGCGCGCCTACGTAAGGTTCTGGCCGCTGAGGAGGTGATCTGAGTGACCGATCGCGACCGTCGGTTCTCCCCTGGGACCGATCGTGAACTGACGGCTTTCGAAAGAGGGCTGACGCCCTCGGAAGCCGAGTTCGCCGCTGATCTGTCGGCCGTCCAGGCCGACGACGCGCTGCTCGACGCTCTCGGTGGCTCGGATCCGAAGATGGCCGACGACCTCGGCGATCAAGAACTCAACGCCCTGCTGCTGGCCTGGCGTCGTGACATCGACAGTGAGCCGCTCGCGGAACTCGTCGACGTCGACACCGCCGTCGTCACCGTGAAGACCGCCGCGCTCGCCCGCAAACACGGGGGAAGACGCCGGCTGCTGGTCCCGGTGGCCGCCGCCGCGGCCGTCCTGGCCATCGCCTTCGCCGGTACCGGTCTCGCCGCGAAGGACGCGCAGCCTGGTGACACTCTCTGGGGCCTGACCAAGGTGCTTTACGCCGACCACGCCCGGTCGGTCGAGGCCGCCGCGGCGGCCAAACTCGATCTCGAGAAGGCCAACCTCGCGCTCGCCGGCGGGCGCCTCGACGACGCCCGCAAGGCGCTCGACGAGGCTCAGGCCGCGCTGAGCCAGGTGACCGACGAAGAGAACCGCGATCAGCTGCTCGAACAGCACCGCCAGCTGAGCGCTCAGCTGCAGAACCCCGGTCAGCAGCCGCTGCCCCCGGATCAGCAGCCGCCGTCGCAGACCCCGGTCGCGACCACTCCGCAGCCCACTCCGCAGCCGACGGCTCCGCCGACTTCGCTGCCGGGAGGCGGAAACCCCGGCACGACATTGCCGGGCACCACGACTCCCTCGCCGACTCCGCCGGCCACGACCAGCGAGCCCCCGCCGCCCACGACGTCGACCACGCCGCCGGCTTCGGGCAACGATCCGGGCGGCTCGCGGAACGAGCCTTCGCCGGGTGCCGGAGCGCAGGCTCCCGCCGGCGCGGTCGAGACGCCGTAACACCCCAGAACGCCGAAAGGGCCTGGTGAGATCACTCTCACCAGGCCCAAATCGCGTTTAGCGGGCTAAACGCGCTCAGTAGGCGCTTTCGTTGGCCGTGACACCGTCCGCGAAGCCGCGGCAGTAGTCCCAGCTCACGTAGTCACCGGGGTTCGGGTCGAACGCGGGCTCGTGCGGCCGCATGCGGCCGTCGGAGAGCAGCTGCTCGAGACTGGCGCGCAGCAGATGCCAGTCGTGGTAGTGGGGTTCGTCGCATTCACCGCAGTCGACCACGATCCCGCGTACTCCGCGCGGCTCGAGAAGCGCCTGGTAGACGGCGAGATCGGAGAGGTCGGCCAGCAACTCGGTGCGTTCTTCGTCGCTGATCGGCTCGTCGAGCCGGTCGGCGTCGTCGATGAACGCGCGGGCCGGGTCGTCCGGGTCATCCGCGAACGGGTCTGGGGGCAACGCATCTTGCGGCACGCCTGCACGCTACCGGGCGCCCACCCGGGCCGGGCGGCCGCCCGGCCCGGATATCATGAGGGGCAGGCCCTCGCGTCGCTACAGCGACACGTTCATCACCGCTAGGAAGGCCCTTCGCCTGCTATGACCAGCGACAGCGTCACCGCCCCCGTCCCGAGCAAGTTCGCCATGCTCGGGCTGACCTTCGACGACGTGCTGCTGCTGCCGGCCGAGTCCGACGTGGTGCCCAGCGCGGTCAGCACCCGCACCCGGCTCTCGCGCAACGTCACCCTGAACATCCCGCTGGTCTCCGCCGCCATGGACACGGTCACCGAGGGCCGGATGGCCATCGCGATGGCACGCCAGGGCGGGATGGGCGTGCTGCAGCGCAACCTGCCGATCGACGACCAGGCGGCCGCCGTCGAGGTCGTGAAGCGTTCCGAAGCGGGCATGGTGACCGACCCGGTCACGTGCTCGCCCGAGGACACCCTCGCCGAGGTCGACGCCCTGTGCGCGCGGTTCCGGATCTCCGGCGTGCCCGTCACGGACGCCGCCGGGACGCTGGTGGGCATCATCACCAACCGCGACATGCGGTTCGAGGTCGACCACACCCGCGCGGTGCACGAGGTGATGACGAAGCCGCCGCTGGTCACCGCGCAGGTCGGCGTCACCGCGGAGGCCGCGCTCGGGCTGCTGCGCCGCCACAAGATCGAGAAGCTGCCCATCGTCGACGGCGCCGGCAAGCTGCGCGGGCTGATCACGGTCAAGGACTTCGTCAAGACCGAGCAGTACCCCAACGCCTCCAAGGACACCAACGGCCGCCTGATCGTCGGTGCCGCCGTCGGGGTCGGCCCGGACGGGCACAAGCGCGCGATGGCGCTGGCAGACGCCGGGGTGGACGTGCTGATGGTCGACACCGCGCACGGGCATTCCCGCGCCGTCGTCGAGACCGTCGCGCTGCTGAAGAAGGAACTGGGCGACACCGTCGACATCGTCGGCGGCAACGTCGCGACCCGGGCCGGCGCACAGGCGCTGGTGGACGCGGGCGCGGACGGGATCAAGGTCGGCGTCGGCCCCGGTTCCATCTGCACCACCCGTATCGTCGCCGGGGTCGGCGTGCCGCAGATCTCCGCGATCTACGAGGCCGACCAGGCGGCGCGCCCGGCGGGGATCCCGGTGATCGGCGACGGCGGCATCCAGTACTCGGGTGACATCGCGAAGGCGATCGCGTCCGGCGCGTCCACGGTGATGCTCGGCAGCCTGCTCGCGGGCACCGCCGAATCGCCCGGCGACCTGATCCTGGTCAACGGCAAGCAGTTCAAGACCTACCGCGGCATGGGCTCGCTGGGCGCCATGCAGTCGCGCGGCCAGGCGAAGTCCTACTCGAAGGACCGTTACGCCCAGGACGACGTGCTGAGCGAGGACAAGCTGGTCCCCGAGGGCATCGAGGGGCGGATCCCGTTCCGCGGGCCGCTCGCGAACGTCGTCCACCAGCTGGTGGGCGGGCTGCGGTCGGGGATGGGCTACGCGGGCGCGTCGACGATCCCCGAGCTGCAGGAGGCGCAGCTGGTGCGGATCACCGCGGCCGGGCTCAAGGAGAGCCACCCGCACGACATCACGATGACCGTCGAGGCGCCGAACTACACCACCCGTTAGTCCGCCCCTTAGGACACTTACCCATCCGGTTCCGTTCCCGGGAGACTTGGCCCGCTGATCAAGTCTCCTGGGAGGAATCCGATGTCTTTCACGTCGCGCCGGACCGCGCTCGCCGTCTTCGCCGCCGCCGCCCTCGGGCTCGGCGGCGGGGTGGCGGCTTCCGCCGTCCCCACCGCTTCCGCCGCCCCGTCCGCGCCTTCCGCGCCCGAGGCCGCCGCTCTTCAGGCGTCGCCGGGTGAGCTGTGGAAGCGCACCGAGCTGTATTTCGGGACGACGAAGCCGGGCGGCGGGGAGCTGACCGACGCGGAGTTCGCCGCGTTCACCGACAAGGCCGTCACGCCGAGGTTCCCGGACGGGTTCACCGAGCTGACCGGGCGCGGCCAGTGGCGCGGTTCGGATGGTGTGATCTCGCGGGAGAAGTCGAAGGTGATCGTGGTCGTGTACCCGTTCACCGATCGCGACGCGAACCGCGAGATCGAGGAGATCCGGACCGACTACAAGAAGGCCTTCGCGCAGGAATCCGTCCTCCGGACCGACTCGGTGGAGAAGGTCTCCTTCTGACCCGAGCGCCTTTAGCGGGCTAAACGCGAAACGGGTGGGGCGCATGGGGCTGGTGTGACTTCCGGCCCGGTTCGGGTGCCCCGTGCGCAGGTCACCCACGCGGCCTAGCGACAATGGGGTGTAACGGTCGTCGGTGAGAAGGGACTTGACGTGCGGGATCTGGTCGAGATCGGCATGGGCCGCACCGCGCGGCGGGCGTATGACCTCGATGACGTGGAGATCGTGCCGTCGCGGCGCACCCGGTCGTCGTCGGTCGTGTCCACCGCCTGGCAGATCGACGCGTACCGGTTCGAGCTGCCGCTGGTCACGCACCCCACCGACGCGATCGTGTCGCCGGGGACCGCGGTGGCCGTCGGCGAGCTGGGCGGGCTGGGCGTCCTCAACGCCGAAGGGCTCTGGGCACGGCACCCCAACGTCGAGGACGCGATCTTCCGCCTCGTCCGGGCCGCCGAGGACACCGAGGACCCGACCGCGATCGTGCGTGAGCTGCAGGAGCTGCACTCCGCCCCGATCCGGCTGGACCTGCTGACCGAGGCGATCAAGACCGTCCGCGAGTCCGGGGTCACCGTGGCCGCGCGGGTCAGCCCGCAGCACGCCGCCGAGCTCACGCCGGATCTGCTCGCGGCGGGCGTCGAGATCCTCGTCGTGCAGGGCACGATCATCTCGGCCGAGCACGTCCAGCGTGACGCCGAGCCGCTGGACCTGAAGGACTTCATCGGGCGGCTCGACGTCCCGGTGATCGCGGGTGGCGTCAGCGACTACCGCACCGCGATGCACCTGATGCGCACCGGCGCGGCCGGCGTCATCGTCGGGCACGGGTCGACCCGCGGCGTGACGAGCACCGACAGCGTGCTGGGGATCGGGACGCCGATGGCGACCGCGATCGTCGACGCCGCGGCCGCGCGGCGCGACTACCTCGACGAGACCGGCGGCCGGTACGTCCACGTGCTCGCCGACGGCGGGATGAGCACGTCCGGCGACATCGCGAAGGCCATCGCCTGCGGTGCCGACGCGGTCATGCTGGGCGCGCCACTGGCCGCCGCCTCCGAGGCGCCGGGGCAGGGGCTGTACTGGACGTCGGCGGCCGCGCACCCGTCGCTGCCGCGTTCGCGCGTGGCGCTGGGGCCGGACTACGCCGTCGACCTGAAGACGCTCCTGTTCGGGCCGTCCTCGGACGCCGAGGGTGTCGTGAACCTCTTCGGCGCGCTTCGCCGCGCGATGGCGAAGACGGGCTACTCGGACCTGAAGGAGTTCCAGCGGGTGGGCCTGACCGTCCGCCGCTGACGCTCGCTTCCCGGCCCGGATCGCGTTTAGCCCGCTAAACGCGATCCGGGCCGTTTTGTGCTCACGTGCCCCATCGGTCCCAGGAGCCCCGCCAGTTTCGCGTTTAGCCCGCTAAAGGCGCTCTGTGGCCGCATGGACCGTCCGAGTGGAAGGTAACCGGCGAGTAACTTACCTCTGGTCAGAAGGGGTGGCCGGGGTTACAGTCGAGGGTGTGACTGCGAGTAACACCACCACTGAAGACGACTTCGACTACGACGTGATCGTCGTCGGCTCCGGGTTCGGCGGCAGTGTCGCCGCCCTCCGCCTGACCGAGAAGGGCTACCGCGTCGCCGTCATCGAGGCGGGGCGCCGCTTCGCCGACGACGAGTTCGCGAAGACCTCCTGGGACCTTCGCCGCTACGTCTGGGCGCCGCAGGTCGGCTGCTACGGCATCCAGCGCATCCACATGCTCAAGGACGTCATGGTGCTCGCCGGCGCGGGTGTCGGCGGCGGCTCGCTGGTCTACGCGAACACGCTGTACCGCCCGCTGAAGCCGTTCTACGTGGACCCGCAGTGGTCCCACATCACCGACTGGGAGGCCGAGCTCGGCCCGCACTACGACCAGGCCAGCCGGATGCTGGGCGTCGTCACCAACCCGAGCGTCACGCCGTCCGACGTCGTCATGAAGGGCGTCGCCGCGGACATGGGCGTGCCGGAGTCGTACCACCCGACGCCCGTCGGCGTGTACTTCGGCAAGCCGGGGGAGCGTGCCGAGGACCCGTACTTCGGCGGCGCGGGCCCGGCGCGCACCGGCTGCACCGAATGCGGCGCCTGTATGACCGGCTGCCGCGTCGGCGCCAAGAACACGCTGGTCAAGAACTACCTCTACCTCGCGGAGAAGGACGGCGCGAAGGTCATCCCCCTCACCACCGTGAGCGCGATTAGCCCGCTAAACGCAGGTGGGTACGAGGTGAGCATCAAGAAGACCGGGACCACCTCGCGCAAGTTCCGGCACAAGCTCACCGCCGCGCAGGTGGTGCTCGCCGCCGGCACGTGGGGCACGCAGAACCTGCTGCACAGCATGCGCGACACCGCCAAGCTGCCGAAGCTCTCGCCGCGTCTCGGTGAACTGACCCGCACGAACTCCGAGGCCATCATCGGCGCCGCGCGCACCTCGGTCGACGAGGAGCGGAACTTCAGCCGTGGCGTCGCGATCACGTCGTCGATCCACCCCGACGCCAACACGCATATCGAGCCCGTCCGCTACGGCAAGGGCAGCAACGCGATGAGCCTGCTCCAGACCATCGCCACCGAAGGCGACTCGCCGGTCCCGCGCTGGCGCCAGGCCGTGAACTTCATGTTCAAGCATCCGGTCCAGACCGTGAAGCTGCTCAACGGCTACCGCTGGAGCGAACGCACGGTGATCCTGCTGGTGATGCAGAGCCTCGACAACTCGATCACCACATACACCAAGCGCGGGCTCTTCGGCCGCCGCAAGTACACGTCCAAACAGGGCCACGGCGAGCCGAACCCCAGCTTCATCCCCGCCGGGCACGAGGCCAACCTCCGGACCGCCGAGCGTATCGGCGGCATGGCGGGCGGCACCTGGGGCGAGATCTTCGACATCCCGCTCACGGCGCATTTCATCGGCGGCGCTCCGATCGGCACGGCGCCCGACAACGGCGTGATCGACCCGTACCACCGGGTCTTCAACTATCCCGGATTGTCCATTGTGGATGGTTCGGCGATCACGGCCAACCTCGGCGTGAACCCGTCGCTGACCATCACCGCCCAGGCGGAGCGGGCCTTCTCGTTCTGGCCCAACAAGGGCGAAAAGGACAGCAGGCCCGCACAGGACGCGCCGTACGCGCGCCTCGAACCGATCGCGCCGAAGAACCCGTCTGTTCCGTCGGACGCGCCAGCGGCGCTTCGGCGCTAAGTTGGGGAGGTGACCGCCTCCGAACGCGCACACGCGCTGCTGAACCGCGTCCGCGCCCTGCACGACGAATGGGCGCGGGTGACGCGCGAGCTCGACGAGGAGGCCGTGCACGCTCCCAGCGCGTTGCCCGCCTGGACGCGTGCGCATCTGTTGTCCCACTTGGCGCGCAACGCCGACGGCCTGGTCAACCTGCTCACCTGGGCGAAATCGGGTGTCGAGACGCCGATGTACGCCGGTGAGGCGGCCAGGGACGACGACATCGAGAAGGGCGCGTACCGGTCCGCCGAGGCGATCGCCGAAGACGTCGTCGCCGCCGCGGCACGGTTCGTCGAGGTCGCGTCGAGCCTGCCGGACGAGGCATGGCAGGTCCGGGTGCGCGCCCGGCAGGGGCGCGAGATCCCGGCGGAGTTCGTGCTGTGGCTCAGGCTTTCCGAGACCGCCATCCACTTGGCGGATCTCGATCTCGGCTACGACTTCGCCCGCGTCGCCGAACTGCTCGGCGACGAGTTCGAGATCGTCGTCGGCAACGCCATCGGCATGTACGGCAGTGAGCTGCCCTCCGTCCTGCTGATCGCCGTCGGCTCCGACGGGACCCGTCACGAATGGCGGATGGGCACCGGAGAGCCGGTCACGCTGACCGGCTCCCCGGGCGACGTCCTGGCGTGGATCACCGGCCGCGGCGATGGATCCACTTTGGACGGTACCGCGCCGCCACTGCCGCATTGGCTGTGACGGCACGGTCCACAAAGGACTAGGCGCGGAACGAGTCCACGCCGAACTGCTTCGCGAGGTCGTCGAGCATGGCGTTCGCGCCCTGCAGGCTCACCGAGGTGAACCAGGTGGTGTCGTTGACGTCGATCTTCTTTCCCTTGAGGGTGCCCCAAAGCGGGTTCGATTCGAACTTCGTCTTCGGGTTCTCGGCCTGCTTGGTCTCGTCGGTGTAGCTGGCGACGAAGATCGCTTCGGCGTCGAGTTTCCCGATCTCTTCCTGACTCAGGTCGTTGGAGATCTTCGTCTTGTTGTCCGGCTGGCCGGCGGGGCGCTGGAGCCCGGCGTCGGCCATCACGCTCCCGGGGAACGACGCGCTGCTGTAGAGCCGGACCGTCGGCTCCCCTTCGATGAAGCGGACCACGGAGACGGTCGCGGGTTTGCCGAGTTTGGCCTTGATCGCCTCGCCGACCTTGCGGGCCCGCTCCTCGTAGGCCTTGATCTTCTGCTCCGCCAAGGCTTCCTTGCCCAGCGCCTTGCCGAGCATGCGGATGTTCTCCTTCCAGGTGGCACCGGTGGTCTGGCTGAACACCGTGGGTGCGACCTTGCTGAACTCCGCGTAGAACTTCTCGTGGCGCACCTTCGCCGAAACGATCAGATCCGGCTTGATGTCGTACAGCTTCTCGATGTCCGGGCTTTCGAGCGCGCCGATCTCCTTGGCGCCCTCGGCGTACTTGCGGTCGTCGCCGAGGTAGTCCGGCAGCTTGTCGTAGTTGCGATATTTGGTGTACGCCACGACCTTCGTCTCGAGCGCGAGTGTCGCGTCGACGTAGCTGGAGTCGAGCGCCGCGACGGTGGCGGGCTGCTTGTCGATCGTGGTCGAGCCCATCACGTGTTCGACGGTGCGCGGGAATCCACTTTGGCCGGTGCCGGTGGAGGCGGATTCCTGTGCTCCGCCACCGCATGCGGAGAGTGCCAGGCAGGCTGTCACGGCGAGGGCGACGACTGCGCGCCGGGGTGGGGTCATGGGTCACTCTTTCTCTGCGGTTAGGCTTTCCTAACCGGAGCATAGGATGGCGGATGTCCACAGTGGAAGTTCGTGTTGGAAAGGCGACAGCGGGAGCCCTGCTCGTCACCCTTCTGGCTGTGATCTGCGTCGCGAGTGTCGCCCTCGGTGCGCGTTCGATTCCTTTGGGTGTCGTCTGGGACGCGATCTTCCATCCCACGGGTGTGCCGGATCACCTGATCGTCCGTTCGTTGCGGGTGCCACGCACGCTGCTCGGTGTCCTGGCGGGACTCGCGCTCGGCGCGGCCGGGGCGCTCATGCAGGGGCACACCCGTAACCCGCTCGCCGATCCCGGTTTGCTCGGTGTCACCCAGGGCGCGGCGTTCGCGGTGGTGCTCGCCGTCGTCGTGTTGGGCATCGACGACCTCTACGCGTTCATCTGGTTCGGCTTCGCGGGCGCGCTCGTCGCGAGCGCCGTGGTGTTCCTGCTCGGGGCCGTCGGCGGCCGCGGCGCCACCCCGGTGACGCTCGCGCTGGCCGGGGCCGCGGTGAGCGCCCTGCTCAACGGCGTCATCTCCGCGATCGTCCTCGGCGACGACCGCGGGATGGAGACGTACCGCTTCTGGCACGTCGGTTCGATCGCGGGCCGCGACCCCGCGATGATCGGTCAGATCGCCCCGTTCGTGGCCGCGGGCCTGCTGCTCGCGGTGATCAACACCCCGGGGATGAACACGCTCGCGCTCGGTGACGACGTCGCCGTCGCGCTCGGACGGCGGGTCGGCCGGACGCGGTTGCTCGGGGTCGCGGCGATCACGCTGCTGACCGGTGCCGCCGTCGCCGCCTGCGGGCCGATCGCGTTCCTCGGCCTGCTCGTCCCGCATTTCGCGCGGGCGATCAGCGGACCCGACTACCGCTGGCTGGTGCCGTTCTCGGCCGTGCTCGGCGCGATCCTGCTGCTCGCCGCGGACCTCCTCGGCCGCGTCGTCGCCTCGGACAGCCTGGAGGTCGGCATCATGCTGGCGGTACTCGGCGTGCCGGTGTTCATCCACCTCGTCCGGAAGAAGGGCCTGGCACGGATATGACGGATCCCAAGGTGATCTCGTTCGGTCCCGCGGCCTGGACGGTCCGGCCGAGGACGCTCGCCGTCGCGACTCTCGCGGCGGTCGCGCTGGTGCTGGTCGCGGCGCTGAACATCGGCATCGGCACCTCCCACATCGGTCTCGGCGACGTCCTGAAGACCCTGTTCGGCGGCGGCACCGCGCGGGAACGCGGGATCATCTTCGACCTGCGGATGCCTCGCACGCTGACCGCAATCGGCGTCGGCGCAGCCCTCGGCCTTTCGGGCGCGCTGTTCCAGACCATTGCCCGGAATCCGCTGGCCAGTCCGGACATCCTCGGGATCACCTGGGGCGCGGGGGTCGGCGCGGTCGGCGTGATCGTCGCCGGTGGCACCGGCGGCCAGGTCAGCGGCCTGGCGAGCACGCTGGGTGTCCCGCTCGCCGGGCTTGCGGGCGGTGTGATCGCGGGAATCCTGCTGTACGCGCTTTCCTGGCGCCGCGGGATCGACGGTTACCGGCTCGTGCTGATCGGGATCGCGCTTTCGGCCGTCGGCTACAACCTCGTGTACTGGATGCTGACCATCGGAGACGTCGACAACGCCGCGCGCGCGACGACGTGGATCGTGGGCAGCCTCGCCGACGTCGGCTGGGAATCGGTCGCCCCGGTCCTGCTCGCGCTGGCCGTGCTCGCCCCGGCCACGCTGATCGCCGGCCACACCATCGGCGGGCTTCAGTTCGGCGACGACACCGCGCGCGGCCTCGGCATCCGGGTCGACGCCGCCCGGGCGACCCTGCTGCTGCTCGGCGCGGCCTTGGCCGCCGTCGCCACCGCTGCCGCGGGCCCAATCACCTTCGTCGCGCTGGCCACCCCGCAGATCGCCTTGCGGCTGGTCCGCTCGGCGCAGCCACCGCTGTTCGGATCGATGGTCCTCGGCGCGCTGCTGACCGTCGGCGCGGATTTCGTGGTGCGGGTGACCCCGGTCCTGTCCGGGCTCCCGGTGGGCGTGCTGACGGCGATCCTCGGTGCGCCGTACCTGATCTTCCTGTTCGTCCGCAGCCGTAAGGAGGAGCGCGCGTGAACGCCAGACTGCGTGCCCGGGAACTGGAACTCGGTTACGGCGAAACGCCCGTCGTGACCGGGCTCGACCTCGACGTCCTCGACGGGACCGTCACCGCGATCATCGGCCCCAACGGCTGCGGTAAGTCCACTTTGCTGCGAGCGCTGGCGCGGTTGCTCAAGCCACGCCAGGGCGCGGTGCTGCTGGACGGTGAACGGATCGACAAACTGCCGACCCGTGAGGTCGCCAAGATCATCGGCCTGTTGCCGCAGACGCCGTCCGCCCCCGAAGGTCTGACGGTCTCCGATCTGGTCCGGCGCGGGCGGCATCCGCACCAGAGCTGGTACCGGCAGTGGTCCTCGTCCGACGACGAGGCGATCGAGCGGGCGCTGCGGCTGACCGGGATGGACGAGTACGCGGGCCGGGTCGTCGACCAGCTTTCCGGCGGGCAGCGGCAGCGGGCGTGGATCTCGATGACGCTGGCCCAGGAGACCGGGCTGCTCCTGCTCGACGAGCCGATCACCTATCTCGACCTCGCGCACCAGATCGACGTGCTGGACCTGGTTTACCGGCTGCACAAGGAACGTGGGACCACCGTGGTGATGGTGCTGCACGACCTGAACCTCGCCGCCAGGTACGCGGACAAGCTGGTCGCGATGCGCGGCGGCCGGATCGTCGCGCAGGGCCCGCCCGCGGAGGTGCTCACCGAGCCGCTCCTCGACGAGATCTTCGGCCTGTCGGCGAAGGTCATGGAGGATCCGGTGTCCGGGACGCCGCTGGTCGTGCCGGTGAGCGCACACCTTCGGGCGTAGCGTCGCAACCTGCCCGTCCGCGATGCGTCTAACGGGCATGGAGAGAAGGGCGTTCCTCAAACTCGCCGGTGCGACCGTGGCCGGGACGGTCGCGACGGCGTGCTCGGCCGCGCCTCCCGCGCAGGCGCCGAGTTCCGCGCCCGGTACGTCGCTGCCGCCGAGCACCGGTGTCACGCCACCCTCCGGCCCGCCGGACTGGGCCGCACTGCGGAAGAAGATCTCCCTTCTCCTGCCGGGGGATTCCGGATACGACAACGCCAAACGCGTCTTCAACCCGGCCTTCGACGGGCTCAAACCCGCCGCGATCGCGAAATGCGCCAAACCCGAAGACGTGCAGGCTGCCGTTTCCGCTGCCGCGAGACGAGTTCCCATCGCCGCGCGCAGTGGTGGGCACAGCTACGCCGGCTACTCGGTTCCCGACGGCGGTCTGATGATCGACCTCGGCGGAATGTCCTCAGTGGACGTCCAAGGTGAACAGGTCGTGATCGGTGCGGGCGCCAAGCTGAAGAACGTCTACGCGACGCTCGGCGCCGCGGGGCGTTGCCTGCCCGCGGGTTCCTGTCCCAGTGTCGGGATCGCCGGGCTGACGCTCGGCGGCGGAATCGGTGTCCTCGCCCGGAAATACGGCCTCACCTGTGATCACCTGGTGTCCGCGCGAGTCGTGACGGCGGACGGGAAGCTGCGGACGGCGTCGGCGGATTCCGAACCCGAGCTGTTCTGGGCGTTGCGCGGCGGGGGAGGCGGCAACTTCGGTGTCGTCACCTCGTTCACCTTTCGCACCGACGCGGCACCTTCGGCCGTTTCGGTGTTCTCCTTGCGATTCCCGGCGGGCAGTGCGGACGACGTGCTCGCCGAGTGGCAGCGGTGGCTCCCCAAGGCGCCGCCGGAGTTGTGGGCGAACGTCGTGCTCTCCGGTGGATCGCCGGTCGGTGCGCGTATTTCCGGTTGCTACGTCGGCGATTCCGCTTCCTTGGGCAAGTTGCTGGACGGATTCTCCGGTGCGACGCGTTCCGTCAAGCAGCTCGACTACCTCGGTGCGATGAAGTACTTCTCCGGCAGCGAAAACCGACAGTCCTTTGTGGCCTCATCGAGGATTCTCGAAGAACCGGTGGATCCCGCGAAGCTGACGTCCGTGCTCAAGGGCAGGCGAGGGATGGATCTCCTGGTCGACGGTCTCGGCGGCGCCGTCGCCGACGTCGAGCCGGACGCCACCGCGTTCTGGCACCGGAAGGCGATCGGCAGCGTGCAGATCTACAGTCAGGCCGATTCGCGTAACCGTTCCGCGGCAACGGATTCTGTCGCGGAAGTGGTGACGGGTCTCGGGCTGGGCGGGGGCTACGTCAACTACATCGACCCCGCCCTGCCCGACTGGATGACGGCGTATTACGGCGGCAACGCCACCCGCCTCAAGCAGGTGGCCAAAACCTACGACCCGGACAAGGTCTTCGGGTTCGCGCAGGCCGTCACTCCGGATTAGAGGTCGATGCCGGTGAAGACGGTGACCCGTTCCTCGGTGAGGTCGTGCATCGCGGCGAGTACGCCTTCCCTGCCGACGCCCGATCCCTTGACGCCGCCGTACGGCATCTGGTCCGCGCGGTAGGACGGGACATCGCCGATGATCACGCCGCCGACCTCCAGCTCCGTCGACGCGTAGAAGGCGAGATGGACGTCGCGGGTGAACACTCCGGCCTGCAAGCCGTAGGCGGATTCGTTGACCGACGCGAAAGCCTCGTCGACACCATCCACAATGGACACCGCGAGCACCGGGCCGAAGATCTCCTCCGCCCAGGCCTTTGTGGACGGTGGGACGTCGGTGAGCACGGTCGGCTCCACCGTGGCGCCGTCACGCTTGCCGCCGGTGAGGATCTTCGCGCCCGCGGCGACGGCCTCGTCGATCCAGGCCACGATCCGCTCCGCGGCGGCTTCGTCGACCACCGGGCCCACATCGGTGTTCTTGTCGTACGGGTCACCGGTCCGCTGAGCCTTCACGGCCTCCACCAAGGCTGGCACGAACTCTTCGGCGACCTCGCGTTCGACGATGACGCGTTGCACGGCGATACAGGACTGCCCGGCCTGGTAGTTGCCGAAGGTCGCGATCCGCTCCGCCGCTCCCTCGGGGTCCGGCCAGTCGCGGAGCACGACGGCGGCCGCGTTGCCACCGAGTTCGAGCACGACATGCTTGCGCGGCGCGGCGTCCGCGATCGACCAGCCGACCGGGCCCGAACCGGTGAACGACACGACCGGCAGCCGGGGATCCGCGACCAGCGCCGACGTCTCCTCATTACCGAGCGGCAGCACCGAGAACGCGCCCTCCGGCAGATCCGTCTCGGCCAGGATCTCGCCGAGGATCAGCGCGGCCAGCGGCGTCCGCGGCGCGGGTTTGACGATGATCGGCGCGCCGACCGCGAGCGACGGCGCGATCTTGTGCGCCACCAGGTTCAGCGGGAAGTTGAACGGCGCGATCCCCAGCACCGGGCCACGCGGGATACGGCGGGTGAGCGCCAACCTTCCTTCGCCCGCCGGATCGGTGTCCAGTCGTTGCAGGTCACCGCTGAACCGGCGGGCCTCCTCGGCGGCGATCCGGAACACCGACACCGCGCGCCGCACCTCGGCCTCGGCCCATTTGAGCGGCTTGCCGTTCTCGGCGGTGATGACTTCGGCGATCTCCTCGGCCCGGCCGGCGATGACCCGCGAAACATGGTCGAGTGCCGCGGCGCGGCTGTGCGCCGACGACCGCCGGAACTCCTTCGCGACACTCACCGCCGCGCTCACCGCTCGTTCGACCTGATCGGGGCCGGGCACCGCGACGGTGGCGACTTCGCTTCCGTCGAAAGGGTGGTGCACGGTGAGCGTCGAAGCGCCCTGTTCGGGGCGTCCGGCGATCCAGGCGGGGCGCGGCTCCGGGGTGATCATGTCCATGGGTGACAAGGTATTCCAGTCAGGGTGCTCGCGGGATTCGGTCAAGCGGCGGCGTGTCCTCGGGACGATCGCCGGTATTTGCCCGGTGGGGTGCCGTAGTGGCGTTTGAACGCGGTGGCGAACGCGAACTCGGACCGATATCCGACCTTGTCGGCGACCGTGTTCAGCGGTGCGTCGGTGGTGCGGAGCAGGCGGGCCGCGGTGGTCATGCGCCACCAGGTGAGGTAGCGCATCGGTGGCTCGCCGGTGAGGTCGGTGAACCGTTTGGCGAACGGTGCTCTGGACAGTCCGGTCAGTGCGGCCAGCGACCTGACGGTCCACGGGTGTGCGGGCTCCCGGTGCATGGCCGCCAGCGCCGCGGCGACCGCCGGGTCGGTGAACGCCGACGCCCAGCCGGTCTCGTTGGTTTTCAACCAGGCGCGGAGGGCGTAGTGCAGGAGCGTGTCGAGAAGCGCGGGGATGACGCCGTCGGTGCCCAGCCCCGGCCGGGTCAGTTCGCCGGTGAGCAGATTCACCGCGGCCTTCAGTTCGGGGCAGTCGCGGGTGGTGAGGTGGACTATCTCGGGTAGGTCCCGCAGCAACGGGTGCGTGCCGGCGGGGGACAGTTCGTACGCGCCGCACAGCGTCACGGCGACTGGGCCTGTGCCGTCGGTATCGACGGCCGTGGGGGCGCACGGGCGCGCGTTCGCCGCACTGTCGGGACTGTCGGCCAGCACGTGGCCTTCTCCGTGGGGCAGGAGCACGACGTCGCCCGCTTCGAGCCGGACCGGTGCACCCCGGTGCGGGACGACGACGCAGCCGCCTCGCACCACCACCCGGAATCCAACGGCGCCCGGCACGGCCGGGAACCGCACGGCCCACGGCGCGTGCCAGGTCTCCAGGAACGACCTCGGCCTGCCGGTCCGCATGACGGAGAGGACTTCGCTGAGTACGTCCACGACGGTCAGCGTAGGACGATCACGAAGGAACCGGGGACGCTGACGCATGGATCGTCTTGATCACCGCCCTTATCGTCACGGATATGAGAGCGGCACGGATCCACCAGTACGGCGATGCGAGCGTGATCCGGATCGACGACCTCGCCCGTCCGGCACCCGGACCGGGGCAGGTGCTGATCCGGGTCGCGGCGACTTCGTTCAACCCGACCGAGGCGGCACTGCGCTCCGGGATGCTGCGCGACCTGACCCCGACGGATCTGCCGTTGACGCTGGGCTGGGACGTCGCGGGCACGATCGCCGAACTCGGTGAGGGGGTGCGGGAGTACGCGGTCGGTGACCGAGTCGTCGGCCTGATCGGCGCGGCCGCCGCCGATTTCGCGGTCGCCGACGCCACGGCGGTGGTCGCCGCACCCGTCACCATTCCGCTCGCCGACGCGGCCGCCCTGCCGCTCGCCGGACTGACCGCGTGGCAGGTGATCGAACGCGCGGGGCTCACCGAGGGCGAGCGTGTCCTGGTCAACGGCGCCGGCGGCGGTATCGGCGGATTCGTCGTGCAGCTCGCCAAGCGGGCCGGAGCGTGGGTGATCGCCACGGCAGGCCCCCGCAGCACCCAAGTGGTCCGGCGACAGGGTGCCGATCACGTCATCGACTACACCGCCACCCCGCTTGTCGATGCCGTCGGCGACCGGGTCGACGTCGTGCTGAACCTCGTCCCCCTGGACCAGGCGCAGGCGACCGCGGTGGCCGCGCTGGCCCGGCCAGGCGGCCGCGTCGTCTCGGCGACCAACGTGATCGGGGCGCCACCCGGGGTCACCGCGACGCACGTCGTCGCCGACAACGACCCCGAACACCTGGCCGCGTTGGTGGCCCTCGTCGACCGCGGCGCGGTCACCGTCGACATCTCCGAACGCCGCACACTCGACGACCTCGCCGCCCTCCACCGCAGAAGCGAAGCAGGCGACATCCGCGGCAAGATCATCATCCGGCCTGGGCGGGTTCCGGGTGCGCCGTCGAAGCTCGCGCGTCGCGTTTAGCGGGCTAAACGCGACGCGCGTGGAGGTCGCGCAGCAGGAGGATTTCGGCGCCGTGGTGGATGGCCTCCCGGTTGATGTGCAGGACGAGGGCCGCGAAGGGGTACTCCGCGTACGGGCCCTCGGCCTCGCCGCAGGGGCGTTCGAGGTCTTCGGCAGTGAGGCCGCGGACGCCGTCACTCCAGCGCGCGTACGCGTCGTCGAGCTGCTTCAGCGATTCTTTGGCAGAGGGCGCGTACGGGAACGTCTGATAGTCGACGGGCGGGCCGCCGAAGTGCGACGCGGTCCGCATGCCGAAGACGCCGACGATGATGTGGGCGAGGCGCCAGGCGATCGTCGTCACCGGCGGCGGGGACGGCTCCGGATACGCCCAGTCGATCGTGACCTCGCCGTTCTCGCCCGGCCGTACCGTCCAGCAGTCCTCGACGGGTTCCCAGAGGTACTCGTCGTCGGTGAGGGTCTCCAGCCGGGGGCGCAGATGGTTCTGCCAGTGCCAGTCGAGCTGTTCGGAGAGTTCCTTGCTCCAGTCGATGCCCATGTCCGCCGACGGTAGGTCGCCTCGCGGTCATCCGCTGTCCTGAATCGTGAGGGGGTTGGCGGCGGGGTGACCGGGCCCACCTGGGACGATGGTGGGGAAGCGTACTGCTCTGATCTGGAGGTTTCAGGTGCCCAGTCCCACCGGTCCGGTACTCGTCGTGGACTTCGGGGCGCAGTACGCGCAACTGATCGCGCGCCGGGTGCGTGAGGCGCAGGTCTACTCCGAGGTCGTCCCGCACACCGCCACCGCCGAGGACATCCTCGCCAAGGACCCCGCCGCCATCATCCTTTCCGGTGGCCCTTCCAGCGTGTACGCGGAGAACGCGCCCGCCCTCGCCCCCGGGCTGGTCGACGCGGGCGTGCCGATCCTCGGGATCTGCTACGGCCACCAGGTGCTCGCGCAGGCCCTCGGCGGCACCGTCGAGCCGACCGGGATCCGCGAGTTCGGCCGCACCGAGGTCCGTGTGGCCGGTGAAGGCGGCGTCCTGCACGCAGGCCTCCCGAGCAACCAGCCCGCCTGGATGAGCCACAACGACAGCGTCACCAAGGCCCCCGAGGGCGCCACCGTGACCGCTTCGAGTGACGGCGCCGCCGTCGCCGGATTCGAAGACGTCGAGCGCCGCTTCGCCGGCGTCCAGTACCACCCCGAGGTGCACCACTCGCCGCACGGCCAGGAGGTGCTCCGCCGCTTCCTGCACGACATCGCGGGCATCAAGCCGCAGTGGACGACGTCGTCCATCGTCGACGACCAGGTCAAGCGCATCGCCGAACAGGTCGGCGACGGCCGGGCGATCTGCGGGCTCTCCGGCGGCGTCGACTCCGCCGTGGCCGCCGCGCTGGTCCAGCGGGCCATCGGTGACCGGCTGACCTGCGTGTTCGTCGACCACGGCCTGCTGCGCTCCGGCGAGCGCACCCAGGTCGAACGCGATTTCGTCGCCGCGACCGGGGTCAACCTGGTGACCGTCGACGCGCGCGACCGGTTCCTCGACGCGCTGGCCGGGGTCACCGACCCCGAAGAGAAGCGCAAGATCATCGGCCGCGAGTTCATCCGCGTGTTCGAGCAGGCCGAGCGCGACCTCAAGGCCGAGGGCGACTACAAGTTCCTGGTCCAGGGCACGCTGTACCCGGACGTCGTCGAGTCCGGCGGCGGCGAGGGCGCGGCGAACATCAAGAGCCACCACAACGTCGGCGGGCTTCCCGACGATCTGCAGTTCGAGCTCGTCGAGCCGCTGCGGCTGCTGTTCAAGGACGAGGTGCGGCGCGTCGGGCTGGAGCTCGGGCTGCCGGAGACGATCGTGCAGCGGCAGCCGTTCCCCGGTCCGGGGCTCGGCATCCGGATCATCGGCGCGGTCGACGCCGAGCGGCTCGAGACGCTGCGCGCGGCGGACGCCATCGCGCGTGAGGAACTCACCGCGGCCGGGCTGGACGGCGAGATCTGGCAGTGCCCGGTGGTGCTGCTGGCCGATGTTCGCAGCGTCGGTGTCCAGGGCGACGGGCGGACCTACGGGCACCCGATCGTGCTGCGGCCGGTGTCGTCCGAGGACGCGATGACCGCGGACTGGACGCGGCTGCCGTACGAGGTGCTGGAGCGGATCTCGACCCGCATCACGAACGAGGTCGCCGAGGTGAACCGGGTGGTCCTGGACGTCACGTCCAAGCCGCCGGGCACCATCGAGTGGGAGTGACCGCCCCCGCCCCGACCTGCGTTTAGCGGGCTAATCGCGATCTGTCGGCCCTGGGGCACCAGGCGACCGGATCGCGTTTAGCCCGCTAACTGCGCTCTGGGGCCGTGGGCACCTGGGCGGCACCGGATCGCGTTTAGCCCGCTAAACGCAGGTCGGCACCGGGGGCGGAGCAAGGCGAAGGCCCCGGCGAGGGGCCGGGGCCTTCGGAGTGGGGTGGAGCGTCAGCGGCGCCGCTAGCGGCGGCTCTTGCGCAGCGAAGCGGCGAGCAGCAGGACACCGACGAAGATCGCACCGCCCGCCATGACCCACCGGAAGTCGAACTGCGGGAGCCACGAGGAGCCGTCCGACAGGACGTAAGCCGACACCAGCAGCGTCGCGATCCCGACGAACAGGGTGATGGCGTCCACCCCGCGCTTCGCGGGTTGAGCCGACTGGGTCTGCGCGTTGTCGTAGTCGTACTCAGCCACGACGCACCTCCACGTTCCCGACACCGTTCTCGACCTTCACGGTGATCTTCTGTCCGTTGGTGCCCGGCGACGTGAAGTCGACGACCTCCTCGCCGACCCCCGACCGGGACTGGCCGAGGCAATCGATATCGCCCGCGCCCGTCTCGCAGGAGACCTTCACCTCGGCTCCGGCCGGGACGAGCACAGTCGAGCTGCCCGCGCCGTTGGTGACCTTCGTGGACACCGAAGCGCCCGCCGGCAACTTGGTCAGGTCGATATCGATGTCCCCCGCCGAACGGTGGTACTCCGGGAGCACCTCGGAGGCCTGGACGGGCGTCGCCGTCAGGTCGCCGACGCCACCCTTCACGGAGAAGTTCTCGAACGGCACCGTGGTCAGCGCCATCCCGACGATCGCCAGCGGCACCGCGAGCCCGATCAGCCCGCGACCGCCCCGCACGAACGAACCGGCCACCAGGCCGATGCCGATCACACCCAAGGTGAGCCCGACGACGTGTTGCGGGGTGAACCACGCCTCGCCGTCCAGCCCCAGGACGGTGCCGACCCCGGCGACCAGTACGGCGATCCCGAAGGTCGCGACACCGATCTTCGACTTGCGGCGGCGGGGCATCGGCGGCGCGGGAGGCGGCGGAGGAGTCTGCGGCGGCAGCCCGCCGGACGGCGAAGCGTTCGGCAGATCCCAAGCGGACGGGTCGGCCGCGAGCGGGTCCCATCCGCCCTCGGTGGTCGTCGAGGTGGAAGCGGCCGACGCCATCGAGAACGCGGCGGCGGGCTGAGCCGGGGTGGGCATCGACGGCCGGTTGAACTGCCCGCGGTTGCGGTGCAGCAGGTACAGCGCGACGGCCATCAGCGCGAAACCGATCAGCCCGGTGCCGTCGGTCATCCAGCCGCCGCTCAAGGTCCAGGTGAGACCGGGGAACAGCAGGATCAGCAGCATCACCGCGAACGCGGGCGAACTCGACGCGCGTCCCCGGCCGATCAGGCCCTCGAAAGCGGAAACGCGGTCGCCTTCCTGCGGCAGGAACAGCCAGCCAAGCAGATAGACGAAGACGCCGAACCCGCCGAACACCGTCGCGGCGACCAGCGCGACACGGACCACGGTCGGGTCGATGCCGTACCGGTAGCCGATGCCCGCGGCGACACCGGCGAATTTGCGGCCCGCCACCGGGCGGACCGGCCTGCTCCGCCAGAAATCCTTGACGGTCTCCTCGAAGCCGGCCGCGGGGCCGCGCTTCGGAACCTGTGTCTCACTCCCACTCATGCCACAAAGAATGCGCCCCGGCGGGCCCTCGCCACATCCGGGAACTCCCCTGAGGTTTCCCCCAGCGGGAAGAGTCAGGGGTTTCCCCGATGGATCAGTACCCCACTACGTGTGACCATGGGGAACGTGCAGGAATCCGCCCCCAACGACCTCGCCGAACAGGTGAAGCCGACGATCATCGAGCGCCCTCCGGTGCCCGTTCCCGGCAGCCTGTCCCCGGCACCGTTCGAGCCCCCCAAGATGTATCGCCGCCGGTCCGGCCGCGCCATCGCGGGTGTCGCCGGCGGACTCGCCGACCACCTCGGCGTCAAGGTGCTCTGGGTCCGGACCGCGTTCGCGTTGCTGGCCGCCCTGAACGGCGCCGGCCTGCTCGCCTACGGCCTGCTCTGGGTGTTCGTCCAGCAGCAATCCGGCGAGGTCGAGCCGGAGAAATCCGCGCCGAAGGAGAAGCAACAGGCCTTCGGGCTGATGGCGCTGGGTGTCGGCCTCGCCGTCGCCAGCGGCACACTGACCGGCTTGATCAGCGGCTGGGTCGCCATCCCGCTGGCGCTGGCGATGATCGGTGCGGCCGTCGTCTGGCGCGAGGCCGACGAGTCGCAACGCCGCCGCTGGCGCCTGGGTGCCAAGGGCGGTGTCGCCACGGCGTTCCTCGGCGGCGGTGGCTGGTCGGCCGCGATCCGCGTGGTCGCGGGTGTGGCGCTGGTGATGACCGGCATCGGCGTCGTCGTCCTGGAGAGCGGCAGTATCGACCAGGTCAAGTTCGCGCTGGTCGCCGTGATCGCGACGCTGTTCGGCGTCGCCGTGCTGACCGTCCCGTTCTGGCTGCGCCTGGTCCGCGACCTGTCCGACGAGCGCACCGCCCGCATCCGCACCGACGAACGCGCCGAGATCGCCGCACATCTGCACGACTCGGTACTCCAGACGCTCGCGCTGATCCAGAAACAGGCGGAATCACCGCGCGAGGTCGCCAGGCTCGCGCGCGGCCAGGAACGCGAGCTGCGCGGTTGGCTGTACGGGCCGTCTGGGTACGGCAAGAGCAAGAAGACCGAGGAAGAGGCCGTCAGCGGTCAGCTGTCCGAGGTGCTCGCGGCGGCCTGTGGCGAGGTCGAGGACGCGTTCGCGATCTCGGTGCAGCAGGTCGTCGTGGGGGAGGCGACGCTGAACGAGCCGCTGACCGCGCTGGTCCAGGCGGCGCGCGAAGCGATCGTCAACGCCGCCAAGCACGCGGGTGTCGACGAGGTCAGCGTGTACGCCGAAGTCGAGCCGACCGCGGTGACGGTGTTCGTGCGCGACCGGGGCAAGGGGTTCGATCCCGACGTCGTGCCGAGCGACCGGCACGGGCTCGCCGATTCCATCCGGGGGCGGATGGAGCGGCACGGCGGGAAGCTGAAACTGCGTACCGCACCGGGTGAAGGAACCGAGGTCCAGCTGGAGATGCCGGTCAAGGCGGGGAAGGGCGCGGCGTGAGGTCGCTATGCTCACGGGACAGGGCGAGCGAGGGAGCATCGTGACGGAGAACCAGCAGACGCGGGAGCCGGTCAAGGTCTTCCTCGTCGACGACCACGCGCTCTTCCGCGCGGGCGTGCGCACCGAACTGGACTCGATCACCGACGACGTCCGCGTGGTCGGTGAGGCGGGCTCGGTCGCCGAGGCGGTCGCGGGCATCGCCCGGACCAAACCGCAGGTCGTGCTGCTCGACGTGCATATGCCGGACGGCGGTGGCGCCGAGGTGCTGCGCCGGGTCCGGCCGGAACTGCCGGACGTCGTGTTCCTGGCGCTGTCGGTCTCCGACGCCGCGGAAGACGTGATCGCCGTGATCCGCGCGGGGGCGCGGGGGTATGTCACGAAGACGATCTCGTCGAAGGAGCTCGTGCGCGCCGTCGTGCGGGTCTCGGACGGGGACGCGGTGTTCTCGCCGCGGCTGGCCGGGTTCGTGCTCGACGCGTTCGCCGACCGGCCGGGTTCCGCGCCGATCAGCGACCCGGACCTCGACCTGCTGACCCCGCGTGAGCGTGACGTGCTGCGGCTGCTCGCGCGCGGGTACGCGTACAAGGAGATCGCGTCGGAGCTGTTCATCTCGGTGAAGACCGTCGAGACCCATGTGTCGAGCGTTCTGCGGAAGACGCAGCTTTCGAACCGGTACGAGCTTTCCCGCTGGGCTTCCGACCGGCGTCTCGTCTAGGTGGCGCCTGTTCTCCTCGGCCTGGTAGCCGTGTTCTTCCTAGGTATGGGGCTGCTCGGGCTCGCCGTGCCGGAGCGGCTGATCCGGCCGTTCGGCATTTCGCTGGAGTCGGCGACGGCGCGGACCGAGGTGCGCGCGGTGTACGGCGGCTTCGGGGTGGCTGTCGCGGTGTTGCTCGGGTTCGCGGCTTTCGACGTCGGCGGGATACAGCGGGGCGTCGCGATCGCGGTGGCCGTCGCGCTCGGCGGGATGGCCTTAGGGCGGCTGGTCGCGCGGTTCGCGGAACGGCCCGAACGGTTCTATCCGAGCTGGCTCTACTTCTGGGTCGAGATCGTCCTCGCGGGTTTGCTCACCCTCGCGGGCCTGGGGGCTCGCCGGATCGCGTTTAGCGGGCTAAACGCGATCC
>NZ_JBHXIB010000012.1:122102-186563 GCF_042723975.1 Amycolatopsis sp. NPDC058340 | reverse complement strand
AGTCCGTGACGGCCTCCTTGAGGGACTCTGGGTCCCACAAGGAGGCCTTCACGGACTTGGGCCGTCAGGATTCCCCGAGGTAGGCCGAGTGCAGGGTCCCGGGCGAGTCCAGCAAGCCCTGTGCGGAACCCGCGTAGGTGACCCTCCCGGAGGAGACCACCAGCGCGTCGCTCGCCACGCCGAGGGCCAGCTGAGTGAACTGCTCGACCAGCAGGATCGCCGCACCCTCCTCGGCGAACCGGGTCACCATCGGCAGCAGCCGGGTGAACACCACGGGCGCGAGGCCGAGCGACATCTCGTCGATCAGCAGGAACGACGGCCGCGCGGCGAAGGCGCGGGCCAGCACCACCATCTGCTGTTCGCCGCCGCTGAGCAGCGCGGCCGGTGAGTCACGGCGTTTCTCGAGTTCCGGGAACAGCTCGAACAGCTCGTCGGCACGCGCGCGGGTGCGCGCGGTCAGCATCAGGTTCTCCAGCACCGTCAGGCCGCCGAACACCGCGCGGCCCTGCTCGATATGCGCCAGGCCCCGCCGCGCGCGGGCGACCCGTGACTGTTTGGTGATCTCGTCGGCTCCGATGTGGACGGTCCCGGCCGAGGCGGGCACCACACCGGAGACGGCTTCGAGCAGGCTGGTCTTGCCGGCACCGTTGGGACCGACGAGTGCCGTGATCCGTCCCGGTTCCAGGGTCAGGTCGACGTCGCGGATCACCGGCCCCGCACCGCGGGTGACCGTCAACCCCGCTATCCGCAAAGCGTTCACAGCATCTCCGTTTCACCCATGTACGCCTTGAGCACGGCGGGATCGGCGAGCACTTCGGCCTGCGGACCGGAGGCCAGCACGCGGCCGAAGTCGAGGACGGTGATCGTGTCGCAGACCGAACGCACCAGATCCAGATCGTGCTCGATGAGCAGCACCGAAACCCCGAACCGCGCGGGAACCTGCCGCAGCCGTTCCCCGAACGCGACGTGCTCCTCGTGCGGAAGGCCCGCGGCGGGCTCGTCGAGCAGCAGCACCCGCGGCCGTGCCAGCAGATGCCCCACGACCTCGACCAGCCTCCGCGCGCCGACGTCCACTTGCGACAGCGGGGTGCGGGCGGCGGGGCAGCCGAAGAAGTCCAGTGCGTCGCCGATCTCGTCGGCCGTGAGCCGTCGCCTGGCGAGGAACTTCAGGTACGCCCCGACCGTCAGCCCCGGCGGGACGCGGTCCTGCTGGAACGTCCGGCGCAAGCCGGCGCGGGCCCGGTTCGACGGCGATCCGGTCAGCGGCAGGCCACCGAGTTCGACCGCGCCCTCGGCGTCCGGCAGGAAACCGCTGATCGCGTCGACCAGCGTCGACTTGCCCGCGCCGTTCGGCCCGATGACGCCGAGCACCCCGTGTTCCGGTACCGATATGTCCACTGAGGACAGTGCGGACACATGCCCGAAGTCCACGCTCAGGCCGCGGACGGTGAGCACCGGCGGGCCGGGCGCCTTGGCCTCGATGTCCGCGGTGCCGGCGGCGAGATCGAGTTTCGCCGGTTCCTTCTTGGCCCGCCGGTACCAGACCTGCCGCACCGTGGTGCCCAGGTTGCCGCCGCTGGCCAGCGCCTGGACCCCGAGCACGCCGAACACCACGAAACCCCAGTCCTGCGGGATTCCCCAGCGTTTGAGCAGTTCCGGCACCCCGACCCACAGGATCGCGCCGAACACGGCCATGTCGATCAGATGCGCGCCAGACATGATCGCCAGCACGTACAGCGCCAGCGACTGGATCGCGGTGAAACTGGCCGGGAAGGCGATCCCGACCTGCCCGGTGAGCAGGCCGCCGCTGATCCCGCCGAGGGTGGCGCTCACGGCGAACGCGGTCAGCTTCGACATCCGCACGCTCGTGCCCGCGGCCGCCGTGCCGCGTTCGGAGAACGCCACCGCCTGCCAGGCGCTGCCCCAGCGCCCGCGGCGCAGGAAGTACACGGCGAGGCAGCACAGCACCAGCACCACGACGGCGAGCTGGAAGTACGACCGGTCGTCGGAGAAGGCTTCCGGCCGTTCGACCGAGATCCCGGCCGAGACACCGGGGAACTGGAGCTGGACGAGCGCGAGGTCGGCCGCCGCGGCGAGCCCCAGCGTGACGACGGCGAGGTTGATCCCGCGCAGCCGCAACGCCGGGAGCCCGACGAGCACTCCGACCACCCCGGCGGCGAGACCGCCCAGCACCAGCCAGATGAGGAATCCTCCGGGCGCCTGCGCCTCGTTCAGTGCCGACACCGTCCAGGCACCGACGGCGCCGAAGGTCAGCTGGCACAGAGAGATCATGCCCGCGCTGCCGGTGACCACGCCCAGCCCGAGCAACGAGATCCCGGCGACGACGGCGCTCATGCCGAGGTAGACGAAGTACCCGTCGAGCCCGACGCTCAGGCCGTACCCGGCCGCGATCGCCACGATGGCGACCGCGAACGGGATCCCGCGTTCAGCGAGCCGCATCCCACACCTCCTTGCGCTGCGACCACAGCAGCAGCGCGACGATCACTGCGAACGGCAGGAAGTACCGCACCACCGAAAGGCCGTCGACCTGCGCGGCCGCGCCCTGGATCAGGCCGAGGCCGAGCCCGCCCGCGACGGCGAGGTCGAGCCGCCGGAATCCGCCGAGCAGGGCCGCCGCGGCCGCGGGGACCACCAGCATCGCCAGTGACGTCGCGTCGTTGGACTGCGACGGCGCCACGATCGAGATGACCAGCGTGCTGACCACCCCGGTGACCGCCCAGACCGCGACGCTGAGCCGTTTCGCCGGGATGCCCAGCAGCTCCGCCGTCGTCGGGCGTTCCGACAGCGCCCTGAGCTGGACACCCGCCGGGGTCCGGCTCAGCACGATCCGGCTGGCCACCGCCACCAGGACCGCCAGCGCGACGGTGACCACGGTGACCTGGCTGATCACCACGCCGCCGACGGTGACCGCCGGACCGTCGAGGATCGGGTGGAACGGCTGCGGTTTGTTGCCGAACAGGATGAACGACAACGAGATCAGCAGGAGCAGCACCGCCACCGTGACGGCCGAGCGGGTGCCGGTGTCCGCTTCGGCGAGCCAGGTGGACACGATCCAGCCGAGCAGCGCGCTGAGCAGCCCGCCGAGCACGATCCCCGCGACGGTGGCGAGCCACATCGGCAGTCCCATGTGGACGGACAGGAACACGGCCACGTAACAGCCGAACATCCCGGTGGCCGACTGGGCGAAGTTCACCACCCTTACCAGGCGCGACATCAGCGTCAGGCACACCGCCAACACCGCGTACAGTCCGCCGGCGGCCAAGCCTGCCAGCGCTCCCTGCAGCATCGTTTCCTCCTGTATGAGGGGTCTCGTGAGTGGCAAGGACGGTTAGAACCGTCCTTGCCACTCACGAGACCCGGCCCGCTACTTTTTCGGGATCCGCAGCCAGTCGTTCGCGACGAGCTCCCATTTGTTGGTGCCGGAGGCGAGCTTGATGGGCCAGCCCGCGGTGTTGTCGTGGTGCGTCTGGCCGGGGCCGAAGACATACGGCGTCCCGACCATCGGATCGGTGATCGGCTTCATCTCGCGCAGCGCCTTGGTCACCGATTCACGCGTGATGTCGCCCTGGATCCCGCGGATGACGTCGAGGAAGTACTTCGCCGCCAGGTAGCCGCCCTGGCTGAACGAGGTCAGCGGGATGTTGTTCTTGGTCATCAGCTCGCGCCAGTCCTTGTTCTGCGGGCTGGTCGCGTCGGTGAACGGGTAGAACTCGGCGGGCACGTACACCCCGGCGCCCGCGTTGGTGATGGCCTTGGCGTAGTTCTCGCTGTAGACGCTGGTGAGCAGCAGCCACGTGACGTCGTTCCAGCCCTGCGCCGCCGCGGCCTTCAGCTGCCCGATGGAATCCGGCTCGACCGGGTTCACCGTGATCGCCTTGCAGCCCGCGTTGCGCGCCTTGACGATGTAGGAGGTGTAATCGGATCCGCCGTAGGGCACGGTCGCGTCGAGGTACTTGAGCTTCTTGCCGGTGATGGCCGACCATTCGTCGATCGCCGCCTGATACGACGGCAGCGTGTTGCCCGCGATCTCCAGCAGCGCGCAGATGTCGTTCAGCTTCAGCGTTTCCGAGCCGTAGAGCAGGGTCAGCGTCATGTCGTGGTACGGGCCGACGTTGACCGGGGCGATGTTCGGGCTGGAGAAACAGGCCGGGTCCACGCCGATGCCCTGCATGGACAGGATCTTCTGCTGCTCGTAGTACTTGTTGTTGATCTCGCACTCGATGAGGCTGGAGGAGCCGACGAGCGCCACCGCCTCGTCCCGCCCGACGACCTCACGGGCCGCGGCGGCCGCGGCCGCCGGATCGCCCTTGTCGTCGAGGGCCTTGTACTGGATCTGCCTGCCGTTCACGCCGCCGCTCGCGTTCGCCGCGTCGAAGACCGCCTTGGCCGCCTGGGAGGCCTCGGGGAAGGTGGCCGCGCCGCTCAGCGCGTTGACCGAACCGACCACGATCGGCCCGCTCGAACCGCTGCCGGATCCGGCGCAGCCCGCCGTCGCGAGCAGGACGGCCGAGGCGAGGGCGACGAGGCGCCGCGCGGGTTTCACCGGTTCTCCATGGCGTCGACGACCGGCGCCGAGTCGACGATCTGCTCGAACGAAGTGACCTTGCCGCCGTCGAACCGCCACACATGCGCGACACGGGCGGTGAACGAGCGACCGGTCTCGCGGTGCTTGGCCTGGTACGTGCCGAGACCGACCACCGTGTCACCGGCGTCGAGAAGGTCGCCGAGGGTGAAGGTGTAGCCCTCCCAGTCCTTCGCGATGGCGCCGAAGACGTTGTCCCGCACTTCTTCCGGGCCGGTGTACGTGCCGGCGTAAGGAAAACCGGCCGCCTCCGTCCAAGTGGTCTCGGGACCGAGCGGGGCCAGCATGCCCGCCAGGTCGCCCCGGTCGCTCGCGGCGTAATGCGCGGCGATGATGTCTGAATTGGACACTGAGAACTCCTCTAAACCGGTTGGGCGTCGGGATAGGCGACGGCGCCGAGTGGGTAGATGTGCCCGCCCGCGCGGGAGTGCTCGGACCGGCCGTCGCCGGTCAGGCCGAGGAACACACCGGTGGTCTTCAGCGCGTAGCCGAGGTCGTGGAGCCACACACTGGCCACGGCGATGCGGAATTCGCGGAAGCAGAACAGGTAGAGCCCGTCCTGGAACTTCCACACCGTCGATAGGTCCATGTCCCCGTGGCCACGCTGCACGCCTTCGAGGCATTGCCACGCATAGCGTTGCGAAGACACGTACACGTGCTCGTAAAGGTGTTCCGGGCTGTAGCGGTAGATGTTGCGCTTGCCGATCAGGTCGCGCGACGGGCCGGGGACGTCGCCGGTCGGCGTGCCCGCGCCGGTCGTGCCGGACCAGAACGTCTGGGAGACCCGGGGAACGCCTTCGACATCGTCGGCGCCGATGACCGAGCGCACGGCGAGCGCGCGATGCGTCGTCGTGGAGAAGACGACGGTGAGGGCTTCCCCTTCGACGCTGGTGTGTGGGAGATTGACGAAGAAGACGTCTTCCCGGACGGCGACCGCGTCGTACGGATCCTCGATCCCGTTGCAGGTGACGGTTTCAGCGTTTTCGAACCGCAGCGCGAGTGTCGTCCCGTCGTCGAGGGTGACGGTGAGCTCGCGTCCCGACAGGTCCGCGTTCGGCAGGCGGTAGGTGGCTATTCCGGCGGCGAACTCGTCATAGGTGCGCCACTGTTCCTCGGGTGCTTCGGGCATGCGGTCATCGTCGGGGCGACCGCCCGGGAAGGGCCAGCTGTCACGCGCTGGGCGGCAACAACCGATCGCTCACGGTCAAGCCGCGCCGCAGTTCGCTCGGCGAGCAGCCGAATTCCGTCTTGAACACCCGGCTGAAATGCGGCGCGTCGACGAAACCCCACTTCGCCGCGATGGCCGCGACGGGCCGCGAAGTGTGCACGGGGTCGAGCAATTCGCGGCGGCAGTGTTCGAGACGCCGGGTGCGGATCCAGCCCGAGACGGTCGTGCCCTGTTCGTGGAAGAGGCCGTGCAGATGCCGGGTGGAGATGTAGTGCTCGGCGGCGATCTGCGCCGGTCCCAGGTCGGTGGAGGAGAGGTTCGCGTCGATGTAGGCGAGGACCCGGCGCATCAGTTCGTGATGCGGCCCGCCGCTCGTGCGGGCGAGGTCGAGCTCGCTGGCGAACAGGGTGGCGAGCAGATCGACCGCGGTATGCGCGAGCCGGACGCCCGCCGGCCCGCCGAGCTGGTCGAGGTTGCTGCCGAGCTGCGCGAGGAAGGGCACCACCACGTTGCCCATGCCGCGCTTGCCCGACATCGGCACCGCGGTCAGCTGGCCGACCAGGTCGCGGGGGAGATCGATGAGCCGCTGCGGGAACATCACCACGAGCGTGCGGAAATCCTCTTCGAACGCCAGGGTGTACGGCCGGTGCGTGTCGTACAACGCCACGTCGCCGGGACGCAGCATCGCCTCGCGGTTGTCCTGCACGAGCAGGCCGGTGCCGGACAGGATCAGGCTCAGCTTGTAGTAATGCCTGTCCGCCCTGGCGATGAGTTCGGGGGTTCGCTCGACCACGTGCGCCGACGCGGTCACCTCGGTCAGCTGCACCTCGTCGGCTCCGCACGAGCGGATGCGGCCGCGGAAGTGGTCCCGGTGCTCGCTCGTCACGTGCAGCGGCACGAAGGATTGTGACACCACCGTGCGGAAATCGGTGAAATCTCGCGCGACCGTGGTGGTGGTCGGGTCGGCGGTGGCGGTGGTCACGGGGTCACCTCGCAGCATCGGGGGGTGAATTTCATATACGATAAGCGATACGATGCTGCCGGGCAATGATCGCGGCGAGGTCAGTCGGCGAGGCGGAACAGGAGGGTTCCCGGGTCGACGTCGACGGGTACCACCGTGCCCGTTTCGTAGCGGCCGACGTCCTCGGTGAGCACTCGCGCACTGAACGGGGCCACGCCGGGGCCGGTGACGACGAGGTCGACGTCGTCGGCGGGCGTGCTCACCTCGCCGACCCAGATCCGCTTGCTGGAAACGACTTCGGCGGTGGCGCGGACACCTTTCCGGTCGAGTCCGCGATGGGCCTCCCGCGCCTTGGCGTTCTGCCGGAGATGGGAGCCGACGGTGCCGGCGCCGCCGAGCGTGAACACAGCGCCCATGGCGACGACGACCAGGCGATCGTCGTCGCCGGGATCGAAGCGGGTGCTGATCCAGAGCAGGGCCGGGCCGATCAGGACCAATACCGTCATGAAGAAGCCCAGGAGACAGCCGATGACGGTGAAGGCGGGCAGCTCCGGGGCTTCCTTGCCTTCACGGTCCGTTTCCACCGGCGTGAGGCTACCGACCGGTTTCCGTCGCCGGTCCGGTAAAAATGCCCGCTTGTCCGCGGTTGTGCCGGGCGAGCGCGTCGAAGGACAGCTTGCGCTCGAACCGGTATGGCGAATTCTCGTCCTCTTGTCGTTCGCGCAAGGTTTTCACCAGGCTGTACGACGCCATGTCGAGATCGAACTCCGGCCGGGCCGGACGATGTGGCAGGTTCGGCGCGATGAACGTGTACACGTGCGCACCCCGGATCCCCGCCGCGCCGAAGACGCGCAGCAGGCGGGCGAGGTGGCCGGCTTGCTCGCGTTCGTCCCGCACGTGGCCCGGTTTGATCCTCGGCGGGACCTGTTCGTAGTCGACGATGTCCCAGCCCATCCCGCCCGCCTGTGCCGCGCCGGTGAAGGTGCACGAGCCGAACTCCAGCACCACCACCGGTTTGTTCCACTGCCGGTACTGGGCGAGGTCCTTTGTGTACTCCGCGTCGGTGGCGAAGTACGGGTAATAGTCGATTCCGACGATGTCGAAGAGGTTCCAATCGACCGGTTCCGCCCCGCCGATCGAGGCGTAGGTGATGCGGCCGCGGAAATTCCGGCGGGCGACGTCGGCCGCCCGCGCGAGGAAACCGGCCAGCCGCTCCATGATCTTCGGCCATTCCTCCGGCGGGATCGTGGCCATGTTCGCGATCCGCTCCAGGTAGGTCTCCCCGGGCACGATGCCGGGGGTGAAGAGGAGATGCTCGCAGCCGGCGACGAATTTGACGTCGTCGCCGCGGCGAAGGCGCTCGGCTTGCCGGGCGGACTCGGCCAGATGCTCGAGGACCTGATCCTGGGGGTGGTCGTAGAGCCGGGGCTGCACGTACACCTCCATTCCGCGGCGCAGCGCGGCGGACGCCGTCTCGGTGAGCCTGCCGATCTCGGTGCCGAACGCGGTGATCGACGGACAGCGCAGTTCCTCGGCGATCACGCCGATCTCGCGCTCCAGCAGTCGTTCGCTCCAGCGCACCCGGCTCAGCGGATCGCCCGCGGCGTGCAGGACGCCGGTGTCGTAGGCGACGCCGCCGCGTAGCCGTCCTCGCGGAACCGCCGCCTCGGCCATGCCCCCGCCGAGACCCGTGACCGCCACCGCTCCCGCGACGGATTTCAAGAACGTCTTGCGACTGATCATGACTTTCCCCTCGCTAGTTGCTCAACTAGGCTGCTGTTCATGCAACCAGAAAACGAGCCGGGCGACCAGGAGCGGCGGTCGTTCATCGAGGAGGCCCGGCGCGCGCAGATCGTCTCGGCGACCATCGAGACCATCGCCGAGATCGGTTACGCGAAGGCGTCTTTCGTGCAGATCGCGCGGCGGGCGGGGATCAGCCCGGGGCTCATCACGTACCACTTCGCCAAGCGTGAAGAGCTGATGAAGCAGGTCATGTTGTCCGTGCACACCTCGATCGACCAGGCGCTCAGCGCGCGGGCCGAGGGCGCCGAGAGCTACACCGCCGCGCTGCGCGCCCTGATCGAGGGGTTCGTGTCGTATTCCGCCGAGCAGCCGAAGGAGATCATCGCGATCGGCCAGATCGCTTCGGCGTCGAGGGATGCCGAAGCCGCGCGGAGCTGGTTCGACCAGCAGAACGCGAAGACGCTGGCGGAACTGGAGGACATGTTCCGTGACGGGCAGGCGGCGGGGGAGCTGCGGGAGTTCTCGCCGCGGGTGATGGCCGTGTCGGTGATCGCCGCGATGGAAGCCGCTCCCGCCGAACTGATCACCCGGCCGGACACCGATGTGGCGGCCTACGCGCGCGAGCTGGCCGATCTGTTCGAACACGCCGTCAGGCGTCCGGCGAGTGAGGCGAGGAGCTCGTAGGAACGACGGCGGTCGGCGTGGTGGTACAGCGGCGTGGTCACCATGATCTCGCCGGAGCCCGTCTCGTCGAGGATCCGTTGCAGTTTCGGGACGAGAGTGTCCGGGCCGCCGGTGAGCACGGCATCGGAACGTTTCGCGATCTCGGCGCGATCGTCGGCGGTGTAAGGGAAGGCCGCCGCTTCTTCGGGGCTGGGCAACCGGATGCGGGTGCCGCGGATCCGGCTGAGCACCTTCAGCCTGGTCGAACCCGCGAGCCACTCGGCGCGCTCGTCGTCCTCGGCCGCGATGACGGAGACACTGACCAGGTCGGCCTGGAGCGGCGCGTCCGGTGCCAGATGATGCGCGAAGGCGTACTTGAGTCCGCGTTCGGCGGCGAGGGCCGCGCTTTCGGGAGACCTGCCGAGCAGCCAGAGCGCCGGGACGTTGCCGCCGAGGACGGGGATCGCCTTCACTTCGGCATCTTCGGGCGGGTTCAGGTAATGCTGAAGCTCGGCCAGCTGCGTACCGAAGTCTTTCGTCCTTTGTGGACGCACCGCGGCGGAGGCCGCCTTCGAACCACCCGGGGCGCGGCCGAGGCCGAGGTCGATGCGTCCCGGATGCAGGGCGGCCAGCGTCCCGAACTGTTCCGCAACGACGAGCGGCGGGTGGTTCGGCAGCAGCACGCCGCCCGCGCCGAGCCTCAGGCGCTTCGTGGCGTTCGCGAGGTGGGCGATGAGGACCGCGGGCGCGGAACTGGCGACGCCGCGCATGCCGTGATGCTCGGGAACCCAGTAGCGGTGGTAGCCGAGGTCTTCGGCGAGCCGCGCGAGATCGACGGTGTTGAGCAGGGCCTCGCGCGGTGTCGACCCTTCGACGATGGGGGAGGTGTCCAGGACCGAAAGCGCCGCGGAAGACATTCGGTCACCTCTCGTGAGTGGTAAGGACGGTTAGAACCGTCTTTACCACTCACGAGTCAGATGAGCGCGGCCGGGAGCGTTTCGAAGCCGCGCAGGATCCGGGTCTCCCGCCGCCGGGCACCACCCAGCAGCCTCAGGCCGGGGAAGCGCTCGAAGATCGACCGCAACCCGATCTCGCCCTCCATGCGCGCCAGCGAAGCGCCGAGACAGTAGTGCCGCCCGGCCCCGAACGACACGTGGTCCCGCGCGTTCGCCCGCCCGACGTCGAAGACGGCCGGGTCGTCGAAGATCTCCGGGTCACGGTTGGCGCCCGCGAGCACGGTGCTGACGATCGCGCCGCGCGCGATGGGGGCTCCGCCGATCTCGGTGTCCCGGGCGGCCAGCCTGCCGGTGAGCAGGACCGGCGGATCGTAGCGGAGGATCTCGTCGACGGCGTTGCTCCACAGCTCCGGATCCGCCCGCAGTTTCGCGAGTTCGCCCGGATGCCGGGTGAGCAGGGCGATGCCGTTGCCGAGGAGGTTGACGGTCGTCTCGAAGCCGGCGGCCAGCACCAGCCCCGCGGTGGCCTTGAGTTCCCGCTCGGTCAGGCCGACGCCGTCCTCGCGCGCGGCGATCAGCTTGCTGAGCAGGTTGTCGCCGGGATTCGCCCGCAGCTTCTCCAGGTGCAGGGTGAGCCACGAGTCGAACTCGGCCAGCGTCGCCTCCACCGTCCGGAACGTCCGCCACGGCAGGCCGAGGTCGAGGCTCGGCGCCGCGGCGCCGCCCAGCGCGAGCACCTTGTCGCGCTCTTCCGGCGGGACACCGAGGATCTGGCTGATCACGGTGACCGGAAGGAGCCCGCAGTACTGCTCGATGAGATCGACCGGGCTCGTCGGGGCGAGGCCGTCGAGCAGTTCGTCGGTGATCGCCTGCGTACGCTCCCGCAGCTGCTCCACCGCGCGGGCGGTGAAGACGCGGGTGACCAGCTTCCGGTAGCGCGTGTGGTCGGGCGGTTCGCTGGCGAGCAGCGACGGCGGCTCGATCGGATGGAGCAGACCGGACGACGACCAGGCGACGAGCCGGTTGAGCAGCGGGTTGTCCGGCACGAACCGCACGGTCTTGAACGCGTCGCTGGTCAGCACCTCCTTGCACGCCGAATGCCGGGTGGTGACGTGCCCGACCCGGCTGGTGGCGAAGGCGCCGTGCGCGCGGATCTCGTCGAACAGGCCGGTCAGGTCCGCTCCGCCGCTCGCTTCGACGGACAGCCTGCCCTGGAGGTCGCCCCGGCGCGCCGCGGCCCGCAGGGCGACCCGGGGGATGGCGTGGCCGATGCCCCAGCGGGTGACCGGTTTGGCGATCGCCTCCGCCTTGTGCCGGAAGGGAGCGGTCTTGAGTGCGAACATCAGGACTCCGTCCGTACGGGTTCCTTCGAAGGTATCGGAACTACGCGTCAGTAGCCACCGGCTCCGAACCCTGCGAACGGGCCTCCACCTCGGTATCGTTCTGCACTTCCGGCGGGCCGGGGAGTGCTTGTGGGCGGCTACGGGTTCGACATCGCGCTGGTCGCGGTGCTGGTGGTGGTCAACGCGCTGTTCGCGGGCAGTGAGATGGCGCTGATCTCGTTGCGCGAAGGGCAACTGCGGGCGTTGGAACGCGACGGCCGCGCGGCCGCCCGCACGCTGGTGCGGCTGGCGCGCGACCCGAATCGTTTCCTGGCGACGATCCAGATCGGCATCACGCTCGCCGGGTTCCTCGCCTCGGCGACGGCGGCGGTGTCCCTGGCACAACCTTTGGTGCCACTGCTGGGTTTCGTCGGCAACGCCGCCGGCGCGGTGGCCGTCGCGCTGGTGACGATGGTCCTCACCTTCCTGACCCTGGTGCTCGGCGAACTGGCCCCGAAGCGGCTGGCGATGCAGAACGCGCTGCGGTGGGCGTTGCTGGTGGCGCGTCCCCTGAACCTGTTGTCGGCGATCTCGCGGCCCGTGGTGTGGGCGCTGAGCGTGTCGACGAACTTCGTCGTGCGGGCGCTCGGCGGCCGGGCGGAAGCCGATCCGGACCAGATGTCGCCCGAGGAGCTCCGGGAACTGGTGTCGGCACAGCGCGGCCTGAACGCCGAACAACGCATGATCATCAACGGTGCACTGGAGATCCACGAACGAAGGCTGCGGGAAGTGCTCGTGCCCCGCCGCGCGGTGGTGACCCTGGCCGCCGAGCAGGATCTGCCCTCGGCGCGCAGGCAGCTGGCCGAATCCGGCCATTCCCGGGCGCCGGTCGCCCGCGGCGGCCATCTCGACGACGTCGTCGGTGTCGTGCGGTTGCGTGACCTGCTCGGCGACCACGAAGACCTCGCCGAGGTCGTCCGGCCGGCGGTGGTGTTCCCCGATTCGCTGCGGGTGTCGGACGCGATCCGGAGTTTCAAGGCCGAACGGGAGCAGATGGCGCTGGTGGTCGACGAGCACGGCGCCGTCGCGGGCATGGTCACGCTGGAGGACCTGCTGGAGGAGATCGTCGGCGAGATCTACGACGAGACCGACCGTGACGTGCTGGCGGTGCGCGACGGCAAGGACGGCTCCCTGGTCCTGCCCGGCACCTTCCCGGTGCACGACCTCGTCGACGTCGGGGTCGAGCTGCGCGACGCGCCGCCGGGGGAGTACGCGACGATCGCGGGGCTGATCCTCGTGATCCTCGGGCGCATCCCGGAGAAGCCGGGCGACCGCGTGGTCGTCTCCGGCTGGACGGCCGAGGTGCTCGGCGTGGAGCATCACGCGATCACCCGGGTGGCGCTGCGCCGTGGGACGACCGCGGAGCGGTGAGTTGCGCCGGACGCGCGAGGTTGGCAGCGTGCCCGGTGTCCCGCCACGAAGAAAGGTGCTCCGATGCCGCAAGACCAGCCGGATTTGAAACCTCGTTCGCGCGACGTGACCGACGGCCTGGAGCGCGCGGCGGCCCGCGGGATGCTCCGCGCGGTCGGGATGGGCGACGACGATTTCGCCAAACCGCAGATCGGGGTGGCGTCCTCGTGGAACGAGATCACCCCGTGCAACCTGTCCCTCGACCGGCTGGCCAAGGCGGTCAAGAACGGTGTCCACGCGGCCGGTGGCTACCCGCTGGAGTTCGGCACGATCTCGGTGTCCGACGGTATTTCCATGGGACACGAGGGAATGCACTTCTCGCTGGTGTCCCGCGAGGTGATCGCCGATTCGGTCGAGACGGTGATGATGGCCGAACGGCTGGACGGCTCCGTGCTGCTGGCGGGCTGCGACAAGTCCTTGCCGGGCATGCTCATGGCCGCGGCCAGGCTCGATCTCGCCTCCGTCTTCCTGTACGCCGGTTCGATCATGCCCGGGCAGGTCGACGGTCAGGACGTCACGATCATCGACGCGTTCGAAGCCGTGGGCGCCTGCCTGGCCGGCAAGATCACCCGCGCCGAAGTGGACAAGATCGAGCGCGCGATCTGCCCCGGCGAAGGGGCCTGCGGTGGCATGTACACCGCCAACACGATGGCGTCGGTCGCCGAAGCACTCGGCATGTCGCTGCCCGGATCGGCCGCCCCGCCCGCGGTCGACCGCCGTCGTGACGGTTTCGCGCACCGGTCGGGGGAGGCCGTCGTCGGCATGCTCCGGCAGGGCATCACCGCGCGGCAGATCATGACCATGGAGGCCTTCGAGAACGCCATCGCCGTCGTGATGGCGCTGGGCGGTTCGACCAACGCCGTCCTCCACCTGCTCGCGATCGCGCGTGAGGCGGAGGTCGATCTGCGCATCGACGACTTCAACCGCATCGGCGACAAGGTCCCGCACCTCGGCGACCTCAAACCGTTCGGGAAGTACGTGATGAACGACGTCGACAAGGTCGGCGGCATCCCCGTGGTGATGAAGGCGCTGCTCGACGCCGGGCTCATGCACGGCGACGTGCTCACCGTGACCGGGAAGACGATGGCCGAGAACCTCGAAGGGATCGCGCCCGCCGGGGTCGACGGCGAGATCATCCGCCCGCTCGACCGCCCGATCCACAAGACCGGCGGGCTGACCATCCTCAAGGGCTCGCTGGCACCCGAAGGCGCCGTCGTGAAGTCGGCCGGCTTCGACGAATCGACGTTCACCGGTACCGCGCGGGTCTTCGACGGCGAGCGGGCCGCCCTCGACGCGCTCGCCGAAGGCCGGATCGTCGCCGGGGACGTCGTCGTCATCCGCTACGAAGGCCCGAAGGGCGGGCCGGGGATGCGGGAGATGCTCGCCATCACCGGCGCGATCAAGGGCGCCGGACTCGGCAAGGACGTCCTGCTCATCACCGACGGCCGGTTCAGCGGCGGCACGACCGGGCTCTGCGTCGGCCACATCGCCCCGGAAGCCGTCGACGCCGGGCCGATCGCCTTCGTGCGTGACGGGGACCCGATCACGCTCGACGTCGCGAACCGGACGCTCGAAGTCGGGATCGACGACATCGAGGCGCGCAAGGAGGGCTGGACGCCCAAGGCGCCCGCGTACACGCGCGGGGTGCTCGGCAAGTACGCCAAGGTCGTGCGGAGCGCCGCGCACGGAGCCGTGTGCGAGTAGAGCCCTGCGCGTGGGCTGAAGGTGGGGATTGCCGCGGGTGAGGGGTGTGTGGAAATAGAGACGTTGAACGTCCCTATTTCCACACACCCGGCGTGACTGGACCAGTCACGCCGGGTGTGTGGATTTCTGGTCATCCAACGCCCCAAAATCCACACAGTCGAAGGCCTGGGCGGACGTAACGCGACACGATCGCCGAGGGGCAGGAGCCCCTCACGAACGGGTGATGCGTAGGCCGGACAGGCCCGAGTACGTAATTCACCCGATGTGCCCCGCTACTCCGGAGTAGCAGACTCGGCGGCCCGACGATTCCCGCTGCTCCGGAGGTCGACGATGACCGCGTCCTACGCCCCAGCCCGCTCCGCCGCCCTCGTGATCGCCCGCGTGGTCGTGGACGGGATCCGGCATTCGCTGCCCGAGCACGCGCCCCTGTTCGACGCGCGCGCCACGGAGTTCGTCGCCTCGGTACTGGAGCGCGACGGGATGAACCTCGGCATCGCGGCGGGAGCGGACGCCTTCCGCCAGGTCGGCGTCGCCGAGTACGCGGCGGGCAAGGAACTGGACCGGCTCTCCCGGGCCTACCACTCGGCGGGCCGGAGCGCCCTTCCCGCGCTGGCGTCGCTTTCGCGGCAGCCCGGGGCCGGGTCCGCCCTGATGGACACCGGGGTGGAGGCCCTGCTCCGCTGCTCCGACGTCCTGATCCGGCTGTCCACCGCGGCCTACCGCGCCGCGCACACACCCTCGATCGCCGAGCTGCGCCGGGACCTGCTGAAAGAGATCTTGAGCGGCCGTTCGCCCGCGAAATGGGCGGGACTCGCGGCCGAGGCGGGCTGGGTGCCGCCCGCGCGGGTGGTGGCCATCGCCGCCGAACCCGGCGCCGTCCGTGCTTCGTTCGGCCCGGAGGTGCTGGCCGACCTCGCCGGCGAGTACCCGCATCTGCTCGTGCCCGAGGACGTCGAGATCGGCGGCGTCCTGGCCGGGACACGCGCGGCCGCCGGGCCCGCGGTGGCACCCGCCGACGCCGCGGTGTCGCTGCGCTGGGCGCGCCGGACGCTGGAGCTGGTCCGCCGCGAGGTGATCGACGACGGCCCGTTCGTGCGCTGGTCGGATCACCTGACCACGCACTGGCTGTTCGCCGACGAGGTGCTCACCACCGCGCTGGTGACGCGGAGCCTCGCGCCGATCGCCGACCTGCCCACCAACGAGCGCACCAAACTCGCCGAAACCCTCGACGCCATGCTCTCCGCCCGCGGCGGAGCGCCCGAGATCGCGAACAACCTCGGCGTCCACCCGCAGACGGTCCGGAACCGCATGCGCCGTCTGCGGGTCCTGTTCGGTGCCCGGCTCGACGATCCGCAGTCCCGCCTGGACCTGAGGATCGCCCTGCGCGCGGAGCTGCACACGGCCGAACCGGCCCGGCCCGCCCCGATGAAGGTGGCGTGAGCGTCAAGCGGGATCCGCGGACCGGGTCACCCAGGTGGCGACCTGGACGCGGTTCGAATAACCGAGCTTGGTGAGGATGTGGTCGATATGGGTGTCGACCGTGCGCCGGGCGATGCCGAGCCGGTCGGCGATCTCCTGGTTCGTCAGGCCCTCGGCGATCACGTGCGCGATCTCGGTTTCGCGTTTGGTGAGCACCTGCGCGGTTTGTTTCCGCGGGCCGGGGGCCCGTTCCTCGAGGGCGAAGGCGATGGCGTCCCGGGTGGGCATCGAGGCACCGTCGGCGAATTCCTTGACCGCGATCTCCCAGCCCAGCGCGGTGGTCACGGTGTCGGTGTCGGCGAGCAGCGGTTCGGTGAACGCCTTGTACCGGTTCGGCCACGCGCCCACGGTGCGCCAGACGGTGGTGGCGGCGCCCTGCAGGATCGCGGCGCGGTTGGGACGCCCGGTACGGGCCGCGCAGCCCGCCATGACCGTCAGCGTGTAGCCGACGACGACGCGGTCGTTCACCTGGGCGTGCAGGCGCAGGACCTGTGCGCAGCAGCGTTCGGCGACGGCGAGGTCACCCAGCAGGTACTCGGCGGCGGCGCGCGACCACAAGGCCCAGCCGCGCCAGAAGACCTCGCCGCGGCGCTCGCAGCGTTCGACGGCTTCCGCGAGGATCGACCGGCCGCGGTCGATGTCGCCGTCCAGCCAGACGGCGAGCCCGTGGTTGTAGCTCGCCCAGAGGTCCCCGCCTTCGTCGCCGTGGGCGCGGAACAGGTCGATGGCCGTGCCGAACAGCCGTGACGCTTCGGCCATGTCGTTGCCGATCAGTGCGGCGTACGCGCGGACGTGGAGCACGTACGCGGCGGCGAGTTCGTCACCGCTCGCTTCGGCTTCGGCGGCCGCCCGCTCCAGGATCGACCGGCTCGTGGGCACGTCTCCCTGCACCACGGCCATGAATCCGGCCAGCCACAGCACCCGAGCGCGTTCCGGAACGCCCGGTGCCGCGGCGTCATCGAGGCGGCGGACCCACATCCGGCCTTCCGTGTGCAGTCCGCGGAAGATCCAGAACTCCTTGCTGTCACGCAGCATCCGGAGCCCGACGACCGCGTCCTCGGGGGTGCCCGTGCAGTAGTCGAGGGCGACGCGCAGGTTCGCGTGCTCGCGCCGCAGCCGCCCGATCCAGCCGAGCTGATCGGTCTTCAGCCATTCGGTGGCGTACCGGCCGACGAGTTCGGCGAACCAGTCCCGGTGCCGTTTCCGGAACTCCGCCGTCCCGCCCGTCTCGCTGAGCCTGTCGACGCCGTACTCGCGCACCGATTCCAGCATGCGGTACCGCACGCCGCCGGGGTATTCCTCGCGCAGCAGGATGGACTTGTCGAGCAGCCCGTCGACGACTTCGAGGACGTCCTCGCGCGGCAGTTCGCCGCCGCTGCAGACCTGTTCGGCGGCGTCGAGGTCGAAGCTGCCGGAGAACACCGACGCGCGTGCCCACAGCAGCCGCTCCGGCCCGGTACACAGGTCGTGGCTCCAGTCGATCAGTGCCCGCATGGTCTCGTGCCGCTCCGGCCGCCCACGCCGGTCCTTCGTCAGCACGGAGAACTGCCGGTCGACGCGGTCGGCCAGCTGGCGCACGGACAACGCCCGCGCGCGGACGGCGGCGAGCTCGATGGCCAGCGGCAGCCCGTCGAGCCTGCGGCACAGCCGGATCAGCGGCTCCACGTCGGATTCGGTGAGCCGGAACGACGGCGCGACCGCGGTCGCCCGGTCGACGAACAGCCGCACGGAATCGTCGTTCAGCACGCGTTCGAAGGAGTCGCCCTGTTCCGGGATCGCCAGCGGCGGCACCGGCAGGACCCGCTCGCCCGCCACCCCGAGCGACTGCCTGCTCGTGGCCAGCACGGTCACCTGGGGACAGGCCCTGACCACGGTGTCGGCGAACCAGGCGCAGCTGTCGACGAGATGCTCGCAGTTGTCGAGCACCATTAGCAACCGGCTCGCCTGCAGTGCTTCGACGACGACCTCGATGGCCGGCTTCGCCGAGCGGTCGCCGAAGCCGAGGACGTTCGCCACCGTCGGCACCAGCAGCGCGGGTTCCCGCAGCTCGGCCAGCGACACGAACGCGACCTCGTCGGCCGTGGCCTCCCGGTGGGCCGCCGCGATCCGCCAGGCCAGCCTGGTCTTGCCCACTCCGCCCGGCCCGGTCAGCGTGACCAGCGACGACACCGCCAGCAGACGCCTCGCCTCTCCGGTCTCGGCGTCCCGGCCGACGTAGCTGGTCACTTCGGTGGGATCGGCCGACCACTCCGCTAGCGAGCCGACTCCGTCCGCCATGCACTCTCCCGCGATCGACCAGCCCCGCGTTTCCGTCCGATGTAGACGGAAAACGCCCGGCTGCGGATACTAGCGGACCGGCGTCGGCCTAGCGGGACACTCGCTTGGCGCGGTCGTGCGCCCAGCCCGCCAGTACCGTCCCGGTGGCCGCGAGCAGCAGGAACACGATCAACCTGCCGCCCCACTCACCGGGTACCCAGTCGAACGCGCCCCACAACTGGGTCGCGGAATGATCGAAGAGGCTGCGGATGGCGGCCTGTGCGAAGACGGCGACGGCCACCATCCCGAAGATCTGCAGCCCCAGATAGCCGCCCTTGGTCATGCTTCCTGCCTCCTGGTCCACGGTCGGGAATCTCGCGCCGGGCGGGAACAAAGGCCGTCGCGAAAGCCACTTTCGCGACATGCTTCGCCCCCCCCGCACCCTCCGACAGCGTCGCGCGCGTGGGCCCGGGCGCACATCGGCAGCGCGTCTCGCCGCGTGTTCGACCAAAGTCGACCCCCGTCGCGACCGAGGTCGGGGCCGGGATCGTCCCGTGTCCGGCTGCGCCGTGGCGGGCCGGTCGACCATGATGGGCCGGTGATCACCGACGCCCAGCCGCGCCTCCGTCCGTGGGGAGAGGCCTGGCGCCTGCTCGCCGCGGCCGCGCTGGGCGTGGTGCTCTGGGTCATCACGGCGGCCCAGCTGCCGGCGGGCGCGTCGGGACCGAGGGTCGAGTGGATGATCACCGGCGATCCGCTGATCGCACTTGCCTGCCTGATCGCCCTGCTGTGGCGCCGCCGCTTCCCGGTCGTGATCGTCATCGTGGTCATCCTCGCCTCGACGGCGTCGGTGCTGGCGGGCGGCGCGGCGCTGCTGGCGCTCTGTTCACTGGCCACCCGGCGGCGACCGGCCGAAACGGCGGTCGCGGCGGTGTTGTCCGTGGTCACGGCCGTACTGGTCGTAGACCTCTACCCGCAGCGCGAGGTGCCGCAGCTGTGGCTGGTGATCAGTCTCCCCACCCTGATCGTGGGCATCGTGGTGGCCGTCGGCGCCGCGATCGGGGCGCGCCGCGAGGAGGTGCGCTCCCTGCGGGAACGGGTCGAGAGCGCCGAACGTGAGCAGGCCGCGCGGGCGGCCGAGGCACGGATCATGGAGCGCCACCGGATCGCCCGCGAGATGCACGACGTCCTCGCGCACCGGGTCTCGCTGGTCGCGATGCAGGCCGGGGTGCTGGGGCATCGCCCGGATCTGCCCGCCGAACAGGTCGCGGAACTGGCGCGAGGCATCGCCGACGGCTCCCACCAGGCGCTGGAGGAACTACGGGACGTCCTCGGCGTGCTGCGGGCGGATCCGGACGAGCTCGAACCACCGCAACCCTCGCTGGCCGACCTGCCCGCGCTCGTCGCGGACGCGCGGGCGCTGGGACTGGACGTCACGATGGAGACCACGACCGAGGGCGAGCCACCCGACGCGATCGCGAGGACCGTCTACCGGGTCGTGCAGGAAGGGCTGACCAACGCGGGCAAACACGCGCCCGGTGCCGACGTGGTCGTCACCGTCGAAGGAAAACCGGGCGACGGGCTGCGGGCGACGATCCGGGATTCCGGTGCGGCGCGGGCGATCGCGGGCCCGCCCGCGTCGGGATTCGGCCTGCTCGGCCTTTCCGAGCGGGTCGGACTGGCGGGCGGCGAACTGGACCACCACGCGGAACCCGGCGGCGGATTCGTGCTCGCCGCGCGCTTGCCGTGGCCGGTCCGCGAAGGGAGCGAGTGAATGGACGGCGAGCGGGTACGGGTCGTGCTGGTCGACGACGAGCATCTGGTGCGGATGGCGCTGCGGCTCATCGTCGACGGCGAACCCGACCTCGTCGTGGTCGGCGAGGCCGCGGACGGTGACGCCGCGGTCTCCGTGGTGGGGGAGCAGCGGCCCGACGTCGTCCTGATGGACGTCCGGATGCCCGGACGTGACGGGCTGAGCGCCACCGAGGAGATCCTGGGCCTCCCGGAGCCGCCCCGGGTGCTGGTGCTCACCACGTTCGACTCGGACGAGATGGTGCTGGGCGCACTGCGTGTCGGCGCGCTCGGATTCCTGCTCAAGGACACCCCGCCGCCGCGGATCCTCGCGGCGGTCCGGACGGTCGCGACCGGCGAACCCGCGCTCTCGCCCGCCGCCACGGCCCGCCTGATCACCGCGGCCACCGGACCGCATTCGTCCGACGCGCGCCGTGCGTCGCGGGAAACCGCCCGCGGGCTGCTCGCCACGCTGACCGACCGCGAACGCGAGACGGCGGGCGCCATCGCCGAGGGGCTTTCCAACACCGACGTCGCGCGAAAACTGGACATCACCGTCGCGACGGTGAAGGCGCACACGAGCAGCATGCTCGCCAAGCTCGGCGTCGAAAACCGGGTCCAGATCGCCCTGCTGGTGCGCGACGCCGAAGACTGAGCCGCCGATCCCGCGAGTTCCGTCTCCAATCACGCGAGTTCGGCCTCTGATCACGCGAGTTACGCTCCCGATCACGCTGAAACTTTTTTTCGCCGCGATGTCGAATCCGCCGTTCCCCGGTCGACGCAGTGTCGAAAGCACTTCCGAACCACCTAGGAGAAACCTGATGCGCACCCTGATCGCCACCGCGTTCGTCTCGCTCGACGGCGTCGTCGAAGGGCCCGGCGGGGAGCCGGGTTACCGCAACTCCGGCTGGACCTTCAACGGCATCGAGTTCGACGAAGCGGCCTACGAGCTCAAGGGACGTGAGCAGGGCGAGGCCACCGCGATGATGATGGGCCGGGTCAGTTACCAGGCGTTCTCGCCGGTGTGGCCCGGTATGACCGAGGAGTTCGTCGGGTACAACGCGATGCCGAAGTACGTCGTGTCGACCACGCTGCGGGACGAGGACCTCGTCGACAACTGGGGCGAGACCACGATCCTGCGCTCGCTCGACGACGTCGCGAAGCTCAAGGAGACCGAGGGCGGGCCGATCATCCTCCACGGCAGCGCGGAACTGGATCGCAACCTCGCCGACGCCGGCCTGATCGACCGTTACCACCTGCTGCTGTTCCCGGTCCTGCTCGGCGCGGGCAAGAAGCTGTTCAGCGACACCGACAAGGACAAGCAGAACCTCGAACTCGTCGAGAGCGAGGCGTACCGCAACGGGATCCAGAAGCTGGTCTACAACGTCATCCGATGATCGGACCCCAGGCGGGCGGCCGTCGCGTGCCCTGCGATCATGAACCGCGTGAACAAGCCCGTCTTCGTACAACCGAACCTCGACGGACCGGCGGTGGAGCTTTCCGGGGTCGAGGTGCACGTCGGCCGGGTGCCGCTGGTGTCGGACGTCGACTGGCGGGTGGACTACGGCCAGCGCTGGGTCGTCCTCGGCCGCAACGGGGCGGGGAAGTCGACGATCCTTTCGGTGGCCTCGACCCAGCGGTTCCCCAGCGCGGGCACGGCCGTCGTGCTCGGGCACCGGATGGGCGCGGTCGACCTGCGTGACGTGCGGACGCATATCGGCTTCGTCGGCGCGAAGCAGCGGCTGCCGGACGCGGAGAACCACGACGCGCACACCGTGGTGCTCACCGGCCACAGCGGAAGCGTGCTCCCGCTCTGGGACCGCTACGACGACGCGATCCGGGACAGGGCGTCGAAGCTGCTCGAACTGGTCGGCTGCACCGAACTGCGCGACCGGCCGGTGCGCGTGTGCTCGCAGGGCGAACGCGCCCGGGTCCGGCTCGCCAGGGCGCTCATGGCCGATCCGCTGCTGCTCCTGCTGGACGAGCCGTTCGCCGGCCTCGACCTGCCCGGCCGCGAGGATCTCCTGATGGCGCTGGAGAACCTGACGCTGGCCCAGCCTGAACTGGCCACGGTCACCGTGACGCATCACCTGGAGGAGATCCCGTCGACGGCCACGCACGCCCTGATGGTGCGCCGCGGCAAGGTCACCGCCGCGGGGCCGATCGACGAGGTCCTCACCGACGAAGGGCTTTCGGCCTGTTACGAGCGGGATGTCGAGGTCCACCGCATCAACGGTCGCTGGGCCGCGCACGCGATCCGGCGTTCCTGACGAAGACCAACCCCCGCGTCACGCATTTTCCGGGCGCCCGTTGATCGAGAGGAGATGTCACTGGCGGCGATGCCACGGTGTGCGACGGTGGACCTCGCCCTCCCGAGCCGAAGCCGGTCAGAGCGAGGGGCAGGGCCAGGCGAGCCGGACGATTGTCCCGGTGGGTGTGCTCGTCACCGAGGCCTCCGGCGCGAAGGCGCGGATGATCGGCAAGCCACGTCCGCCGTCCGGGCGGCGGCCGTCGCGCCAGCGGCCCTCGTCGGCGACGCTGATCTTGAGGTGGCCGTCGTCGTGGGCGGCGGTCACCGTCATGACGTTGCCTTCGGTGCCGTCCGGGTAGGCGTGCTTGACGACGTTCGTCATCGCTTCGTAGGCGGTGAGTTTGAGATCCTCGGCCAGTTCACGGGGAAGGCCCCGTTCGAGGGCCCAGTTCGCCAGGACGTCCCGCAACGCGGCGGCCTGTGCGGGGACGGCGGCGACCTCGAGGACCAGCTCGTCGGTGTGCTTGCGCACCGGCTCGTCGATCGGCATCACGAAGCTTCTCCTCGTCGTCCGCCGCGGTCCGCGACCGCCGGATCCATCGACAAGGCTAAGGCACCGCACGGATCGGGACACGAGAGCCGCGCGAGCGGGAACCGTCATCCGATATGTTCGGGACAGTCGGGTACCGATCGTGAGGGGTGGATGACGGTGACGAGCGGAGACGGCGAACACCGGGAGGTTCCGTTCTCGGTGTCCGTCGCCAGGCCGGATGGCGCCGAGGTCGTCATCGCGGTGGCGGGGGAGATCGATCTGACGACCTCCGAAGATCTCAAGGAGACGTTCGAGGAAGCGCTGGAGCCCGTGCCGGGCAGACTCGTCGTCGACCTCGAAGGTGTGGAGTTCTGCGATTCCACCGGTTTGGCGACCCTGGTCGGGATCAACGACCGGTGCAGCACCCAGGGGGTCGCGCTGAGTTTCCTTCCGTCGCCGACGATCCGGCGGCTGGCTTCGAAGACGGGGCTGTCCACGCTCCTGCCGCTCGCCTGATCCTCAGCGGTTCGGCACTTCGAGGATCGCGTGGTCGAGGTGCCGGTACACGGGGATGTGGGCGTCGACGCCGAACAGCTGCAGCAGCCGCAGCACCGGCCGTGAGTCGGCGACGACGCCGGTCGTGCGGTGCTCGGCGCGGGCACGGGCGGCGGCGGATTCGATGACCCGCAGCCCGGCGACGCCGAGGAAGCCGACCTCGCTGAGATCGAGCACGGTGGCGGCCGGGAGGCGGCCGCGCAGGGCCTGTTCCAGCCTGCCCGCGGTGGCGAGGTCGATCTCCCCGGCCGCGGCGACGACGAGCAGATCGTCGTTCCACCGGATCCGCCGGACCCGCAACAGATTCTCGGCGGAGGGGCGTGGTCGGGGAACGGCGGAGAGGGGCATGGTGCCGAAGGCGGGGCCGTCGCGGCTGCTCCGCGTGAAAGGGATGCGTTCGGTCATGATGTGTCTCCCGGACAACCGGGGACGAGACGGACAACGGGTAAGCCTGCACAACTGCTGCGCAAGTCAACTCGCCGCCGCGTCGCCCTGGGAAGGTGCTGGGCCGCGGACATGCGTGTCGTTCGCGCGGGCTGGTGGACTCAACCTCACGTACTGCTCACCGTACGCCGCTCACCTCTCCTGGCAAGGCCCGGCGCGGTGAACGGTGGGTTACCCGGTCGGCTCGCGCAGTACCTTTTCCCAGGCGAGGCCCCATTCCCCAGCGGATGCGACGCGTCGAGGAGCCGTTCCCCCAGTCGGGTCAGGCGGTGGCCTTCCCCGCCGGTCTCGAGGATGCGGACCGGCCGAGTACTCCCCAACCCCGCGGTCAGCGTCGGTGCGAGTCGACTTCCCTTGTGTCGTCCCGTTCTCGTTTCGGGGCCTTCCACGCCGCGAGGACGCACAGCAGCGCGGCCACGAAGCCGACGGCGGTGAGTGTCCCGGCCCAGACGGCGCCGGTGCTGGCGAGGAGGTAGAGCTGGACCAGGGCGGTGCACGTGTAGACGACCGCCAGTCCCAGCCACAGCCGTTGCGTCATCATCTCCCGTCTCCGTTCGCCCGGTACGGGAGGTCAATCGCGGCGAGGCGGGATCGGGTTACAGGCTGTTCGAGACCCGGAAGAAGTCCACCAGCCCGTCCCACGACCGCGAATCCCGCCGCCGCTCCCACCACGTCCGGAACGGGGTCGAGGCCATCGCGTGCCGCGTGTACGACGTCATCATCGCGCGGTAGACGTTCTCCGCCTGGTCCCACGTCAGCCGTTCCTTGCGCCACGCCAGCACGAGCCGCATCTTCATGGGGTCGCCCTTCAGCGGGCGGACGACCATGCCGGGCAGTTCGGGCGCGGTGGGTTCCACGAGTTGCACCGCCTGCCCGGCGGCGATCAGCTGCCGCCCGCCGCCGTTCGGGCATTCGAAGCGGATCCGCGGGGTGAATCCGGCACGATGCGTCGCCGCGCGCAGTGACGTCAGCGAGCCGTCCTCGGGACCGGGCGGCCCGATCCACGCTTCGTCCGCGAGATCGGCGAGGTCGACCTCGAAACCGCCGGCGAGGCGGTGCCCGGCGGGAAGGCCGATGAACACGGGCACCCACGAGAACAGCACCCGGTGCCCCAGGTGCTTCGCGAGCGGCACTTCCTGGTCGTCGGACATGGCGATGACCGCGATGTCCAGTGTCGCGCGGGCCAGTGCCTGCGCCAGCACCGCGCTGGAAGGTTCGACGAGGACGGTCACGTCCAGCCCCGGCAGCGCGTCGTCCAGCCGTTCGACGAAGGCGGGCAGACAGTCCATTTGGGACGATCCGAGCCGCACCGGGCCGTCACCGAGCGCGCCGAGGAGATCGCTTTCGAACCGGTCGAACTCCACGAGCAGGGTCAGCGCGCGGCGCAACGTCTGCTCGCCGACCGGGGTCGGGGTCACGCCGGTGTGGCTGCGGACGAACAACGGCGCGCCGATCTGCCGTTCGAGCCGCTGGAGCAGCGAGGTCAGCGACGGCTGGGACATGCCCAGCGCGGCGGCCGCCTGCGAGAGGCTGCCCGCTTCGGCGATGGCGCAGATCGCCCGCAGGTGCCGGATCTCCAGGGCCATAGGCGGAGTCTATCGCCGCCGGTCATTACGGCCGGGTCCGTCGCGGTGCGAGGGTGCGGCCAGGACCACGACTAGCTGAAAGGGGAGCCGATGACCGGCGACCGAACCCGGCCGGATCTGCGCGCGCTGCTGGCCGCCAAAGGGTTCCGGAACTGGATCAGCGACGGCTGGGAACCGGCCGACGACGCGGTGGACGTGCCGCCGGGCACCGCCGAGGCGGCCGCCGCCCATCGCGGCAGGCTGTCGGCGGAACTGCCCGGTCAGCGGATCGCGCTCGCGGCGGGCCGGGCCGTCGTGCGCTCCAACGACACCTTCCACGGCTTCCGCGCCGACAGCGACTTCGTGTGGCTCACCGGCTGCCAGCGCGAGGGCGCGATCCTCGTGATGACCCCGGCGGGGGACAGCCACCACGCCACGCTGTACGTCCCGCGCCCCGCCGAGGCGCACGAGCCCGACTTCGTGGGCGACGCCGACACCAGCCCGCTGTGGGTCGGCTCCGCCGCAGGACCGGCCGCGTACGGGGACGCGCTCGGCATCGAATGCCGCCCGCTGGAGGATCTCCCGCACGGCTTGCGCGGACGGAACCCGAGCTTCCTGGTCGGTGCCGGGGTCGATCCCGCGCTCGACGCGTACCGCTTCGGCCACAGCGAGCGGCTCCGGACCGTCCTCGCGGAGCTTCGCCGGATCAAGGACGACTGGGAGATCGGCCAGCTGCGCGACGCGGTCGACGCGACCGCCCTCGGGTTCGCGGACGTGCTCGCCGCGCTCCCGGAGGCGGTCCGCGGTGGCGGTGAACGCTGGCTGCAGGGCACCTTCGACCGCCGTGCCCGCACCGAGGGGACCGGGCCCGGCTACACCTCCATCGTGGCGGCCGGGCCGCACGCCCCGATCCTGCACTGGACACGCTGCGACGGGCAGGTGACCGAAGACAGCCTTCTGTTGCTCGACGCCGGGGTCGAGGTGGATTCCTTGTACACGGCCGACATCACCCGGACCTTCCCGGTCGGCGGGGAGTTCACGAAGGCCCAGCGCGACGTCTACGACCTGGTGCACAAGGCGCACGTCGCGGCGCTGGGCGAGGTCCGTCCCGGTCAGGACTACGGCGCGTTCCAGGCGACGGCGCTGCGCGTGCTCGCGGAGGGATTGCACGATTGGGGTCTCCTCCCGGTGTCGGTGGACGAAGCGCTGTCGCCGGACGGGCAGCAGCACCGGCGGTACATCGTCTGCGGGACCGGCCATTTCCTCGGGCTGGACGTCCACGACTGCGCCGCCGCGCATCCCTCCACGTACCGCGAGGGCACGCTCGCCGAGGGGATGGCGCTGGCGGTCGAGCCCGGGCTGTACTTCCACGCCGGTGACCGCACCGTGCCGCCCGAACTGCGCGGCCTCGGCGTCCGCATCGAGGACGACGTCGTGGTCACGGGCTCGGGGTACGACCTGCTCTCCGACGGTTTCCCCTCGACCGCCGACGAGATCACCGCCTGGGTCCGGGCGGCCAGGAGCTGAAGGACGCTTTCCCCGCGTCCCACGCGGTGAAGGGGCCCAAGATGGCGGAATTGGCACCGGTGGGCTGAAGGCTCCCTTCGCCGCATCAGACGCGGTGAAGGGAGCCTTCAGCCCCTGAGCGGCAACGACAGTGAGAGCCAGCCCTGCGGGTCGGGCGATGTCGCGTGACTGGAGGGACGACACGCGTGACTGAGCGGACGGCACCTGTGTCTGGACGGACGACACGCTCGCGGCCGAGTCGCAACTCGTGTCGTCCGTCCGGTCACGTTCGTCGTCCGTCTGATCACGCGTGCCGTCCATTCCGTCACGGCGTCAGCACGTCGCGAACTCAGTACCAGATGGTGTGCCCGGCGAGGATCCGCTCGGCGGCACCGGTCGTGGACAGGCCGGCGGCGGGCCGGTCCTCGGTGAAGTATTCGCGGAAGTCCTGGCTGAAGTCGCGGGTCATCAGCGCGATCGTCCGGTTCCAGTTGCCGCCGTCCGGCCCGTCCGCCGCCCACAGGTCGAGCAGCGACGAGCCGACCCGCCCCTGCACGGTGTCGCCGTCGTCCCAGCCGGGGGTCGAAGCGTCGTTCTCGAAGCTGTAGGAGCTGCCGTTGTCGTACACATACCGGTAGTCGCCGAGGGCGTAGGCGGCGACGGCGTCGGCGAAGCCTTCCGTCCACGCGCACGATTCCGAACTGTGCTTCTCGATGTAGTGCGGGTTGCAGCCGGTGACGACGGGGAAATCACGGCCGTAGAGCTGCCACTGCAGCCAGTGCCCTGCCTCGTGGAGGATGAGGTGCTTCGAGTCGGGCATCGTGTTGCCGAGGAAGACGTAGTTCGTGCCCGGGTAGTCCCAGTAGCCGCCGTCGGCGACCTTCGGATCCCAGACGAAGGTGATCTGGTCGCAGCGTCCGTCGGCTTGCCGGGCCGTCCAGCACGACGAAACCGGGTTGGCGCGCTTCCAGTACAAGACGTTGAGCGTGTCCACGACCTTCCACGCGCGCTGGAGCGTGGAAGGCACCTTCACCGTGCCCAGGTCCTGAGTGCCGGAGACGTTCGTGCGTCGCGCCGAGTCGAACGTGTAGTCGGTGGTGTTGTTCGCGGCCTTCACGACCCGCCACATCGAGGTGCTGCTCGACCGGAAGCGCACGTACGCCTCCGCGAGGGACGCCGTGTGGCAGGCGGTGAACCGGCCGTCGGAGGCACCGGTGATCCCGCGGGCGAGCCTGGTCGCCGTGCCGGAACCGGTGCGGCCCCACAGTTCCCAGTTCGCGTTCCGGGCCACCTGGGTGCGCAGGGGTTTGCTGGTCCCCGCTTCGGCGTCGAGATGGTCGAAGGCGAGCGTGCCGGTGAGACAGGCGTTCGCGGCGGCCGTCGCCGGCGCGGCGGCCACGGCCGCGGTCAGCCCGAGGGTGGTGATGAGCACCGCGCCGAACGCCCGAAGTCGTCGGCCTGCGGATCTGCGGATCTGCTGCACGGGAATCTCCTCGCTGGCAGGAACGACGGTGCGCCCGCGACCCTGTGTCGACGGTGACACACCGGTTGGTGAAGGAGTTTCATCGCGGCAGGCGCCGCCCACCATCGCGCCGCCCCATCGGCCGCGGCTATGCCCTGCTTGGCGGACAGCGTGTCATGATGTCCGCGAACTCGATCGGCAAAGCGAACGAGGTCGTACGGTTTGACGAACGACAGGGGAGAAGCGGTGGAGGACGAGACGCCCTCGATCCGGGACATGCTGGCGGTCAACCTGCGCGCGGCAAGGGCGGCGAGGGGGATTTCGCTGTCGGAGCTGTCGCGGCGGTCGGGAATCGGCAAGGCGACGCTGTCCCAGCTGGAGTCCGGCGGGGGGAATCCGACCATCGAGACCGTGTTCAGCCTGTCCAGGGTGCTCGAGGTGGCGATCTCCGATCTGCTCGACTACCGGGCGGGCGGCGCGCTCACCGTGGTGCGCGGCGCCGACGTCGAGGTGCTCAGCGGTGAGGGAGTGGATCTCCGGCCGCTGCGGAGGATCGAGACCGGTGACGGCGTCTTCGAGGTGTACGACCAGGTGGTCCGCGGCGACGCGCCGCAACGTTCGCAGGGGCATGTCGGGGTCGAGCACACCATCGTGCAGACCGGATCGCTGCTGGTCGAGGTGGCGGGCCGGACCGTCGAGGTCGGTCCCGGGGATTACGTCGCCTTCGACGCCCGCGAGCCGCATTGCTACACCGCGTCGGACGGGCCGGTGCACTCGGTCCTGCTGCTGCAGTACCGCGCCGACGAACGGCTCGACGGCAGGCCGCATCCGGTGCTGAAGGGCTGAGGGCGCACGAGGTATTGACACCCGTCCGGGGTGGAACCTACTCTCCGATCGTTCGCTTTACCGAACGCTGGAGGGTCGATGAACCGAACGCGTGTGGTCGTCCTCGGCGCGGGGATCGTCGGCGCCGCGTGTGCCCGTGAGCTGACCCTGGCGGGTTTCGACGTCGTGGTCGCGGATCGCGGCCGTCCCGCCGGTGGGACCACGTCGCACGGCGAGGGCAACATCCTTGTCTCCGACAAGGGTCCTGGCGCGGAACTCGAACTCGCGAAGCTTTCGACCGCGCTGTGGCCCCAGGTGGTCGCCGAGATCGCCGACGAGGACGCGCGTGCCGCCTCGTCGATCGAGTACGACCCCAAGGGTGGCATCGTCGTCGCCACCACGGACGACGGCGCCCGCGCCCTCGCCGCGTTCGCCGCTTCGCAAACCGGTGTTCGCGCGGAACCGTTGTCCGGCAAGGAACTCGCCGCCGCGGAGCCCGCGCTGACCCGCGACGTGACCGCCGCGTTCCACTACCCGGAGGACGCGCAGGTGCAGCCCGCGGGCGCGGCGCTGGCCCTGCTGGGCTCCGCGCTGCGCCACGGCGCCCGGCCGCGCTTCGACACCGAGGTCGTCGGTGCGACCGTCCACAACGGACGGATCACCGGCGTCCGCGTGCCGGGCGAGGTGATCGAGGCCGACGTCGTCGTGAACGCCGCGGGCCCGTGGGCCGGTCAGGTGTCGGCGCGTCTCGGCGCCCCGATCGCCGTCCGCCCCCGCCGCGGTGAGGTACTGGTGACCACGCCGATGCCGGGTGTCGTGCGGCACAAGGTCTACGACGCGGATTACGTCGGCGCGGTCGGCGCCGATTCGGGCGAGTTGCAGACCTCCGCCGTCGTCGAGTCGACGTGGGGTGGCACCGTGCTCATCGGCTCTTCACGCCGCCGGGTGGAGTTCGACGACACGATCCGCCCGGAGGTGCTGAGCGCCATCGCGGTCAAGGCGCTGCGGCTGTTCCCGTCGCTCGCCGACGTCGCGATCATGCGCGCGTACGGCGGCTTCCGGCCGTACGTCGACGATCACCTCCCTGTGCTCGGCGAGGATCCGCGGCTGGGAAATCTCTGGCACGCCACCGGGCACGAGGGCGCGGGCATCGGGTTGAGCGTCGGCACCGCGCGCCTGCTGCGCGAACTGCTCACCGGGACCGAGCCCGCGATGCCGGTGGAAGAGTTCACCGTGGACCGTGGGGCTGTGGTGGCGGCATGAGCGGATGGCTGCTGCCGCGCGATCGTGATCCGGTGGGCCGTACCGACCGGCCGATCCGGATCTCCGTCGACGGCGAACCCGTGACCGGGATCGAGGGCCAGAGCGTGGCCGGCGTGCTGCTCGCCGCGGGCCGGACTTCCTGGCGGACCACGCGTTCCGGGGCTCCACGCGGCGTGTTCTGCGGTATCGGCGCGTGCTTCGACTGCCTGCTCACGGTCAACGACGTGCCCGACGTCCGCGCGTGCCGGCGCCCGGCCGCCGACGGGGACGAAATCCGCACCCAGTCCCGGGAGGAGAACACGTGAACGTGGTGATCGTCGGCGCCGGGCCCGCCGGGCTCGCGGCCGCCGAACACGCGCTGCGAGCCGGTGCCCAGGTCACGGTGCTGGATCAGGCGGAGACCCCCGGCGGCCAGTACCACCGGATGCTTCCCGAGGCGTACGCGGCGAAACGTCCGGACCGGATCCAGCACGGACGGGCGGAGTTCGACCGGCGCCGCCGGGTACTCGCGCATCCGCGATGCCGTTGGTGGCCGAGCTCGACCGTCTGGGCGTTCGACCGGGCGGAGAGGCGGGTGCACGTCCTGCGGGGGCCGTCCGACGGTTCCGGACGGCGGCGGCTGACCCTCGTCCCGGACGCGCTGATCCTGGCGACCGGTGCGCACGACCGCACGCTGCCGTTCCCCGGCTGGGAACTGCCCGGCGTGTACACCGCGGGCGCGGCGCAGGCGCTGGCGAAAGGGGAGCGGGTCGCGATCGGTGGACGGGTCCTGGTCGCCGGTGCCGGGCCGTTCCTGTTGCCGGTCGCGGAATCCTTGCTGGGCGTCGGGGCCGAAGTGGCGGCGGTGCTGGAAGCGAACCCGTTCTCGACCGTCCGAAAAGGATGGTCGTCCCAGCCGTGGCGCCTGGCCGCCCATACGGGAAAGGCTGGTGAACTGATGCGTTACGCCGCGACGCTGGCCAGGCACCGGGTCCCGTACCGGATGGGCCGGGCGGTGATCGAGGCGCGTGGCGCGGACCGCGTCCGCGAGGTCGTGACCGCGCGGGTCCGTGCGGACTGGTCCGTCGTCCCCGGTAGCGAGCGCGCCTACGAGGTCGACGCGGTCTGCGTCGGGCACGGTTTCAGCCCGCAGCCGGAACTGGCCGTCGCCGCGGGCTGTGTCCTGGACGACGGTTTCGTCCGGGTCGACGCCGCCCAGCGGACCACGGTGGACGGTGTCTTCGCCGCGGGGGAGATCACCGGGATCGGCGGCGCGATCACCGCCGCGGCCGAAGGCGCGGTGGCCGGATGCGCCGCCGCGGGTGGAAAGCCCGCCCCGGCACTGATCCGTGCCCGCGACCGTGCCCGTGCCTTCGCCGGACGTCTCGCCACGGCCCACCCGATCGGCCCGGCCTGGCGGAGCTGGCTGCGCGACGACACGATCGTCTGCCGCTGTGAGGAAACCACGTACGGCGAACTCACGCGGGTGGCCGCGGACGAGTCCTGCCCCGGCCCGCACGCCCTGAAACTCGGCACCCGGGCCGGTCTCGGCCCGTGCCAGGGACGGATCTGCGGCCCGGCCGTATCCGAACTCTGCGGTGGAGCCGAACGGCACCACCGCCCGATCGCCCAGCCGATCCGGCTGGGCGAACTCGCCGCCCGAACCGAAGGAGAACCTGAATGAGCACCCCCGATCTCGGTGGCGTCGTCGTCGCGACCGCCCTCCCGTACCGGGAAGACGCGTCGGCGCCCGCCGGGCTGGCCGTGGACTACGACGCTTACGCCGCGCACTGCCGGTGGCTGGTCGACAACGGCTGCCGGGGCGTCGGCCCGAACGGCTCCCTCGGCGAGTACTCCTCGCTCACCGACGAGGAGCGCCGCCGCGTCGCCCGCACCGCGATCGAAACCGTGGGCGAAGACGGGATCGTCGTCGTCGGCGTGCACGGCCCCGCCTCGCACCAGGCCAAGTACTGGGCCGAGGTCGCCGCCGAGGACGGCGCCGACGGCCTGCTGTGCCTGCCGCCCACGATGTACCGCGCGAACCGCGGCGAGGTGCTCGCGCATTTCGAGGCGGTGGCGTCGGTCGGGCTGCCGGTGATGGTCTACAACAACCCCATCGACACCAAGGTCGACCTCACGCCCGCCCTGCTCGCCGAGATCGCGCAGATCGACAACGTGGTCGCGGTCAAGGAGTTCTCCGGTGACGTCCGCCGGGTGCTGGAGATCCGCGAGCAGGCACCGGGTCTCGACGTGATCAGCGGCGCCGACGACGTCGTGCTGGAGAGCCTGCTGATGGGCGCGACCGGCTGGTTCGCCGGCTTCCCCAACGTGTTCCCCGCCGAGTCGGTGCGCCTGTTCGACCTGGCCCGGTCCGGCAAGCTCGACGAGGCCAGGGCGCTCTACGAACCGCTGGTGGCCGCGTTCCGCTGGGACTCGCGCACCGAGTTCGTCCAGGCGATCAAACTCGGGATGGACCTCGTCGGCCGGTTCGGCGGGCCGTGCCGTCCGCCGCGGGGTCCGCTGACCGGGGAACACCGCGAGCAGGTCACCGCGGACATGCGCCGCGCGCTCGCCTCGCTGGGGGTGGAGTAGGTGCGGTCGATCCGGTCGATCACCGCCGTCGATTCGCATACCGAGGGGATGCCGACCCGGGTGGTGACCGGCGGGGTCGGCGTCATCCCCGGCGACACGATGGCCGAACGCCGCCGGTACTTCATGGAGAACATGGACCACCTGCGGCAGTTCCTGATGAACGAGCCGCGCGGGCACTCGGCGATGAGCGGCGCGATCCTGCAGCCGCCGGCCAGGCCGGACGCCGACTGGGGCGTGGTGTACATCGAGGTGTCCGGCTGCCTGCCGATGTGCGGGCACGGCACCATCGGCGTCGCGACCGTGCTGGTGGAGACCGGCATGGTCGAGGTGACCGAACCGAAGACCGTGGTCCGGCTGGACACCCCGGCCGGGCTCGTGCACGCCGAGGTCGAGGTCTCCGACGGCCGGGCGGTCCGCGTCAAGCTACGCAACGTCGCGTCGTTCCTCGCCGAGCGGGACGCCGTCGTCGAGGTGCCGGGGCTGGGCGAGGTGCGTTACGACCTTGCCTACGGCGGCAACTTCTACGCCATCCTCGAACTGTCCCAAGTGGACATCCCGTTCGACAGGGCGGAGAAGGACCGGATCCTCGCCGCGGGGCTGGACATCATGGCGGCCATCGACGACCAGCGGCCGCCGAAACATCCGGCCGATCCGCTGATCGGCGGCTGCAAACACGTCCAGTTCCTCGCCCCGGGTTCGGACGCACGGGCGTCGCGGAACGCGATGGCGATCCATCCGGGCTGGTTCGACCGGTCACCGTGCGGCACCGGCACCTCGGCCAGGATGGCCCAGCTCCACGCCCGGGGCGAACTCCCGCTGCACACGCCGTTCGAGAACAGTTCGTTCATCGGTACCACGTTCACCGGCGAGCTGGTCGCCGAGACCACCGTGGGCGGCGTCCCCGCGGTGGTGCCGGAGTTCTCCGGGCGGGCCTGGATCACCGGCAACGCCACCTATCTGCTGGACCCGGACGACCCGTTCCCCGCGGGGTTCGTCCTCTGACGGGGGCTGAAGGACGCTTTCCTCGCATAGGACGCAGGTAAAGCGCCCTTCGCCGCGTGGCATGCGGTGAAAGCGTCCTTCAGCCCCTCTCTTCCCCCACCACCGACCCGGGTCGCCCTCGCGGTCCGGAAGGGATTTGTCATGCCCGAATCAACGACGATCCGGCCCCAGCCCAAGCTTTTCTCGCGCTCCGGGCTCTTCCGGCGGAAGTCCTTCGAAGGCCCCGACGAGGCCGGTCCAGGTGGGCTGCCCCGCACGATGGGCCTCTGGCAGCTGGTCTCGCTCAGCCTGGGTGGCCTGGTCGGCGCAGGTGTCTTCTCGCTGGCAGGCGTGGTCGCGAACCAGCAGGCCGGACCCGGCGTGATGATCTCGTTCCTGATCGCGATCATCGCCAGCTCGGCGGCGGCGCTGTGCTACGCCGAGTTCGCCGGGCTCATCCCGCGCGCCGGATCCGCGTACACCTACTCGTACGCGGCGCTGGGGGAGATCGCGGGCTGGCTGATCGGCTGGGATCTGCTGCTGGAGTACACCGCGATCGTCGCGGTGGTGGCGATCGCGGTGTCCGGCTACCTGTCCTACGTCGTGGAGCAGGTCGGCCTGGACCTGCCGTCGTGGATGCTCGGGGCACCGGGAACCGGGCCGGGGCACCGCGTCGACCTGTTCGCCGCGCTGCTGTGCCTCCTGCTGGCGTTCGTCCTTTCCCGTGGCAGCAAGCAATCCGCCCGGTTCGAGACGGCGCTGGTGGTGATCAAGCTGGCGATCGTGGCGCTCGTGGTGGTCGCCGGCGCGTTCCACATCTCGGCGGGGAACTTCAGCCCGTTCCTGCCCTACGGAATCGGCGGCGCGGTCGCGGGCGCGGCGACGACGTTCTTCGCGGTGTACGGCTACGACGCGATGACGGCCGCCGCCGAGGAGAGTGTCGAGGCGAAACGGTTGCTGCCCAAGGCGATCATCGTGTCGCTCGCCATCGCGGCGGTGATCTACCTGCTGGTGTCCATCGTGCTGGTGGGTATGCAACGCTACGACCAGATCGACGTGCACAGCCCGTTCTCGAGCGCGCTGGCCGCGGTCGGGCTGGCCGGGCTGGGCACGGTCGTCGCGGTCGGCGGCATCCTCGGGATCACCACGTCGGCGTTCGCGAACATGCTGGCGGTGTCACGGATCTGGTTCGCGATGAGCCGGGACGGCCTGCTGCCGCGGTACTTCGCCCGCACCCACCCCCGGCGCAGGGTGCCGACGAGGGTGATCTGGCCGGTCGGTATCGGCTCGGCGGTCATCGCGGGCTTCCTGCCGATCAAGGAGGCCGCGGATCTGACGAACATCGGGATCCTGGCCGCGTTCATCGTCGTGTCGATCGCCGTGGTGGTGCTGCGGCGCACCCGGCCGGACCTGCCGCGGTCGTTCCGCACCCCGTGGGTCCCGTTCGTGCCGCTGGTCGGGGTGGCGTTCGCGGTCTGGCTGATCGCGAACCTGGACGCGCTGACGTGGCTGCGGTTCGCGGCCTGGATGGTGCTCGGTCTGGTGGTGTACGCCGTGTTCGGATTCCGGAACTCGGCGGAGAACCCGGAGAGGAAGGAAGCATGAAGGAGATCGAGCGGGCGGCGGAGATCGCCGGCGCGTGGGCCGCGGTGCCGCCGGCGACACGAGCGGAGGTGATCACCGGGGTCGCCGACGCGCTGGACGCGGCCGGGCCGTCCCTGATCGGGATCGCCGACGCGGAAACCCGGCTGGGGACCGCACGGCTGACCGGCGAACTGGCCAGGACGACGTTCCAGCTGCGGCTGCTCGCGGCGGAAAGCGGCTCGTGCTACGACGTCCGGATCGACCGGGCCGACCCGTCGTGGCCGCCCGGTCCGCGTCCGGAGCTCCGTCGCTACCGGACCGCGGTGGGGCCGGTGCTGGTGTTCGCCGCGAGCAACTTCCCGTTCGCGTTCAGTGTCGCGGGCGGGGACACGGCGTCGGCGTGGGCGGCCGGATGCCCGGTGGTGGTCAAGGCGCATCCCGGGCATCCGGAGCTGTCCCGCCGGACGGCGGCGATCATCGAAGAGGCCCTCGGCCCCTGGGGCGCGATTCTCGGCCTTGTCGAAGGAGAATCCGCTGGCGTCGAAGCGCTGCGTCACCCGGCGATCACGGCCGCCGCCTTCACCGGATCGGTGGCGGGCGGGCTCGCCCTGGCGCGGATCGCGGCCGAGCGGCCGGTCCCGATCCCGTTCCACGGCGAGCTGGGCAGCGTCAACCCGGTGATCGTCCTGCCCGGCGCCGCGCGGGAGCGGGCCGACGAACTGGCGGCTGGTTACACCGGATCGCTGACGCTGGGCAACGGCCAGTTCTGCACCAACCCCGGCCTGGTGTTCGTGCCGTCGGAGAGTCCGTTCGTGGATCTCGTCGCCGAGCGGTTGCGCGGGATCCCGGACGCGCCGTTCCTGAACGACCGGATCGCGTCGGGGTTCCACGCCGGTGCGATCCGGCTGGCCGGCATCCCGGGGATGCGTGAGGTCGTTCCGGGACCCGGGGCCCGGCTGCTCGAAATCGATCTGGCCGACTTCGTGCCGGATGTGGCGGAAGAGTGCTTCGGTCCGCTGGGCGTCGTCGTGCGGTATTCGCGGCTCACCGACGTCCTGCCGGTGCTTTCCGCGTTGCCCGGCCAGCTCACGACGACGGTGCACGCCCTGCCCGACGAGGCCACCGAGGTCGAGGCGCTACGCCCGGTGCTGGCCGACCGCAGCGGGCGGATCCTGTGGGGCGGCTGGCCGACCGGGGTCGCGGTGACCGCCGCGATGCAGCACGGCGGACCGTTCCCTGCGACGACGTCCCCGGCGTCGACCTCGGTCGGGACGGCGGCGGTGGAACGTTTCCTGCGCCCGGTGTCCTATCAGGACTGGCCGTCGCATCTGCTGCCGGAACCGTTGCGGGACGACAATCCGTGGGACGTCCCGCAGCGCTTCTCCTGACTCGTGAGGTCCGTGAGGGCCTCCTTGCCTACCCTGAAGGTACGGAGGGAGGCCCTCACGGACTACGCGATCGCCACCGCAGCCCCGGAAGCACCAGCAGTCACAGCGGCGGCGCGTGAAGGCCCTCTTTCCTCGGCTCAGCCGAGGAAAGAGGGCCTTCCCCGACACCACCCGAGGGCATCAAGACAAGGCGGAATCCCGTGGGTGGGCGATACAGGTCCTCGGCTTTCAGCCGGAGACCACGGTCCCGCCCTGCACGACGTACCGGAACTTCTCCGGCTCGGCCAGCACGCCGATGTCCTCCAGCGGATCCCGCTCGACGACCACCAGATCGGCGTGCGCGCCCGGTGCGAGCGTGCCGATCTCGCCGGTCAGGTTCAGCAGATCCGCCGCCGTCGACGTCGCCGAGCGGATCACCTCCAGCGCGGACTGGACCTCGCCGCGCAACCGGAACTCGTGGTTCTGGTGCCGGTGCATCCCGCCGAGGAGATCGCTGCCGTACACCAGTTTCACCCCGCCCCTGGCGGCCTTCTCGAGTGCGGCCATGCCCGCGCCGAGTACGTCGTCGACCTTGCGCCAGCTGGATTCCGGAAGCCCGTGTTCGCGGCCTTCCTCCTTCAGCGCCCAGTACGTCACCAGGGTCGGCACCAGGTACGCGTCGTGCCGGAGGAACAGCTCGACACTGAGGTCGTCGATGAGGTTGCCGTGCTCGATCGACCGCACGCCCAGTTCGAGCGCACGGTTCACCGCGCGGGCGGTGTAGGCGTGGGCGGCGACGTAACGGTTGGCCGACTCCGCCTCCTCGACGATGGCGCGCAACTCCTCGGCGGAGTACTGCGTCGAGTCGATCCGGTCGGTGGGGGAGGCGACGCCGCCGGAGGCCATCACCTTGATGTGGTGCGCCCCCTTGCGCAGTTCGTCGCGTGCCGCCGCCCGGACCGCGTCGACCCCGTCGGCGATCCGGCCGAGACCGGCACAGCACGGGTGATCGTCGCTGACGTTGGTGCCGCGCGTCCGGCTGTCGCCGTGCCCGCCGGTCTGGCTCAGCGCGCGGCCGCAGAACAACAGACGCGGGCCGCGGAACAACCCTTCGGCCTGCGCGTCGGCGAGGCCGTAGTCGGCGCCGGAAGCGTCACGGACCGTCGTGAAGCCACGGTCCAGCATCCGGCTCATGGTGCGGGCACTGTGCGCGGCCACGTAGGACGGTGACGACGCGGGCAGCGACCCCAGATCCGCGGTCGACGCGGTGACGTGCACATGGGCGTCGACGAGCCCGGGCAGCACGAACGCCCCGCGCAGGTCCTCGGTCCGCGCGTCGCCCGCGGCGAGACCGGCGCCGACCTCGACGATCCGGCCGTCGGCGCACCGCAGGTCGCCCTCGGTGTACTCGCCCGTGACCGGGTCGAGCAGGCGGGCGTCGCGCAGCAACAGCGATCCGTTCATCGGGTCTCCTCCAGGAGTTCGCGCAGGGCCGGGACAGCCAACGGTGCCAGGGATCGCGCCACGGCGACGGAATCGTCGTCGTAGTGACCTTCCGCGTCGAGGAGGTTGAGGACGCCGAGGGTGCGGCCGTCGTCCACCACCGGCACGTTGATCACCGCGCCGCAGCCGAGGCTGTCGATGAGTTCGTGGTCGGCGAAGATCTCGCGCACCGCCGCGCTGTCCGGCCCGAAGTAGGGCTCCTGCCCGGTGATGCACCGCTCCAGCCAGCCGGCGGCGACCTCGACGGTCTTCTCGCCGCCGACCGGGTACTCCACGGGGTGACTGCTGTGCACCCGCCGCAGCGCTCGCCGTTCCGGCACCCAGGCCAGCACGGTGAACAGCCGTACGCCGATCGCGGCTCGGGTCTTGTCCTCCACAGTGGACAGCGACACGGTCACTTCGTCATCTCCTTGGCGGTCTTCACGGGCGCGCCGTGTTCGGTCAGTTCTTCGAGTGAGCGGCCGGCGGTGGACAGGCCGAACACGACCACGACCACCACCCCGGCCACCAGGACGGCGGTGGTCATGCCGAACACGCCGGCGAAGCCGAGGCTCGCCGCGGACAGGCCGATGATCGTCGGGGCCAGGATGCTGCCGACCCGGCCGAACGCGCTGGACAGCCCGGTGCCGCTGGCGCGGATCCAGGTCGGGAACACCTCGGGGGTGTAGGAGTAGACGCCGGCGTACGTGCCGTTGAGGAAGAAGGACAGCACCGCCCCGGCGAGGGTGATCGACCACGGCGCGTCCATCTGGCTCAGCCAGAACGCGCTCACCGCCGAGCCGGCGAGGTACAACGCGATGGTGTGCTTGCGGTCGAGCCGTTCCGAAAGCCACGCGGCGGAGAAGTACCCGGGGATCTGCGCCAGGTAGATGATGATCGAGAACTCGAAGCTCTTGGTCACCGTGATGCCGCGTTCGACGAGCAGGGTCGGGATCCAGGAGAAGAAGCCGTAGTAGGAGAACGTGATCACGAACCACACGGTCCAGATCACCGCGGTGCGGCGGGCCATCGCCGGGCTCCACAGGAACTTCAACGCGCTGAGGAGATTGACCTTGGGGGTCTCCGTCGCGGGCTGGGCGTCGGCTTCGGCGACGGCCGGAAGTGGTCGTCCGGTGGCCTTTTCGACGTCCCGCTCCAGTTTCGTGACGATCTTCTCGGCCTCGGCGTGACGTCCGTTCGCGACGAGGAACCTCGGTGATTCCGGCAGGGAGCGGCGCCACCACAGCAGCATGACGATCGGCAGCGCGGTGATCAGCTGCGCGACCCGCCAGCCCTCCGGCACGGTCGGGACGACGAACCGGCCGATCAGCGCGGCCATGACGAACCCGAACGAGAAGAACCCGGCCAGCGCGCCGACGAACCAGCCGCGTCGTTTGGCGGGGACGAATTCGGACAGGAACGGCGCGATGATCGCGCTTTCGGCGCCCGCGCCCGCCCCGGCCAGCACCCGGGCGCCAAGGAAGACCTCGTAGTTGGGGGAGAAGGCCGCGACCACCGAGAACACCGCGTAGAAGGCCAGCGCGTACATCATGACCTTCTTGCGGCCGATGCGGTCGCCGAGCAGTCCGGCGGCGATCGCGCCGAAGAGGAAGCCGAACGGCGTCGCCGAACCGATCAGCCCGAGCTGGCCGTTGTCGAGGCCCCAGGCGGCTTTCGCGCTCGGCAGCAGGAAGGCGACGACGGCGGAGTCCATTCCGTCGAAGGTGTAACCGAGCCCGCCGATGAGCAGGAGTTTGTAGTGGGGACGGCTCAGCGGGAGCCGGTCCAGTCGTGCCAGAAGCGTCATGGGGAACGCCTTCCGTGGTTCGGGCGACGAGGAGTCACGAGAGTGCGGACAACGTATACTGCGTTTCGGCAAAACTGCAATGGTTGTTGCAAGTGGTTCGCCGGGCACGATGCGTTACCGTGGCGCGGTCGAGGGAGGGCGTGCGTGACAGAGACGGGAACCGACGACGGTTTCGAGGCGTGGCTTCGGGATCGGACGCCGGAGCGTGGCCTGCGGCCGAAGTCGGCCGCGGTACTCGAAGTGCTGGTCTCGCAGCCGCGCCGGGCGTCGTTCGGCTCGACCGCGGAGCTCGCCCAGCTCGCGGGGGTCAACGTCGCCACCGTCACCCGGACGGCGCAGGCGCTCGGGTTCGCCGGATGGCCGGCGCTGCAACAGGAGCTGCGGGCGCGGTACATGTCGTCGCTGAGCGCGCCGCAAGTGGCCGAGGAACACCGGGATGTCGACTCGCCGGGTTCGGCGTCGTTGCGCCGGGACCTCGACAGCCTCGCCCTGCTCAACCGGCGGTTCGCCGAGGACGAGATCCGCCAGGTCGCCGAAGCCGTCGCTGGGGCGCGCCGCACGGTCGTCATCGCCGACGGCAGTTACGCCGCGGTCGGGATCGCGTTCGCGCACAACGCCCGGCTCGCCGGATACGACGTCCACGCGATCACCGCGGGCGACGCCGAACTCGCCAACGCCACGGCGAAGCTCTCTTCCGAAGACGTGCTCATCGCGATCAGTTTCTGGCGCCTGTACGAAAGCACCGTGCTCGCCGCGAACGAAGCGAAGGCAAGGGGAGCGCGCGCCTTCGCCATCACCGACGCGGCGAGCCCCGCGCTGGCCGGCGCCGTCGAACAGGTGCTGATGGTGCCGGCCGAGGGCGTGACCTTCTTCCCGTCGCTGACCGCCGGGATGAGCCTGGTGCAGGCGATCGTCGCGCAACTCGCCGCCGTCGACCCGGTCCGCACCGGTGAGTCGATCGAGGCGGCCGAGGCCATGTGGTCGCGGTTCGACCTCCTGCACCGCCGCCCGGGGTCGGCCGATCGGACAGTGCCGAAAAGGCCGACCGGTGGAGGCGTCTCCGCCGGATGACCGATCCGCCGCCCCCGGCCGGGAGGCGATCCTGGTTCCAGGCCGCCGGAACAGGCGGCACGGGATCGAGGAGGCCGAAATGACGATCATCGCGACCTTGGGTGCCTACGCCGGGCTCGCTCTGCTGGCGCTGATGGCGGCGACACCGCTGCTGGTCGAACTCGACCAGCGTTTCCCGGTCACTCGCCGGGCGAAGGCGGCCGAACGGGAACGCCGGATGCCCGCCGGACTCGCGTCAGCGTGACGCAGAGCACAGATTCACTCCTGGACTACCTCACGTGAGTGATTCGCGCTCCGCCAATTCGTAACTTTGTGTCGCGTTATGGAACGCTCTGTGACGTGACCGTGGATTTCTGCACCAACGCCCAGCCCTCCGACACCTTCGCGGAGTTCCGGAGGAACGTCGACGAACTGACCCAGGCGTTCGTCGACGCCTGCCGTCAGGGCCGTACGCCGGGCGATGCTTCACTCGACCTGCTGCAGCGGATTCATCGCGAAGACCGCAACTGGGTCGTCGTCCATCTGACCTTCGCCATCGCTGCGCTCGCGCACCAGCGAACGCTGGCGCCCGCCGACGCCGTCACCCGGCCAGGTGGTGTGACGGGTGCGCCGGAGCGCGCGTTGTTAGCTTCCGCGAGTGACTGATCCGACCGTTTCCGCGGTCATCGCGGTGTTCGCGGGTTTCGTGCTCGCGGGCTTCCTGGCCGTCCCGTACATCGCCGCGAGCTACCGGCGCCGCGGCGAGCTCGGGCTCTGGCGGGTCCTGCTGGTGTTCGGCTTCCTGGTCTACGCCATGTCCCTGTGGACGTACACGTTGCTCCCGATCCCGGAGACGACGACGTGCGCCGGGCACGCGGCCGGTCATCTGCAACTGCGCCCGTTCCAGTTCGTCGCCGACATCCGCCGTGAACAGACCGGCGCGGGTCTTCGGGCGTTCCTGCGCAATCCGGCCGTCCAGCAGGCGGTGTTCAACGTCGCCTTGTTCGTGCCGCTGGGGATGTTCGTGCGGCACCTCTTCCGGCGGAGTTTCGTCGCCACCGTCGCCATCGGCTTCGCGGTCTCGCTGTTCATCGAATGCACCCAGCTGACCGGGGTCTGGTTCCTGTTCGAATGCCCGTACCGGCTGGCCGACGTGGACGATCTGCTGACCAACACCCTCGGCGCGGCCGTCGGTTTCGGGCTCGCGCCGTTACTGCGGCTGTTGCCGGGGAACGAGCCGTCCGCGCCGCCCGGAGCGCCTCGGCCGGTCACCGCGCGCCGCCGCCTGCTCGGGATGGCCGTCGACGTGGTCTCCGTCGTCCTGCTCGGCACCACCGTCGGGATCGTGACGACGCTGCTCGTTGGCGAACCGGGCACCGTGGTCATCGCGCTGATCGGCACCTTCCTGCCCGCGCTGCTCCTGCTGTTCGTCATCCCGGTCGTGGGCAACGGCGCCAGCTTCGGGCAGCGGGTCGTGTTGCTCCGCCCCGCCGGCCCGGACGGCGGGAAACCCGCCCTCTGGCGGATCATCGTGCGGTTCCTCGCCGGTTCCGGCGGCTACTTCACGTTGCTCACCTTGGCGTCGGTGGTCAACGGCGGTTTCGAGCCGCTCGCGAACCTGCTGTTCTTCGCCAGCGGCGTCCTCGCGATCCGCCCCGAAGGTCACCAAGGACTCTCCGGCCTCATCGCCGGCCTGCGGATGACCGACGTGCGGGCGTTCGACGACCGGGAGGTGCCCAGCCTCGTGAGTGGCAAGGACGGTTAGAACCGTCCTTGCCACTCACGAGGCTTGCCACCCGATCGGGTCGACCCTGTGGTTCCCGCGAGTCATTCCGGCTGGCAGGAGGCGCGGGCCGGAACACTCGCCCGGTGGATGTGGAGTCGATGGACGACGTGGCCGACTGCCTGCTGTCGGTGGCCTGGAACATCTTCCCGCTCATGGGGAAACCTCCCGCGAACCCGGGGAACCGGACGGAGGAGATCCGGACCCTGCTCGTCGACGCCTGCCACGACGCCGGGATGCGAGCCCGCGAACGGGCCGCGGCGCACGGAACGGGAACCGAAGAGGAACGCCGTCCCTTCCTGCGTCTCGCGGAGATCGGGACCGACGCGAACCTGTTCCTGGGCATGGTTTCCGGCACGCTGCTCGCCGATCCCGAGCGGATCCGCCGCCGCTGGGCGGAGATCGAGACGCTCGTCCTCGAAGCGGGGGAGCTCGCCGCGCTGATCAAGGGGCGACCGGAGGACCGGCCGCCCCTCGTCGCGGGGGATCAGTCCTTTTCCAGCCTCAGGTCGTAGCGGTCGAGCACCTCCTTGACGGGCTGGAAGAAGGTGGTGCCGCCTTCGTCGCAGTCACCGGAGCCACCCGAGGTCATCCCCTGCGCCTGCACCAGTCTCGAGCCGGACGAAGGGCGGCTGACGAACGAGCCGCCGGAGTCGCCGGGCTCGGCGCAGGCGTCGGTCTGGGTGAGGCCTCGCACGATGTTCCCGTTGCCGTAGTTCACCGTCTGATCCAGCGCCTCGACACGGCCGCAGTGCCAGTGGGTGGTGATCCCGGACCGGCAGACCCGCCCGCCGACACCGACCACGTCGGCCCCCTCGATCCGCACGTCGGAACCGTCCTCGTAGCGGTCGACCCGGGGCGGGGTCGAGACGTCCGAATGCGTCACCTTCACGGTGCCGTAGTCGTTGCCGGGGAAGGACGACCTCGCGACCTTGCCGATCGTGCCACCGACGCCGCGCACGGTGCCGCCGAGCTCGGTGCAGTGGCCCGCGGTGATCACGTAATGATCGTCATCGTCGTAGGCGTTGAACCCGACCGAGCAAGCGCCACCGCTGAAGTACAGGCCCTGCCCGCCGACCACGCTCCACATCGGTCGCGGCGCGCTCTTCACGTGCTCCACCCGAACCGGTACCCCGGCGGAAGCGGCCCACGCCCGGCCCGCGGGATCGCCGCCGACCACGCTCACCACGACCTCGTTCGCGGGCACGTCGACGTACCAGCCGGCGACGGAGCCGGGCAGCCCCGTGGTTCTGTTGTCCAATGTGGACTGGATCCGTTTCAGTTCGGCGGCGCTGTGCCGGAGCACTTTCGGAATCGCGCCCGCGGCGCGGATCCTGGCCGACTGGCCCGCGTCGGTGGTGCCGGCGACGAGTTCGCCGGTCGCGGTGTCCAGCCAGGTGCCGGCGAACGCGGCGCCGAGCGAAGTACCGAGTTTCTGCTGTGCGGCGGCCAGGGTGGCCGGTCCGGCCGCTTCGGTCAGGGCCGGCGTCGCCGCCGAGGCCGGGGTCGCGAAGGCGGTGACGGCCGCGGCGGCGCCGATCAGGACCGTCAAGGTACGCAGGGGGCGTCGGATCACGAAAACCTCCAGGGAATTCAGTACGGGAAGTGTTCCTCATTCGACGTTACGACAAGGGGATACCGGGCGAATGCCGCCATTTGAGTAGCGCCGGGAATTCGCCTTTCCGGCGCAATGGAATGGCGGCACCTCACTCTTGTGAGTGGAAACTGCACGTTTTGCCGTCCCCGATTCCCTGACCGCCGAACGACTCTCCGCGACGTGCGTACGTCCGTTCGGGAAATCGGCGTCCATGGCCGGAAAAGGCGGATCACCTGAAGGTGTCCCCGTTCGTCCGCATCGGTGACGAACGCGTTTCTTTCACCAGCAGGAAATGAGGCCGGCCGTGAACATCAGGCCGACGGTGAGCACGGGCGGGGCGAACAGGGCCAATGTCCCGCCCGCGACGGCCCGCACCCGTTCCGGGAATCGCGACGGTCCGCTCGGGTGGCGCGCCAGCCAGTGCAGCCGGAGCGCCGTGTCGCTGTCACCCGCATGGACCGACAGCAGCGCCGAGCGCACGGTGTCCGGCCCGTGCCCGGCCGCGGCCGCCCGGTCGGCGGCCAGTTCGACGAGCAGCCGGACCGCGCCGGGGAGCTCGCGCATGAGCGGGACGAACCGCAATGTGCGGCCGAGTGTTTCGGCGCAGCCTGCCAGGAAGTGATGCCTGCCGCGCAGATGAGCGCGTTCGTGGGCCAGCACCGCGGCCAGTTCGCGGGACGACAGCCTCCCGGCCAATCCCTCGCTGGCGACGATCAGGCCGTCGCGCCCGCCGAGGCTGTAGGCGATAGGACGGTCGTCGGGTAGCCACAGGGTCGGCCCGGGGCGTGCGCCGGACAGCCGGAGCACGTCGAGATGGCGCCGGTGCAGCAGCGAGCTGCGTTTCCGTCGCCGCGCGGTGGACAGCGCGAGCCGGGCCGCCGCGATCGCGACCGTGGTACCGGCGAAGGTCCCGGCGGCCGGATCGAGGCCCGGGAGGCCGCTGTGGCCGACGGCCGCCCAGCATTCGTGGAGGATCCGGGTGATGGCCCCGGCGGGACCGTGGTCCGGCAGGACGAGGAGCAGGACGGCGCCGAGTGTGCCCGCGAGGACGCCTGCCGCGGTCAGCAGCCACCACGCGAGCGCCGTGCCGGGGCTGATCCCGCCGGCGGTCAGCCTGCCCAGCAGCCGGGGTGAGAACCAGCCGGTCACCACCACGCCGAACAGGAGTACCGTCGCCAGGATCATCGTTTGCGGGGCTTCCGTCGCAAGGCCCGCCGCAGGATGTCCGACTCCTCTTCGGTGACCGAGCGCGCGAAATGCAGCAGGACGGATTCCCGGTCTTCCGAGGCGTCGAGGAGTTCGCGCAGGCTTTGCGCGGTGGCTTCTTCGCGGGTCGCCACGGCTCGGTAGCGGTACGCGCGATTCTCCATTTCGCGTTCGACCCATTCCTTGCGGTGCAGGTTGTCGAGCACCGTCATCACCGTGGTGTAGGCGAGATCGCGATCCCGGTTGATCGCCTCGAGCACCTGGCGCACCCGCAAGGGTTCCGCCGCGTCCCAGAGCACGTCCATCACCGACGCTTCGAGCTCGCCCAGCCGTTGCATGACACCTCCGCCGGGAAGGATACTGTGCCGCCTCCGCTCAGCCGACGACGCGCCGCGCGCCCATGAGGTGCCCGTCGCCCTTGACCGAACGGACGTCGACGAGCAGGCCCTCGGTCGGCGCGTCGACCATCTTGCCGCCGCCGACGTACATGCCGACGTGGTGGATGGCGCCGGGATCGCCGGTGCCGTCGTCGTAGAAGACGAGGTCGCCGGGGACGAGCGCGTCCAGCGGCACGGCCTTTCCCACGGTGTACTGCTGACGGCTGGTACGCGGGAGGGAGATGCCCGCCTGCTTGTACGCCCACGACGTCAAGCCGGAGCAGTCGAATTCGCTCGGCCCGGTGGCGCCCCATTCGTACTGTGAGCCGCGTTTGGACAGCGCCGCCTGCAGTGCGTCGTTCGCGGCGCCGGGCGGGCCGAGATAGGAGCCCTTGTCCTGGACCTTGCCGAGTTTCGCCTTGTCCGCGGCCGGTAGCGCGCCGAGTGCCTGCCGCACCTTGGTGATCTGGTCGTCGAGGTCCTTCTTGCGGGTGCGGACCTGCTCCAGCGCCACCGTCGCGTCGTTCGCCGCGAGCTGGGCGGTTTCCCGCGCGTCCGCCGCCGTGGCGCGTGCCGCCTGGGCCCTCCCGAGCGCGTCACGCAGGCCGTTCAACGCCTTGGCCTTCTCGTCGGCCAGGACCGACAACGCCGAGGATCGATCGAGGAACTCCTGCCTGCTAGCACTGTCGAGCAGCAGGACGGCGTTGCCGAGCCGCTCGCCGCTCATCGCGGATCGCGCGATCGCCTCGACCTGGGGCCGGAAGCGATCGATCGCCGACTGGGCCTGCGTGAGGTCTCCGTCGGCCCGGCCGAGGTCCGCCGTCGCCTGGTCGCGCTCGGTCTCGCGCGTCTTCAGCCGGTCCTGGGATTCCTGCAGGTCCTCGTCGGCCTTGGCCGCTTGGGCGCCGAGTTCCTGATAGCGCCGCATCGGATCCTGGCCGTCCGGCGCCGGTTGCGCGCTCGCGGGAAGCGCGCCGAAGCCGAGGAGCATGAGGGCGGCGGTGGCGGCGAGGGGATGCCGCGACGAGCGCCGATAGGGGGTCACGGGTACCGAATCTCCTGTCGAGCAGGGTCAACTATCGCGCTTAGTAGTACGGGGACGGTTGTGAGCGCGCGGTGAAGTCCTACTAAGACGGCTAGTACTACGACTCATGGGAGATTTGCTACGGTGGAAACCGTGAGTGTCTCTCCGGCTACTCTTCGTCGGCTCGTGGTGGCTTTGCTGCTGCTGGTCGTGGCGGGTTCGGGAACCGCCGTCTGTCTCGACGGGCACGTCCAGGCAGCCGCCACGTCGGCTTCGCATGACTGCCCGCCGCGCGAGGGACACGCGCACCCCCGCTCGCTCTCCGCCCTCGCCGTGCGGAGCGAGGAATCTCCCGCCACACCGGACCTTCCGACTCTGGCGTCGCGCGTGCTTTCGCCTGTGCCGCAAGAGAAGACCCGTCTTCGTCCAGCCGGCCGAAGCGGCTGCCGGATACTCGTCGAACTGTGCGTTTCCCGGACCTGACAAGCCTCGCACCGTCCTTGTCCTGTCCGCACAGCACAGAAAGACGAATCCTCGATGAACGCTGTCCTGCCCCGGCACGCGGCTCTGGCCGTCGGCAACACGCCCGTGCTCTGGATCGACGAACGACTCACCGGCTCCGGTAAGGGTTTCTGGGCCAAATTGGAGGGTTTCAACCCCGGCGGCATGAAGGACCGTCCCGCGCTGCACATGGTGGGAGCGGCCAAGGCCCGCGGCGACCTTGCCGACGGCGCGACGATCGTCGAGTCGACCAGCGGGACACTCGGGCTCGGCCTCGCGCTGGCCGGGATCGTCCACGGGCATCCGGTCACCCTCGTCACCGACCCCGGGATGGAACCGATCGTGCGGCGGATGCTCACCGCGCACGGCACCCGCGTCGACCTCGTCACCGAACCCCATCCAGAGGGCGGCTGGCAGCAGGCGCGCCGCGACCGGGTCCGGCGGGTGCTGGCGGAACAGCCCGGTTCCTGGTGCCCCGACCAGTACCACAATCCGGACAACGTCGACGCGTATGCGGGCTTGGCCGAGGAACTGGCCGCACAACTGGGCCGGATCGACGTGCTGGTCTGCTCGGTCGGCACCGGCGGGCATTCGGCCGGGACCTTCCGGGCGCTGCGGCGGTATTCCCCGCAGCTGCGCCTGATCGGCGTGGACACCGTCGGCTCGACGATCTTCGGCCAGCCCGCCACCACCCGGTTGATGCGCGGACTGGGATCGAGCATCCATCCGCGCAACGTCGACTACGACGCGTTCGAGGAGGTCCACTGGGTCGCCCCGGCCGAAGCCGTGTGGACCTGCCGCCGACTCGCCGCCGCCCAGTACGCGACCGGCGGCTGGAGCGTCGGCGCGGTCGCCCTCGTGGCCGCCTGGCTGGCCCGCACGCACGATCCGGACGTGCGGATCGCCGCGATCTTCCCGGACGGCCCCCAGCGCTACTTCGACACCGTCTACAACGACGAGTACTGCGCGGCACACGGGCTGCTCGACGTGGTCCCGGCCAGGGAACCGGACGTCATCGGACATCCCGGCGAACGGGTGGTGGAACGCTGGACCCGGTGCCGCACGATCGTGGATCCCGCGCTGTGACCGGGTTCGCCGAACGGTTCCGCTCGTTCGACCGGCCCAGCAAGGTGTTGATGGTCAACCAGTTCACCATCAACGTCGGCTTCTACATGCTGATGCCGTACCTGGCGGGCTACCTTTCGGGTCCGCTGGGGCTGGCGGGCTGGGCCGTCGGCCTGGTACTGGGCGTCCGCAACTTCTCCCAGCAGGGCATGTACCTCCTCGGGGGCACACTGGCCGACCGGTTCGGCTGCAAACCGCTCATCGTCGCCGGATGTGTGCTGAGAACGGCGGGTTTCGCGTTGTTGAGCGTGACTTCGTCGTTGCCGTCGCTGATCGTCGCGTCCGCGGCAGCCGGATTCGCCGGGGCGTTGTTCAATCCGGCGGTCCGCGCCTATCTGGCCGCGGACGCGGGGGAGCGGCGGCTCGAAGCCTTCTCGGTGTTCAACGTGTTCTACCAGGGCGGGATCCTCGCCGGGCCGGTGGTCGGGCTGGCGCTGACCGCCGTCGACTTCCGGCTGACCTGCCTGGTCGCCGCCGCGGTCTTCGGCGTCCTCACCGTGGTGCAGGTGCGAGCGCTGCCCGCGCACGAGAACGACCGGGACCGCTCCTCGGTCTGGGTGGACTGGCGGATCGTCGTGGCGAATCGGTCCTTCCTGCTCTTCGCGCTGGTGATGATCGGCTCGTACGTGCTGTCGTTCCAGACCTATCTGGCGCTTCCGATGGAGGCCCGCCGGATCACCGGATCGGAGACGTCGGCGACCGTGCTCATCGCCGGGTTGTTCGTGCTCTCGGGCGGCCTCGCGATCGCCGGGCAGCTCAAGATCACCGCCTGGTTCAAGGACCGGTGGCCGCCCGGCACGTGCCTGGCCGCGGGCATGACGTTCATGGCCGCGGCCTTCCTCGCGCCGCTGACCGTCGCCAGGGCGGGACCGGTCGTCGCGGGAGCCGGGTTGCTCGTCTCCGCGGCCCTGCTGGCCGTGGGGACGGTCGTCGTCTTCCCGTTCGAAATGGACACTGTCGTGCGGCTGTCCGGCGATCGGCTCGTCGCCACGCATTACGGCTTCTACAACACGATCGTCGGCGTGGGCATCCTCCTCGGCAACCTGTTCACCGGCACCGTCTTCGACCTCGCACGCCGGGCGGGCCTCCCGGAGTTCCCGTGGCTCGCCCTGACGGTGATCGGCGCCGTCTGCGCCTGGGGATTGCGTGGTCTCGACCGGAGCCGCCTTCAGACGAGCGTCGTCCAGTAACTCCAGAAGGCCTGCAGGACCGCGACGGTGATGGCGGCGTACCAGAGCACGAGTACCACGCTGTGGTACCGGAGCGCCGCCTTCACCTCCGGTCCTTTGTGGAGGTTGTGCAGGGTCGTGTACCAGAAGACGGCGATGGTCACCGCCCACACGACCATGCAGTAGGGGCACAACGCACCGATGACGTACAGGCTCTGGACCATCAGCCAGTGCACGAACACGACACCGAGCGCCGAGCCGATCTGGAGGCCCAGCCAGTACCACCGGGGGAGCCGTGCTCCGCCGAGCAGGACGACCCCGGTCGTGACGACCACGCCGAAGCCGGCGATCCCCAGCAACGGATTGGGGAAGCCGAACAAGTCCGCCTGCGGAGTCTTCATGATCGAGCCGCAGCTGAGGACCGGATTGACACTGCAGGTCGGGATGTAGGAGAAGTCCTTGAGCAGCTTGATCTTCTCGACGGTGAGGACGAAGGAGGCCAGTAGCCCGATCGCCCCGCCGGCGAGCAGCACCCACGGCGTCACCCGGACGGCGAACGGCTTCATTTCGCCAGTTCCCGGTCGATGACCGCCTTGAGGCCCTGATAGGACGGCGAGCCCGAGAACTTCACGCCGTTGACGAAGAACGTCGGTGTGCCCTCGACACCGATGTTCGCGCCGTCGGTGCGGTCGGCCAATACCCGGCCGAGCGTGACCTGGTCGTCCAGCGCGGTCTCGAAGGCCTTCAGGTCGAGGCCCAGCTGCCGCGCGAACCCGAGGAAGGTATCGCGGTGGGAGACCTGCTGGTCGCCCCATTCCGGCTGTTTCTCGAACATCATGCGGTACATCGGTTCGAGCTTGCCCTGCTTACCGGCGGCTTCCACGGCTCGGGCGGCGAGTTCGGCGTTCTGGTGGCTGGGGATGGGGAAGTAGCGCAGGACGAAGGTGACCCGGTCGCCGTACTCGGCGCGGAGCCGTTCGACGCCGGGGAACGCCGCGCCGCACGCCTCGCATTCGAGGTCGAGGAACTCCACGACGGTCACCCTGCTGCCCGGCGGGTCGGAGAGCCGATGGCTGTCCGGCCGGACGAGGATCGACGCGGGTACCACCGGAGGCGCGTCCGCCTGCGCCGCCGGGGTGTCTTCACCCAGGTTGGTGAAGACCAGCAGCGCGGCCACCACCGCGATCACGACGGCCACGACCGTCAGGGAAACCTTGGTGTTCTTGGTCATTCTGTTGTGTCCTCGGCTCGGTTCCGGCAACTGAAAACGGCATGGTGCTTCGCCGATCAGGTACGGGAAACGCAGAGCCGGACGAGTGGTGGAGTGCTCGTCGAACACCTCGCCGGCGAAGACGGCGGCACTCCCGTCTCAGGGGGCCGATGGTGCCGGACGAGCAGGAGGAGCACGGCGAGCAGCGCCACGCCGATACCTGTGAGGTCGTCGAGGTGGCTGTCCGGAAGGGGTTCCTCCGGGCCGGTGACGTGGGTCGCTTCGGCGGCGACCAGGGGAGCGCAGGGTGAACCGGCCGCGGCGGCGCCGTCACTGCACAGCGCGCCCTGCAACAGGGCGACGGCGGTGAGGACGGCCAGCACGGCGAAAAGCCGTGCGGTCATCCTCACTGTCCTTCTGCCGGTCACGGAAGCAGGGTAAAGGTGACCTTGTAAAGCCGAGGCGAACTCGGACAAAACGACCTAGAGTGGTCGGCGATCCCGAGTGGAAGGACGATCCGCCTTGCCGGCCTTCAAGGATGTCTACGCGGTCTTGCCGGTCTCGGACCATGCCGCCGCGGTCGCCTGGTACGAGCGGTGGATCGGGCGGAGGCCCGACACCGAACCCATGGAAGGTGTCGCGGAATGGCGGATCGCCGGGAGCGCGGGCATCCAGGTCGCCCACGACCCGGAACCCGCGGGCAAGAGCACCGTGGTCATCGTCGTCGAAGACATCGACGAGACCGTCGGCGACCTCGCGGAGCGCGGCGTGGAATGCGGCCCTGTCCAGGACTTCGGTTTCGTCAAGCTGACGGAGATCGTGGATCCCGACGGCAACAAGGTCACCTTCGTCTGGGAGAACCCTTCGCCGGAATGACCGGGCCAATTCTTTCCGGAAAATGACGGCATCGCGCTTGCCGTTGCCCGTGGCGGGCCGCCGATGGTCCGATTCCCTCCGTCATCGACACTGGAGGGAATTCCATGAAGCATTCGAGGCGCAAGGCTTTCGCGCTGGCACTGCTCGTTCCGCTCGCCTCACTCGTCGCGGTGCCCAGCGCTGAGGCCGCGACCGAGCGCACGATCAAGGTCGTCACCTACAACGTGGGCGACGCGGGCGGGCTCAAGGCCGACCTGGTCCGTCTCATCGAGACCGAACGTCCCGCCGTCCTGGGCCTGCAGGAGGTCGCCGACCGCGAGGACGTCGTGAGGGAGGCCGCGGCGGCGACGGGCTATGTCGCCATCTACGAGACGGACCGCCGCGCGATCAAGCACAACGCCATCCTGGTGCGCGGCAACATGACCATCACCGGCCACGGTGCCGGCGAGATCTCACCCGCGTCCAAAGTGGACCCGTCCACGCCCGGTACCGGCCCCGCCGAACCCGGTGACTGCGGTTGCTGGGTGCCACCCAAGTACGTCAACTGGGTGCGGGTCGGAGGTGCGGGCTTCGAGTGGGTCGTCGGCGTCGTGCACCTCACCCCGTCCGCGCAACGGTTCGACCTCAACCGCGAGCTGCACAACCTCCAGGTCCGCAACACCGCGGACTGGTTCTCGTCGCGGGTGGCCGAACCGATCGTCATGGGAGACTTCAACGCCGAACCGGGTTCGGACCTGATGGCCGGGCTGCGGCGCGTGGCCGACCCCTACAGCGCGCCGAGCCACGGCACCAGGTCCATCGACCACGTGTGGGCGAAGAAGGATTCGACCGGCTCCGCGGTGGACGCCCTCGGCGGCTACGGGAGCGATCACCGTCCGGTCCGTGCCCGTGTGACGGTGACCCGATGATGCGGCGCGCCCTGATCGCCGTCCTGTGCGGCATCAGCCTCCTGGCGGCCGCGCCGAGCGCCACGGCCGAAACCGGGCCTCGCGACGAGTCGCTTGACTTCCGGTTCCCCGCGGCGGATCTGATGCGGATACCGGAGACGAACACCTACGTCGCGGTCGGCGCGAGCGTCGCGGGCAGGAAGCTTCCGTACACGAAGGTCGAGTTCAGCGGGGGAACCTTCCAGCGCCGGGGTGCTGTCGACGGAGACGCCTGGGACGGCGTCACGTTCCCCGCGGGATACTGGGCGAGACCGGACTCTCCACTGTGGACACCGGCACTGTTCGCCCATCAGGAGGACGGCCGTGTCGTCTACTACGTGTTCTACAGCGCGGCACTGCCCGGCTCCGAACCCGCCGGACAGGCGAAACACTGCATCGGCTACGCGACCTCGTTACGCCCCACGGGCGGGTTCGTCGCCAACGCCGATCCGCTGTTCTGCCCGGATCGCGGATGGGCGATCGACGCCGACGTGAGCAGGGGACAGGGTGAGGTCTGGCTGACCCTGCGCAACGGTGCTTGGACGCAAGATCGCGTCACCGCCCTGGGTGCCGCCAAACTGGACTTCGACCGGCCCCGTCACGTGCGGCGGATAGCGGAAGCCGACGCGAAGAAGCTCATCGACAACGCGAATCTCGAGTGGACCCACCACAACAGCCCGTCCGACGACGTTCTCACGATCGAGAATCCCAACGCCGTCCGCATCGACGGGGACTGGTACCTCTTCTATTCGGGGAACAACTGGTACGCGAACCGCTACTCCACCGGCGTCGCCTACTGCGGAACCGCGCTGACGGACAACCGGTGCACGCCGATGGCGGAGCAGCGCGCTTACTTCTCCTACGCGCCCGATCCGGACGGTGAGCCGCGGTTCCGGCCGGGGCTGCCGGACAAGTTCCGCAAGAAGAACCTGCCGGGCAACAAACGGGGTCCCGGCGCGTTCAACGCCTTCCAGGCGCCCGATGGGTCGTGGTGGGCTTCGTGGAACTACATCACCGACGCGAGCCCGTTGCCGCAGGAGGATCCTTCTCCGGAACGGCGGAGCCGGATCGCCCGGCTGGCGAAGACCGGCAGTGGGGCCACGGCCGAGTTCAGTGTGAGCTGGTGAGGTGAGGCGGGTCTCCGTTGCCGCGGAGACCCGCTTTCCTCAGCGGTTTCAGCGCACCAGGATCTCGCCTCGATCAGTGGCGATCCCCGCGGCCACGAGGCGTGGCTCGCCACCGGCCATCCGCAGTGGCACATCAAGCTCGCCCACCCACTGCCGAAGGCTGGACTCGTCGCCGCCGACTTCCAGAAACGTCACCCGGCCGGGCGCGCAGTCATGTGCGGCCTCGAAATAAGCGCTTTGCCATCCCGCGACGCGGTCTACGCGAGCGATGTCGTATTCGATGAAGAACGGCCGACCTTGTTCGACCTCGCCGAGCAAACGCCAGCGCCCGGTGTCCCCGCCGTCCAACGGCTCGATCCCCAGAACCGCGGCGCGGGAGTCGAGATCTTCCGGCTCGATCGCCCAGGTGAACAGGCGGTCTCCCGCCGCGGTGACGGCGGCCAAACGCGCCGCGGCCTCGCTCGCGCCGGCGTCGGTGGCGGTGACGAGTTCCAAGTACAGCGGTGGCTCTAGCGGAACCACCGCGTTGGAGACACCAGGGACCGGCGAACCGCCGGGTACAGTGCCCAGGCCCCACTCGCGACGGAACCGCTCCGCCGCCGCCTCGAGATCGCGTACCCCCAAAAGAACATGATCAAGGAAGTTCATCCCGCGAACGTTAGCGAGGCGGCCCGGCTCGACACCACGCGCGCAGTGGGCGGTGTCACACCAGGTCGAGGCCGTATCCGGTCCGCAAAGTGAACCGAACACGAAAGAGCCCCTGACCTGTACCTGAGGTACAAGCCAGGGGCTTCGTCTTCCGGTCGGGCTGACAGGATTCGAACCTGCGACCCCTTGACCCCCAGTCAAGTGCGCTACCAAACTGCGCCACAGCCCGGACCCGCGCTCCGTGGAGTGCGATGTGAGTACTTTAGCGGGTCCCGAACAGGGGGTTGCAACCAGGGGTCACTGTGTGTCTGAACTGGGAAAACGGTCCGTGAGGGCCGCCCTGCCGCATTCGGGCGGCCCCCACGGGGTCACTGTGGGTTGCCGGCGTGCGTGAGGGTCTGCCAGGCGACGAACAGGTGGTTGGTACCCGCCGGGCGCTGGCGCAGGGTGAGGGCCTCGGTGTTGCTCATGGTGTGCCCGAGGCGGGTGTGGAGGTGGTTGTATCCGACTTCGGTGATCGGGCCGAGGCCGAGCTTCAGGCTGCCGCCGCACAGCCACGACGGGACGGCGGCGCCCATCTGGTACTTCGCGTGGAAGCCGAGGCCTTCGCGGAGGCGGTCGGCGATCTCGGGGTAGAGGTCCTGGCCTTGGATGCGGGTGGTCTCGGCGAAGTCCGCGATGGCGGCGAGACCGTAGCCGGTGTGCGTGAAATCCCGGCAGGTCTCCTGGGAGAGGCCGTTGACGAACGTCGTCTGGCCCTGCCAGTACTTCACGATCTTGTCGCGGGTGTCCAGGCCGCTGCCGGGCGCGGTCTTCGGGAGCGCGCCGTCGCTGGTCAGGTAGAGGTAGGCGGGGACGCGGGTGCGGAACTTCGCGACGGCCTTGTCGTAGGCCGTCTTGTCGTCGAGGAACACGGCGATGCCGATCGCGGCCTCGGTCATGCTGAGTTCCCAGTTCCCGTTGCTGTGACTGCCGTTGATCACCTCGGGCAGGTACACGTTCCGGAGCATGGTGCCGAAACGGCCGGAATTCGGCCAGCTCGTGTAGGTGTGTTTGATGATCTCCGCGGCGCGCGGCCACGAGGAGGCCGACCACGCCGATTGCAGGGGAGCGTTGCTGTTCGTGTGGTCCTTCAATACCGCGGACCAGGCGTCCATGATCTCGATCGCCTTGGCCGCGTATTTCGCGTTGCGCGTGATGTACCACGCCAGTGAAAGGGAATACGCGGCGATCGCGTCTTGCCGTTCATCGGTACAGCCGATGTTCGGATTCGAATAGGAACCGCATTCGACGATGGCGCGTGGTTTCGGTGACCGGGACAGTGAGGCGTACGAACTCGAAATCATCGCGTCGTAGGCCTGTTTCCAGGGTTGTGCGCCGGCCTGCACCTTGGCGCGGACGAAGTCCAGTTGCGGGCGGCTGACCAGCACGCCGGGATGGGTGAAAGTGGCGGGCGCGGCCTGAGTGGGAGCGCTGAAAAGACCTAGCGCCAATGGGACGAGCGTTGCCAGGGCGAGCAGTTTCCTCGGTAGGGACATGGTTCTCCTCGGGCGGGTGTGAGCCAGGTCACCGGCGGCGTGCGGTTCAGTGTCATGGTCTGAACCAGTTGCGTCAAGACCTTTATTCGCCTCGAAAAGAAAGAAGTCCGCTCCGTTCAGCGGGCTGAACGAATCAGTGCGGCCAAAGACCGACGAAGGACGGGCTCCCGACCGGATAACCGCCGATCAGGCGCCAGGTCGCGCGTTCGTAGACCTGGATCGCGTCACTGCTCTGTGCTGCGACATAACAATGCTCGCCGACGAAGGAGAAGTGCCGGGGCCATTCGCCGGTGCCGTGGTCGGCCACGGCCACACCGTCGTAAGTGAACTCCGTGATCCTTTCCGGCCCCCGGTTCGACAGGAACAGCCGTTCGTCGTGCAGGACGAGCTGCGCCGGGAGGTTGTCTCCGCCCGGTTCGAGCGTCGCCGGAACGGAGTTCTCCACGACGAACGTGCCCGGCGGCTCTTCGCGCACCGTCACCAGCGACGCGGCCAGTTCGCCGACGACGTACGCGTGGTTCGTACCGGGACGCCGGACCAGTTGCCGTGGGCCGGTCCCGGCGGGCAGCGTCGACACCGACACGGGGATCAGGTCGCCCTCCTCGCCGAGGCGATAGCTGCGGATCTCGTCGGTGCCCAGATCGACCGCGCTGACCAGCGTGCCGGTCTCGTCGACGACGGCCATGTGGACGTGCGCGGCTTCCTGCCGTCCGGTGTGCGGGCCGCTGCCTTCGTGCTGGACCAGCGCGGTCCGCACGGTGGGCACCCCGTCCGGGCCCAGCGCGAACGCGGCCAGGCTGCCGCCGCTGTAGTTGGCGCACAGCAGGAACCGGCCGTCCGGGGTGACCGACAGATGGCACGGATCCGCCCCGCCGGTCGGCAGCGAGTTCAAGGCCGACAGGGTCCCGTCCTCGGCGACCGCCACGGCGGTGACCGCGCCTTCGGCCGTCTCGTTGACGGCGTAGAGCACCGGAAGGGTGGGATGCGGCGTCAGCCAGCTCGGCGAATCCAGTTCGAGCGAGCCCGCCGGGGTCAGCTCCCCGGTCCGCGCGTCGCGCCAGAAGGTGCCGATGCCCTCGCCCTTGCCGTTGCTCGCGGCGGTGTAGGAGCCGACGATGAGCAGAGTCCGGTCGTCGTTCGCAGAAGTCACGAGGCACACTGTGCAGCAAGCCGACGTGGAGGTGAATCCCTTTTGACCACATCCTGCGCGATCGTTTCGGGAGCGGCGTCCGGTATCGGCGCGGCGACCGCCGCCCGCTTGGGCGCGGCGGGCCACACCATCGTCGGCATCGACATCACCGGGCAGCCCGGACTCCGGCACAGCGTCGTCGGCGATGTATCCGAGGAGGACACGTGGCGCCGGGCCGTCGAGCTGGCGGAAGAGACGTGCGGCGGGGTCGACGTCCTGGTCAGCAACGCGTTCACCTCGGTGATGGCGCCGCTGCACGAGCTCGGCAGGAAGGACTGGGACCGCCAGCTGGACGTCAATCTGGCGGGCGCGTATCTCGGCGCCAAGACCTGCCTGACGTCGTTGCGGGAGCGGCGCGGATCGATCGTCCTGGTCTCCTCGGTGCACGCCATGATCGGCCTGCCCGGGCGGCCCGCCTACGCGGCGAGCAAGGGAGCTTTGGTGGCGCTCGCCCGTCAGCTGGCCGTGGAGTACGCGCCCGACGTCCGCGTGAACTCCGTGCTGCCCGGCCCGATCCTCACGCCGGCCTGGGACAAGGTGGACGAGGCCGATCACGCTCGCGCGGTCAAGGCCACCCCGGCGGGGAGGCTCGGGGAGCCCGCCGAGGTGGCCGAGGTGATCGCCTTCCTGGCCTCGCCCGCGGCCTCGTACGTCACGGGGACGCAACTGGTGGTCGACGGGGGCTGGTCCGCGACCAAGGACTCGGTCTAGGCGAGGGCGCAGTTGCGCTCGTGAGTGGTAAGGACGGTTCTAACCGTCCTTACCACTCACGAGGCGTCACTTCAGCGAGTTGTCCACTGTGGTCATGAGGGATCCGGTGTCACCGGACATTTCCCAGGCCATGACCCCGAGCAGTCCTCTCGTCTTGAGCCAGGCGACCTTCTGCTGGATGGACCAGGCGTCGTCGAAGGTCCACCATTGCCCGCCGTTGCCGGTGTAGCACGACGTGGCCACGGCCGCGGTGTCGTGCTGGACGGCGCAGTTGGGGACACTGGCCAAGAGATTCGCGTAGCCACGAGTACCTGCTTCCTCGGCGAACTGGCCTGGCGCGGCTCCCGTCGCGCTCTGCCATTCGCCCTTCTTCCCGCCGTCCGCGACCCCTTGCCAGCCTCTTCCGTAGAAGGCGAGCCCGAGGGTCAGTTTCCGTGGATTGGCACCGGCTTCGGTGTAGGCGTTGATCGCCGACTCCACACTGAACTTGAAGTTGTACGGATCGTCCGCGTCGGCGTAGAGGTTCCCTTGATGGCCGGTGCGGTTCGGCTCCCACGAGTTGTCGCTGCCCGAGCCGTGGAAGTCGTAGCCCTGCACGTTCGCGACGTCGAGGTAGTCGAAGATCTTCGGGATCTCCCAGCCGCCCTTCACCTTCGCCGGGTCGGCGGGGGTGAACGCCTGCAGTTCGTACCGTTTGCCGGTGGTCGCGCCGTAAGCGTCCATCTGCGTGCGGAACTCGGCCAGCAGCGCGGTCAGGTTCGTCTTGTCGTTGGCGCTCCAGTGGTTCCCGGGATGCCCGTCGGGGCTGCCCGGCCACTCCCAGTCGATGTCGATACCGTCGAAGATGCCCGCGGCCGTGCCCGGCCCGCCGGCGCCGCCATACGGCTTCACGTTGCCCTTCAGGTACGTGTCGATGCACGAGGCGACGAACTTCTGCCGCGACGCGGGAGTGGCCGCGACGTCGGAGAAGTACTTCGAGTAGGTCCAGCCGCCCAAGGAGATGAGCACCTTCAGGTTGGGGTACTTGGCCTTGAGCTTCTTCAGCTGGTTGAAGTTGCCGCGCAGCGTCTCCCAGCCGGTGTCGCCGACACCGTCGACGGACTGGGCCGCGGACATCGGCCGCGAGTAGTCGGCTTCCGCGTCGCCCGCGCCGTCACCCTGGTTCGGGTCCTGCGGATTGGACGTCGTTCCCTTGGTGACACCCGAAAGGCAGGTGTGGTTGACCGGGTCGATGTTCCCGAAGGCGTACAGCAGATGGGTCAGCTTGGCGGCCGACCCGTTGGTCACCAGGTTCTTGACGAAGAACTGGCGGCCGTAGATACCCCACTGGACGAAGTAACCGACCCGGGCGTACCCGTTCACGATGTCGCCGGTGCGAGCGCTGACGGCGGCGCTCGCCGCGGAGACGTTGTCGTACCCGTCACGGGCTTTGACCGTGAAAGAGTACGAAGTGGACGGTGAAAGCCCGGTCACCGTGGCGGTCGTCCCGGTGACGGTGGTGGCGAGGGTCGTGCCGCGGTAGACGTCGTAGGAGACGACGCCGGTGTTGTCGGTGGAAGCGTTCCACGCCAACGAGACGGAGCCCGAGGTGACGGCGGTCGAGCGGAGGTTCGACGGCGCGGTCGGCGCCTGGGTGTCGTCGCTCGGGTTGTTGGTGGTCACCGCCAGCGCCGGGGTGGGCGGGGACTTGGCGTCCTTGCGGTCCTTGGCGACGACGGTGAAGCTGTAGGCCGTGTTCGGCGTCAGCCCGGTGATCCTCGCTTCGGTGCCGGTGACCGAGGCCGCCAGTGTGGTGCCCTGGTAGACGTCGTAGCCGACGACGGGCAGCGAACCGGGAGCCGCGGCGTTCCAGGCCAGCGCGGCCGTCGTGGTCGTCTTCGCCACGAGCCGCAGGTTGGCAGGCGTCGACGGCGGTGCGTCGCCCGAGCCGTCGCAGTTGGCGTCGTCGATCCGGCACGTGGTCGGGGTGACCGCGGAACTGAGCTGGAACGACGGGCTGTAGGGATAGGTCGAACGGCCCGGCGCGAGCGACTTGATGTAGAACGCCGGGGTGAGGGTGACCTGGTTGCCCGACTGGGAGACCGTGGCGTGCGAGCCGCTCGTGGCGGTCACGCCGGCGGGCACGGTGAAGGTGATGGACCAGTCGGCGACGGTTTCGCTGCTGGGGTTGGTGACGGTGTATTCACCGGTGGTGCCGGCCAGGGTGAAGGCGGCGCGGAGGCGGCCCGCCGCCAACGCCGGATTACCCGCGGCCACGAGGAGCCCGGCGGCGAGGAGTGTCACGGTGAGTGCGCTGAGTAGTCTTCTTCTGGTGCGTCTCATGGCGGTTCTCTCCAAAAGAGGCGGCGAGACTGACCTGCTCTGCAATGGCGCGTGTGGTCTAGACCACAGATGAATGTAGCGCGGAGCGCATAAAAGGTCTAGACCGATTCGTCGGTCGTGAACCGCCCTGTCGTACGCCTGGCGGAATCCGGCGCCGGATCCGTCTGGACGAACGAAAACCGCGGCGTCGCCCAGGGCGACACCGCGGATTCGAAGTGGTGCGGAAGGCTCAGCGGCCGGTGAAGGTCGCCTTGCCCGGGCCGTCGGCGAGGAACGACTTCACCGCGCCCCGCAGGTCCTCGGTGTCGAAGAGCCCGGCGGCGATGGTCGTGATGTGCTCGTTCGCCTCGGCGACACCGCCGTGCTCGTAGTGCTCCAAGACCTTCTTGGTGGCGGCGTGCGCCCGCGTCGGCCCCTGCGCGAGGTCGATCGTGAAGGCGCGCACGGCCTCGTCGAAGCCGTCCGCCGGGAACACCCGGTTGACCACGTTCCAGCGTTCGAGCGTCGCGGCGTCGTAGGTCGCGCCCGTCATCACGAACTCCTTGGCGCGGCCGACCCCGGCGCGGGCGGCGAGCCGCTGCGTGCCGCCCATGGTCGGGGTCAGGCCGACGACCCGTTCGACCAGGCCGAATTTGGCCTTCTCGCTCGCGAGGATGATGTCGCAGGCGACCGCGACCTCGAACGCCCAGGTGAGGCACAGGCCGTGGGCGGCGAACACGGTGGGGAACGGGAGTGCGGCGATCCGGTCGGGGATCGCCAGCATCTCGTCGAAGAGCACCTTCGCCTCGGTGGCGCTCGACTGGGCGTCGAACAGGGAGACGTCCACCCCGCCGCTGACGATCTTGCCTTCGGCGCGGATCAGTGCCGCGCGCGGTGGCGTGGCCTCCAGTTCGCCGATCGCCTCGCCCAGTTCGCGCTGCAGTTCCGCCGTGTAGAGGTTCAGCGGCGGCGAAGCGATGGTCAGGACGGCGAGGTCGTCTTCACGGTCGAGGCGGATCGAGGTGGCCAAGGCGGGTTCCCTCCGGTGGGTCGGTTTCCCGTGACCCTAGCCCGAGGTCGCCGCGAGTTCGTCCCATTGCGCCTGTGCTTCCGGTCGCCATTCGACGTGTTTGCGGTGGAAGAGGTCCGCCGCGCGCACGCCGCTCCAACCGTCGGGGAGAAGTTTTAGCGGAAGGCGTGGATCGAGGAACGGGAAGCTGCGCCATTCGTGTACGAGTTCGGTCTGCGCGCGCAGTACGCCGCGTTCGCCGGAAGGACGCAACCCGGTGAAGCGGTCGATGAAGTCCTCGTAGCGGTCCTTGAGTTCACTCAGGTCCCAGGAGCGCGCGACCATCGTCTCCTGGTCGCCGACGTCGCCGTAGGCGGCGGTGAACGACATCGCCTGGGCGTCGAGGCCGAGTTCCTGCACGATCTGCTGGGCCTCCCGCTGGCGGCTGAGGTCGGGGCTGACCCAGACACCCGCCACCGGTGAGCCGAAACCGGCCCACGTGAGGCGCGTGCGCAGCCTGTGCCGGAGATCCCGTTTCGCCTCGGGGACCGAGACGATCAGCATCAGCCAGCGGTCGTCCCAGGCCTTCTCCTCGTTGCCGAAGGCGTAGATCCGTTCCGCGCCTTCGGTCAGGAGGCGCCTGCCTGGTGGAGTGAGCGACCAGCGCACTCTTCGTCCGACGCGTTCGGAGACCACCCAGCCCTCGGCGGAGGAACGGGCCAGCGCCTGCCGCGCGGACTTCTCTTCGATGTCCAGCACACTCAGCGCTTCGACCAGCGTCGACGTCCAGATCGCCTGATCACGGGGCAGGACGTACTCGCCGAGGATCGTCATCAGCAGCGACCGCGCGCTGGCATGACCGACTTCCCGCCGCCTGCTCAATGTCGGCCTGCGAGTACCGCCTTTCTGCTGGTGGACGACGGGGACCGGGGTGGCGGAGTCCGCCATTTGCTGTCACCGACCTCAATGCTCGGGGGATTCGTTCGGGTCCAGAAGAACAACCAGGTTACCCACGTTCCGTGATCGCTTGGATACTTGCCACTCTTCCGAGGGACCACGAGCTGTTCAATCGGTCCCCGTAGACTTACCGATCTCATGAGCGCCACACTCGTTGCCAAGAATCTCGCCGCCGGCCACGGCGACCGTGTTCTGTTCTCCGGTCTCGACCTGGTCGTCGCCCCGGGCGAAGTGATCGGTCTCGTCGGCGTGAACGGCGCGGGCAAGTCGACCCTGCTGAAGACCCTCGGCGGCCTCGTGCCGCCGGAAGAGGGCAGTGTCCGGCTGAACCCGCCGACGGCCACCGTCGGTCACCTCCCGCAGGAACCGGAACGTCGCGAGGGTGAGTCCGTCCGCGCGTTCCTCTCCCGGCGCACCGGCGTCACCGCCGCCCAGGCCGCGCTCGACGCCGCCACCGAGGCGCTCACCGCGGGCGAACCCGGCGCGGACGACGCCTACGGGCTCGCCCTCGACCGGTGGCTCGCGCTCGGCGGGGCGGACCTGGACGACAGGGCGGGCGAGGTCGTCGCGGATCTCGGGCTCACCGTCAACCTCGACCAGCCGATGCTGTCGCTCTCGGGCGGGCAGGCGGCGCGCGCCGGGATGGCCTCGCTGCTGCTGAGCCGGTACGACATCTTCCTGCTCGACGAGCCGACCAACGACCTCGACCTCGACGGCCTGGAACGGCTGGAGCGGTTCGTGACCGGGCTGCGCGCGGGGACGGTGCTGGTCAGCCACGACCGGGAATTCCTCGCCCGCACCGTGGACCGCGTCGTCGAGCTGGACTACGCGCAGCAACAGGTGCGGACCTACGGCGGCGGTTACGAGTCGTATCTGGAGGAGCGCGCCGTCGCGCGACGGCACGCCCGCGAGGAGTACGAGGAGTACGCGAACACCAGGGCTTCGCTCGAAGCCCGTGGTGCGATGCAGCGTTCGTGGATGGAGAAGGGGGTCAAGAACGCCCGGCGCAAGGCCACCGACAACGACAAGGTGGGCCGCAAGTTCCGGAGCGAGGCCACCGAGAAGCAGGCGTCGAAGGCACGCCAGACCGACCGCATGATCGAGCGGCTCGAAGTCGTCGAAGAACCGCGCAAGGAATGGGAACTGCGTATGGAGATCGCCGCGGCGCCCCGGGCGGGCGCGGTCGTGGCGACCCTGCGTGGCGCGGTGGTGCGGCGGGGCGAATTCACCCTCGGCCCGGTCGACCTGCAGATCGACTGGGCGGACAAGGTCGCGATCACCGGGGCCAACGGCGCCGGGAAGTCGACGCTGCTCGCGGCGTTGCTCGGGCGGGTCCCGGTCGACGAGGGCGCCGCTTCGCTCGGTTCCGGTGTCGTGGTCGGGGAAGTCGATCAAGCGCGGAAGCTGTTCCTCGGCGACCTTCCGCTCGTCGAGGCGTTCGCCCGGGAGGTGCCGGAACTCGCCGACGCCGACGTGCGCACGCTGCTGGCGAAGTACGGGCTCAAGGCCTCGCACGTCCTGCGGTCGGCCGCCACGCTGTCGCCGGGGGAGCGGACCCGGTCGGCGCTGGCGCTGCTGCAGGCGCGCGGGGTGAACCTGCTGGTGCTCGACGAGCCGACGAACCATCTCGACCTGCCCGCGATCGAGCAGCTGGAGTCGGCGCTCGCGGAGTATCCGGGGACGCTGCTGCTGGTGACGCACGACCGGCGGATGCTGGACGCGGTGGCGACGACGCGGCGGCTGGAAGTGGCCGACGGCAAGGTCACCGAACTCTGAGCGGCCTGGGCCTCGTGAGTGGCAAGGACGGTTAGAACCGTCCTTGCCAC